>CP154795.1:1533414-1840097 GCA_039565995.1 Propionibacteriaceae bacterium ZF39 | reverse complement strand
CGGCGAGGAGGGCGTCCGCCCCCTCGACGCCGGCCTGGGCCAGCACGGCGGCCTCTGTCGCCTCGGCGATCAGGACGGGCACTTTCAGCTGCCGCGCCTTCAGCACGCCGCGGGCCTGACGGTTTCGCTCAATCGCGACGACGGGTACGCCGCGCCGATGCAGGTCGATCAGCACCTCCGTGCCGATCCGCCCCAGGCCACAGATGATCGCGTGATGGCGCGGGCGGCCGCGGACTCCCCCGGCGAGTTCTCCGATGCGGGACTTGATCAGGGCATCGACGATGACGGCCGTGATGCCGGACGAGAGCACCAGCCCGACCATCTGGATCACCACGCCGCCGAACCGGGTGCCCAGGCTCAGCTCCTCGGCCGTGTCACCGATCCCGGTCAACGTCGCCGCCGTCAGCGCGAGATAGAGCGCCTCGAGCCAGGTGACCTGCCCGACGACGCGGAAATAAGCAACGCTGCCGACCATGAGCAGGAGCAACCCGGCGATGACCCAGCGCAGCCGCCGATCGAACACCCCGACGACTGCGCCCCACAACCCCGATCGGCGCACCTGACGATGGCGTTCCGGGAGCGCCTCCGTGCCGAGGACCAGGTCACCGCGCTCGGTGAGCACGCCGGCGATGCCTGCGGTGCGGGTGTCACCCAGCACCGCGAGCGTGTCCCCACCCACCAGATCCCGGCTGCCGGCCGTGATGGTGCGCCCGGCCAGCTCGAACGTCCGCAGTTCGCTCCCCGACAGCGCTGCCGTCACGAAAGCCGGGGCGGCCAGCCGGGAGCTCGACAACACCGTGCACTCCCCCAACAATCCCGAAAGCCGGTCGGCGAACGTGGGGTTCGACAACTCGAGGACCAGCCGGAGGTCCGCGTTGAGTTCCTCCAGCATCAACGCGATGCGCGTGGTGATCACATCGTCGAACCCGAGGACGACGGCCGCGCGTGCAGACTCGGCGTACACGCGACGCAGCTCGGGCTCCCGCACCCCCGTCACATGGAAGATCTCCGCCCCCGACTCGGCCATCTCGTGAATCGGCGAGGCCGCCGCGCCGACGGGCTCGTCATCCATCACCAGCACGAGGACCTGCTCACCCGCGCGTTCCAGCTCCTCGACGAGCCGGATCGCCGTCGAACTGCTGCCGATGACGACGATGTGGCCGGCAGGCTCTGCCATGGCTGCTCCTGTCCGCGCGCCGCGTCGGCCCGCAATCCCATTCCACTCGGTTACCGGGCCAGCGGGCCCGCGACCCACCCCTCGGACGGGACGGCCGGATCGGGTTGAATCCTGCAATGGATAGTTCTACTATCCATACATGCCCACACCCGCATCCCCCTCCGTCCTCGACAACGCCCGCATCGTCATCACCGGCGCCTCCTCAGGGATCGGCGACGCGGTGGCCCGCCAACTCGCGCCCCGAGCCGCCGAACTGGTCCTCATCGCCCGCCGCGCCCAACGGCTCAACGATCTCGCAGCCGAACTCGTCCGCCTCCATCCACAACTCGTCGTCACTGTGTTGCCGTGTGATCTCTCCGACCCGGTCGCGATCGACACCCTGGCCACAGCTCTGCTGGACGGCGATGACGTCGACGTGCTGGTCAACAACGCCGGTTTCGGCGATGAGTCGCTGTTCGATCGCAGCGACTGGCCGACCCAGCGCCGCATGATCGACGTGAACGTTCTCGCCCCGCTCCAGCTCACACGCCTGATCCTCCCCGGCATGATCGCCCGCAACCGCGGCGCCATCATGTTCACCGGTTCGGGTGCCGGCCATGTGTTCATGCCCAAGGCAGCGGTCTATGCGGGCACCAAACACTTCATCGATGGGTTCGCCGAATCCCTTCGGATCGATCTCGCCGACACCGCCGTGACGGTCACCCAGGTCGCTCCCGGCCCGGTCACCACCGAGTTCGACGACGTCGCCGGCGTGGACGGACAGATGGCGGGAGCGCCGCCGGCCCGCATGGCCATCAGCGCCGAGGAGTGCGCCCGCGAAGCCGTCGCAGCCCTCGACGGCGGCCGCCCCCTCGTCTTTCCCGGCCGCGCCTTCCGCATCCTCATGGGCGTGGCGGACCTGCTGCCCAGACCCGTCAAGCGGGCGAATTCGCCCGAGCAGGCCGCGGCCTGCGGGCCGCCTGAGGCGATCGCAGGCTCAGAAACGCGCCGGTTCGGCGTACTCCCCCCACTCGGCGCGCAGCGCATCGCAGATCTCGCCGAGCGTGGCCTCGGCCCGGACGGCGGCGAGCATGGGCTCGATCAGGTTGGCATCGGTGCGCGCGACGGCCACCATGTCGGCCAGGGCCCGCTCGACCGCGGCGGCATCCCGGGCCGCCCGGCGTTCGGCCAGGAGCGCCACCTGGTCGCGCTCGACCTCGTGGGAGACGCGCAGGATCTCCAGGTCCTCGGTCAACGAGTCCGTGTGGCAGTTGACCCCGACCACGCGCTTGCGGCCGCGTTCGAGTTCCGTCTGGTACGCGAACGCCGACTCGGCGATCTCTGCACTGAACCAGCCGTCCTCGATGCCGCGCAGCAGGCCGGCAGTGATCGGACCGATCGCATGCCCGCCCGTTCGCTCCCCGAGCTCGAGGATCTGGGCGAAGATCTTCTCGGCCTCGTCCTCGAGGCGATCGGTGAGTGCCTCGACATACCACGACCCGCCCAGCGGATCGGCCACGTTGACGACGCCCGTCTCCTCTGCGATCACCTGCTGGGTCCGCAGCGCGATCTCGGCGGCACGTTCGCTGGGCAGCGCCAGCGTCTCGTCGAGCGCGTTCGTGTGCAGGGAGTTCGACCCGCCGAGTACGCCGGCCAGGGCCTCCACCGCCGTCCGCACCACGTTGTTGTAGGGCTGCTGCGCCGTCAGGGACACCCCCGCGGTCTGCGTGTGGAACCGGAGCCACTGCGACTTCTCCGACTTCGCCCCGAACCGGTCGCGCATCCAGCGCGCCCAGATCCGCCGAGCCGCGCGAAACTTGGCGATCTCCTCGAAGAAGTCGATATGGGCATCGAAGAAGAAGCTGAGGCCGGGGGCGAACGCATCGATGTCGAGGCCGCGCGACAGGCCCAGCTCCACATAGCCGAACCCGTCGGCGAGGGTGAACGCCAGCTCCTGCGCCGCCGTGGCCCCGGCCTCCCGGATGTGATAGCCGGACACGGACAACGGCTTGTAGGCCGGCATCCGCGCGCTGGTGAACTCCATGAGGTCACCGATGAGTCGCAGGTGCGGCTCGGGCGCGAACAGCCATTCCTTCTGTGCGATGTATTCCTTGTAGATGTCCGTCTGCAGCGTTCCGTTGAGGATGCCGGGGTCGACACCCTGACGTTCTGCGGCCACGACATACATGCAGAAGATCGGGACGGCGGGCCCCGAGATCGTCATAGACGTCGTCGTCGCGCCGAGGTCGATGCCCGAGAACAGGACCTCCATGTCGGCGGCCGAATCGATGGCGACGCCGCAGTGGCCCACTTCGCCGAGGGCCTTCGGGTCGTCGGAATCCCGGCCCATCAGCGACGGCATGTCGAACGCCACCGAGAGTCCACCACCGCCGGCCTGCAGGATCATCCGATAGCGCTCGTTGGTCTGCTTCGCATTGCCGAATCCGGCGAATTGGCGGATGGTCCACGGTCGCCCGCGATAACCGGTCGGATAAAGACCCCGGGTGAACGGGAACTGGCCCGGCCAGCCGATCCGCTCGAACCGGGAGTCGGCCGCCTCGGCATCGCTGTCCGGCGGACCATAGACCGGGTCGACCTCCAGACCCGACAGCGTCGTGAAGTCGGCGTCCCGCACCTGGCCGCGACCGACGGCGGCGTCCCAGGCCGTACGCCAGCGCTCGTGGGAATCGCTCGTGCCCATGCTCACTGCCTCCTCCGGGGACCGCGTCGTCCCTCCTCGGAAAATACTAGGACATCCAACTAAATGCCCGGCCCGGAATCGCTAGGGTGACCCGGTGAGCACTGTGGCCATCATCCCCGCCCGGGGCGGCTCCCAGGGAGTCCCCGGCAAGAATCTCCGCCCCATCGGCGGTATCCCCCTGGTGGCCCGCGCGGTCCGTGCCTGCCGAGCGGCCCGCCGCATCGATCACATCTTCGTGTCCACCGATGACACCGCCATCGCCCACACCGCGCGTGCCGCCGGTGCCGAGATCATCGACCGGCCGGCCGAGCTGGCCGGGCACACGGCCACCAGCGAATCGGCCCTGATCCACGGTCTCGAAGAGATCGCGCGCCGCGGCATCGACGCCGACGTCCTCGTCTTCGTGCAGTGCACCAGCCCGTTCATCCGGCCCCAGGACCTCGATGCGGGCGTCGCGCTGGTCAGCGCCGGCGAGGCCGATTCGACGTTCTCGGGCATCGAGACCTACGAATTCCTCTGGCGCGACGGCGATGAATCCCTCCCACCGGGCACCGGCGCCATGGTCGGGCAGAATCACGACGCCTCCTATCGGCCGAGGCGCCAGGACCGACGGCCCGACTATCGCGAGACCGGCGCTTTCTATGTCATGTCGGTGAACGGGTTCCGCGACTCGGGTCACCGATTCTTCGGCCGGACCCGGGTCGTGCCCGTGTCGGAACTCGCGTCTCTCGAGATCGACACGGCCGAAGAACTCGCCCTGGCCGATGCCTTCGCCGGCGTCCTCGATGCCCCCGAAGCCGCAGACTCCCCCGAGGCGCTCGACGTCGATGCCGTCATCACCGACTTCGATGGCGTGCACACCGCCGACACAGCCTATGTCGACGAGAACGGTCACGAATCCGTCCGCGTGTCCCGCAGCGACGGCATGGGGGTTTCCATCCTCCGCAGGGCCGGCATCCCGTTCCTGATCTGCTCCCGGGAGAAGAATCCTGTCGTGTCGGCTCGGGCCCAGAAGCTCGGTGTCGACGTGCTGCAGGCCGTCACCGACAAGGAGACCGCGGTCCGGGAGTGGCTGGCGAGCGTCGGCATCGATCCCGCCCGGGCGGCGTACGTCGGGAACGATGTGAACGACCTCGGCCCGATGTCAGCCGTCGGCTGGCCGATCGCCGTCGCCGACGCCCACCCGGACGTGCTGCGGGTGGCTCGGGTGGTGCTGGCCAGGGCGGGCGGACAGGGAGCGGTACGCGAGGTCTGCGACCGCGTTGCGGCGGCCCATACCGCCGCGGCCGACGTCATCGGCGAGATCGCCCGGTCGCGCGCCTGAGGGCTCGCGATCCGCGCCAGGCCCACGCCGGCGGCTGCAGCCGCAGTTGGCGCCGCAGCCGGGTCGGCCAGCTTTCGACGGGCCCGCCGGCGTACGCCGCGAGTCGGCCCTCGGCCCGGCTCTCCACGAGATCTCTGATCCGCTCGACCCAGTCGTTGTCGGTCCCGGGATGGAAGTAGTTGTCCCGCAGCCAGTCCGGATGGGGCGTGGCGAAGCGGCCGGCGGCCAGATCGTCGAGTCCGCCGAGCAGCCCCGAGTCGGCGAACACCGCATTGATCAGCTCGCCGGAGACCCCCCACTCGTCGAGGACCAGCGAGGGTACGCCGGCCGCGATCGCTTCCAGCACCGCCGTCGAGGACACCGTGACGAACCCGGCCGCCCGCCGCAACGCGACGGCCATCGATCCGGCGCGGAACTCGATCTCCCGCTTCTGCTCCATCCCGCGCCACAGCTCGGCATAGGGATAGCGCTCGTTGTGGGCCTGCCGTTCCCCCGCCAGGGCCCGCACCTTCACAACCGGGCGCAGCGTCGAAGGGAGCTCGGCCAACGCACCGAGCAGGGCCCGCCGTCGTTCCGGCTCCGCAGGCACCAGCGACTGGGCCGCAAAGACCACCTCATTGCCCCCGGCCGGGGTCGGCGGGACCATCCGAAGGAACGGCAGGTGGGCCAGCGCGATTTCCGGACCGGCCATCCGCAGCGACACCTCGGCGTACGCCGACCGTTCCCGGTGGCTGTGCAGCACCATCAGGTCGAACCCCTGCCGGTGCCGAACGGCCAGTTCGTTGGCAGGGAAGCTGATGCCCGGCAGACCGGTGACCAGCACCGGACGGTCCGGACCCAGGACCCCGCCCCACCCGAGAAGATCCATGATTCCCGAGACCGCGGGGCCGGTGGCGGCCACCAGCACGACGTCGGGGCGGAGCCGCTTCACGCTCCTGGCCAGCGTCGATGCCGGCGTACGCCCGATCGCGCGCCCCGGAGCATCGGCGAGGATCGCCTCGACCTGCGCCGGCGAGGGTGCGATCACGTTCTCGACCACGAGATGGCGCACGGCCCACTGCTCCGGCACCCGCGCGGTCAGGGATACGGCCCACTTCAGGTAGGAGTCCGAATCGGACAGCGTCAGGATGCGCACGGGGGCTCAGAAGTCGCCGGCTGCGAGACGGATGTTGCGCAGGATGCTGCTGAGTTCGTCGCTCTGGTTCTCCGAGATCGCCCCCAACGCGAACTTGGCCGACACGACGGCGTCGGTGGCCTCCTGCAGCACGCGGCGGCCCTTCTCGGTCAGCGAGGCCAGAACCGCGCGACCGTCGTCGGGATGCCGGGTCCGGTCGATGAGGCCGGCCGCGGCCAGCCGCTGCACCAGGGGCGTCACCGAGGTGGCGTGGACCTGCAGCCGCTCCCCGATCTTGCCGAGGGGCAGGGATCCGGTGCGCGAGAACGAGAGTAGGACCAGCACCTCATAGCGCGCGAAGGTGAGGCCGAAGGGCTTGACCAGGTCATCCAGCTCGGTGAGGACCAGCTGGTGCACCCGCATCAGCGACGTGATCGCCCGCATCCGCGGGACCTCGTCATAGCTGTTCGCCCACAGTTCGGCACCCCGGTCGATCGGGTCGAACGGCAGGGCGGCCCTGGTCATCCCCGGGCTCCCCGCAGGCCGGAGCGCTGGACGACCCGTTGGATGGTCAGGTCCCGCTCATCCGGGCGGGCGACATAACGGATCACGCGCAGACCCTGGGCCTGCGCGGCCGACTCGAAAACGAAATGGCCATAGCCGAACAGGTGACCCCAGAACGGCTTGGTGACCGTGATGTCGAGGATTCGCGCCATGGGCATCGTCGCGGTCTGCTGGTTGACGATGCCGTGCACGCGGAACACCCGGTGGTTGGTGATCACGAACCGGTCCATATGGGCGCTGTGGATGGCCCAGACACACCGGACCATCAGCAACAGGCCCGCGATCAGGAGCACCGGCCACGCCACCCCGACCAGGGGCATGGCGAGGAAGATCGCCATGCACAGCACCAGCCCGCCCAGAGCCCAGGCGACCGCCATCGGGTGCTTGTGCACCTCGTCGACGATCTCTTCACCCTCGTCGGTGATCAGGTGGCGGTCCACATCCGGGTGGAGAAAGCGGGACAGGAACATCCGTCGGCTCGCTGTCAGCCGGAGGCCAGGGTCGCGAAGAAGGTGAACAACGACTCGAAGGCGCCGAAGAACCCTCGGACGGCATTCGCGGCATCGGTCGGGCGAGTGATCAGATAGAACAAGCAGAAGGCAATGACCAGGAAGATCAGGGCCTTCTGGAGAAACTCCTTCACGGCTGCATACCTCCGGGTCGGACTGCGGAAACAGGGAAGCGCAGTGCTGCGACTTTATTCCTACCGCATGCCCGGGGTGTCCTCCCGAACGGCACGCCGGTCACGACCGGTTCAGCAGTTGATCCGCCGCGCTGTAGGGATCGAGTCGCCCGTCCCGCACCGCCGCGGCCAGGTCCTCCAGGCCTTCCCGCCCGCCCGTGTGGAATTCCCTGCGCACGGTGGCCAGCGCCAAGGCCTCGATCTCGGAGCGGGCTCGCGTCAGGCGGCGGGCGGCCCACTGTCCGCCGGCCTGCTGGAACTCCCGGTGGGCCTCGATCCGGTCGACCAGATCCTCGATGCCCTCCTCCTGGCTGGCGACCGTACGCACGATCGGAGGTTTCCAGTCATCCGCGCCATGGGAGTCGAGAGCGACCATGTTGCGGATCTCCCGGATGAGGTTCTGGGCACCGTCGCGATCCGCCTTGTTGACCACGAACACGTCGCCGATCTCGAGGATGCCGGCCTTCGCCGCCTGAACCCCGTCGCCCATCCCCGGAGCCAACAGCACCAGGGTCGTATCGGCCGTCGAGGCGATCTCAACCTCCGACTGGCCCACCCCGACCGTCTCCACGAGCACGACATCGAAGCCTGCGACATCGAAGACGCGCAGCGCCTGCGGGGCAGCCGTCGACAACCCACCCAGGTGGCCGCGGGAGGCCATCGAACGGATATAGACGCCTTCGTCCAAGGAGTGCCGCTGCATGCGGATCCGGTCACCGAGCACCGCTCCCCCCGAGAACGGCGAGGACGGATCGACGGCCAGCACGCCCACGCGCATCCCACGGGCCCGATAGGCACCGATGATCGCGGTCGTCGTGGTGGACTTCCCGACGCCGGGTGAACCGGTGAGGCCGATGACGTGGGCCCTGCCCGTGTCGCCCGCCATGAGCCCCATCAGCGGCCGCAGCGACGGCGAATTGTTCTCGACCAGGCTGATGAGCCGAGCGATTGCCCGCACCCGACCGTTGCGGGCGCCCTCGACCAGGGCCGCGAGATCCTGCTGCGTGGCTGTCACCGTGTCGTTCATCCCTGCGTTCCTTCCCGCGTTCCTTCCGGCACCCGCACGATCAGCGCCTCGCCCTGACCACCGCCGCCACAGAGGGCTGCCACTCCCGTGCCACCACCGCTGCGCTCCAACTCCCTTGCCAGGGTGAGCACGATGCGGGCTCCCGACATGCCGATGGGGTGGCCCAGCGCGATCGCTCCCCCGTTGACGTTCACCCGGTTGGCGATGGCGTCCTCCGACAGCCCCAGATCGCGCGCACTGCCCAGCACCACCTGGGCGAACGCCTCGTTGGTCTCGTAGCGATCGAAACCGTCGGGGGCGAGACCGGCCTTCGCTGCGGCCACCCGGACGGCCCCGGAGGGCTTGCCCTGCAGGGAGGTGCCCGGGCCCGCGACCATGCCGTGCGCGACGATTTCCGCAAGCACGGGGAGCCCCAGCTCGGCGGCCGCCTCGGCGGAGGCGATCACGAGGGCTGCGGCTCCGTCCGACAGCGGCGACGACGAGCCCGCCGTGATGGTCCCGTCCTGCGTGAAGGCGGGGGTCAGGCGCGCCAGGGTTTCGATCGAGGTGTCGGGGCGTACGCCCTCGTCCGCCGCGATCACCGTCTCGCCGGCACGGCCGGTGAGAGTAAGGGGGACGATCTCGTCGGCCAGGAACTCGGCCGCGGCGTGGGCACGGTGATGGGAGCGGGCGGCGTACGCGTCCTGCTCCGCCCGCGCGACGTGCCAGACCCCCTCGTTGTCGGCCTCGGTGAGGGCGCCCATCGACCGGCCGGTGTGTGCGTCGCGCAGCCCGTCGTGCTCGAGGTGATCGAGAAGAACCGCGTCGCCGTAACCGAACCCCGCCCGGGACCCCGGGAGCAGGTGTGGCGCGTTGGACATCGATTCCATGCCGCCGGCCACGACCACGTCGACCTCACCGGCGCGGATGAGCTGGTCGGCCAGAGCAATCGCCGCCAACCCGGAGAGGCAGACCTTGTTGATCCCGAGCGCGGGCACCTGCGTGGGGATGCCGGCTGCGATTGCGGCCCGCCGGGCGGGCATCTGGCCCTCGCCGGCCTGCAGCACCTGGCCCATCACCACATAGTCCACTCGCTCGGGCGGAAGACCGACTTTGGCCAGCGCCCCACGGATGGCGTGGGCCCCGAGCTCGTGCCCCGACAGGCGTCCGAGAGCACCACGAAATCGTCCGATCGGCGTCCTTGCCCCACCGACGATGACCGCGCCCATCGCACCTCCTCGCTGCCAGTCACCCTAATGGACCGATTCCGAGGTGGGCGTCCGAACGGCCTCCGACATCGAACGAACTGTGCCACGCTGGGGTTATGGACACGCGCATCCCCGATCCACTCTTCATCTGTGTCGACCACGTCGGCCTGGCGGTGCCCGATCTCGATGAGGCCATCCATTTCCACACCGAAGTGCTGGGCTGGCGGCTGCTTCATCGGGAGACGAACCCCGAGCAGGGCGTCGAGGAGGCCATGCTCGGCACCGGAGCAGTCGGTGCCGAAAGTGCCCAGATCCAGCTGCTCGCTCCCCTGAAGCCCGACTCGGCGATCGGAAAGTTCCTCGATCGCAGCGGCCCCGGCCTGCAGCAGATGGCCTATCGCGTCACCGACATCGACGCCGTGTGCGCCGTGTTGCGGGAGCGGGGCGTACGCCTGCTCTATGACGAGCCGCGCCGTGGCACCGCCGGGTCGCGCATCAACTTTGCGCATCCCAAGGATGCGGGCGGCGTGTTGCTTGAACTCGTGGAGCCCGGCGCTGGACACTGACCCTCACCCGGGTCGCTGCCCTGCCCTGGTCGGCGGGAGTCGTTACCCCGGTCCGACTGTTCTCGGCCGGTAGGCTGGCGGCTGACCATCCCCGTTGAGGAGAGCAATCGTGACCGACGACTCCGGATTGAGCCTGTTCGACGAGACCGCCAGTGCGGCCGGCAACTTCCCCAGTGCCCTGCGGGGCTACGACCGGGCAGCGGTGGACGAATATGTCCTGAGCCTCGAAGGCCAGCGGGCGCGCCTGCGTGAACAGGTGTCCCGCCTCCAGCGCGAACTGCATGACGCGGTGAGTCGCCCCGAGCGGCGAGCGGAGGACAACGATTTCGACCATCTGGGCGGCCACGCCAGGGAAATCCTGCGCGTCGCCCAGGTCCAGGCGCGCGAGCTGAACGAGCGGGCCCAGACCGAGGCCGACCGGATCGTCGAGGAATCGCGCCGTCAGGCCCAGTTCATCCGTGAGCAGGCCGAGCGCGATGGCGAGGACGTCCGCATGACGGCGATGGGTGAGCTCCGCGACCTGCGCACCAACCTCGAACGCCAGGTCGGCGAGCAGGTGAACCTGGCCAAGGAGGAGGGCGATCGCCTGCTGTTCGGCGCCAAGCAGCATGCCGAGGCCGTGACCACGCAGGCCCAGCGCAAGGCCCAGGCCATGCTCGAGGCCGCGCGCCTCGAGGCCGCGTCGGTGCGCCAGACCGCGGAGCGCGAGGCGGCCAACCTCCGCTCCAACTCCGCCACCGAGCGCGAACAGTTGCTGGCCCGGCTCACCGCCGAACACGAGGAATCTGCCGCGGCCACCGAGAAGATGCTCGGTGAGGCGACCCAGAATCACGAGAAGGCCCAGCAGCTGCTGTCGACCGAAATGGACCACGCCGCGCGCATTCGCCACGAGTCGCTGGCCGAGGCCGAGCGCGTCAAGATCCACGCCGCGCGCGAGGCCGACTCGCTCGTCACCAATGCCCGCAAGGAGGCGGCCCAGATCCTGCAGAAGGCCGAGGAGCAGGCCGCCTATAGGGGCCAGGAACTCTCCCGCGAGAACGAACGCCTGGCTCGCCGCAAGCAGGCCATCCTCGCTCAGCTCACCAGCCTCAGCGAGCTGGCGACGCAGACCGCGGCCGACTTCCCCGACACCATCCCGATCGAACAGCGTCAGGATCTCGCCGCGGGGGCGGCCCAGGCAGCGGGTACGCCCGCCCCGGCCCAGCCGCGCACCCAGGCTCCGGCCGCGAAGAACACCCCGCGTTCGGATGGTCCCGCCGCCCAGAAGCCGGCCGATCAGCCCACGACCCAGAACCCTGCCCCGGGTCGTCCGCAGCCGCAGGGCGCTGCACCTGCACAGGCCGCCAAGAAGCCCGCCAAGAGCCCGGCCGCGCAGCCCGATCGAAATCGCCCGGCCGGCTCGCAGGGTCAGTCGGCAGCGCCTGCCGAGCCTGCGGGCAAGGGTGACCAGAAGAGCGGTGGCCGCCAGACCGGGAGCTCCCAGCAGGCCCAGGGGTCGTCCAACCCGCGATGAGCGACACACCCCGCGAGGACGGTGTCACCGCCCCGGGCGATCCGGCGCCGGCGCAGGCGGGGCCATCGTTGCCTGCCCAGGCGCCCCCGCCGGTGCCGGCCCCCGCTGCGCAGCAGCCGGGGGTCCGGTCGCGGCGGACCCGTCTCATTTCCCTCCTGAAACGGTCGGTGAGTCAGCAACCCGGCGAGGCGGCGCTTCCGACCACGCCGCCACCCCCCTCGGACGAGCCCGAGCACGATTATCGGCTCCTGCGCATGTCGCCGTTCTCGATCGGGTTCTTCGGGGCGCTCGGTGCGCTGGTGGCGGTGACGCTCGTCTCGATGCTCATGGCGGTCCAGTCGATTCTGGTGCTCGTCCTGTTGTCCTTGTTCCTCGCCCTCGGCCTGAATCCGGCAGTGGAGGCTCTTACCCGGGCCGGCCTTCGACGGGCGCTCAGCGTGCTGGTCGTGGCCCTCACCCTCCTGGTCGTCATCGGCTTGGCGGGCTGGGCCGTAGTGCCCGTGTTCACGGCCCAGATCAACACCCTGATTGCCACCGCTCCCGACCTGCTCGTCCAGCTTCGCGACAATCCGCAGATCGCCGAACTCGACGCGCGCTACGGGATCATCCAGCGGCTCAACGAAGCGCTGACGAGCCAGGGGCTCATCAACGCCATCTTCGGCGGGCTGCTGGGTGCCGGACGCCTGCTCGCCAACGTTGTCTTCTCCGTCATCGTCACGCTGGTCCTGACGCTCTATTTCCTGGCCTCGCTGCCGTCGATCAAACAGGTCATCTACAACCTGGCGCCGGCGTCCCGCCGGCCCCGGGTCACCTATCTGGCCGACCAGATGTTCCGGCGCATCGGCGGTTATCTGAGCGGGATGTTCCTCGTGGTCACGACCGCGGGAACCGCCAGCTTCATCTTCATGAGCATCGTCGGGCTGGGTGAGTATGCCCTCGCGCTCGCCGTCATGGTCGCGCTCTTCGCGTTCATCCCGCTGGTCGGATCCAACCTCTCGATGGTGCTGGTCGCGCTGGTGGCGTTGACGGTGAGCCCGGTGGCCGCCGTGGCCACGATCGTCTATTTTTTGATCTATCAGCAGTTCGAGGCCTACGTGATCCAGCCGCGCGTGATGAAACGTCAGGTGGACGTTCCGGGGGCGGTGGTGATTGTGACCGCGCTCGCCGGCGGCACTCTCCTCGGCATCGTGGGGGCCCTGATGGCCATTCCGACCGCAGCTGCTCTGCTGCTGCTCTATCGCGAGGTCCTGCAGCCCAAGCTGGACCGCACCTGATCAGAAGAGTCGATCCTCGGCGTTGTCCAGCCCGCGCAGGGCGTCATAGTCGACCGTGACACACGTGATCCCCCGGTCCTGGGCCAGCACCCGAGCCTGGGGTTTGATCTGCTGCGCGGCAAACACACCCCGGACATCACCCAGCAGAGGATCCCGGCGCAGCAGTTCGAGATAGCGGGTCAGCTGCTCGACCCCGTCGATCTCGCCGCGCCGCTTCACCTCGACCGCGACATAGGCACCGCTCTCATTGCGGCACATGAGGTCGACCGGACCGATCGCGGTCGGGAATTCCCGCCGCACCAGGGTGAGACCCGCAGCGATCGACTCCGGATGTTCGGCGAGCAGGGCCTGCAGGTGCGCTTCCACGCCGTCCTTCTGCAGACCGGGGTCTATGCCGAGATCGTGGGACGAATCATGCATCACCTCGAAGAGCGAGATCTGCAGCGTGTCACCGTCCTTGCCCTTCACCTCCCACACCTCGGCCACGCTGGCATCGAGATCAGCCGTCACCGCAGCTTCGTCTTCCTCGGGCGAACGCACGGTGAGCGTGCAGGGCGGACTCATCCAATTCAACGGCTTGTAGGCCCGGTCGTCGGCATGGATCGACACCGAGCCATCCGCCTTCACGAGGATGAGTCGCGTTGCGGGCGGCAGGTGGGCCGTCAGCCGACCGGCATAGTCGACCTGACAGCGGGCAATGACCAATCGCACCGGGACAACCTAGCCCATGTCACGAAGGACGCCCCGGGTCCGTTCATCGCTCAGTTGGACTGCGCCCGCCGGTCGGGACGGAAGGGGACGCTGCCGGTGTTGAGCAGCAGCGAGGCTTCCCGTCGCAGCCACCGCGCGAGGAGGTCGATGCGCTCCTGTTCGGATGCCTGCAGGATGGCCAACTGCTCATCGAGCGTCAACGGGCCCCCCGCGGCGGTCCACCACACGAGTTCATCCGGTTCCGCAGGAATCGTGTGCAATTCGACTCCCGCCGCTGAGGCGTACGCCAGGAGCGCGGAGCGCAACCGATCCACGTCATGGTCGGCAGGGGCAGGGTCGTCGGGCAGGGGCCTGACCCTCGCCATGGCATACGGCTTCGAAGAGTCGATGATCTCGATGGAATCGAAGCGCCAGGTTCCGCGGGCCTGGACCAGCATCCTGCTCGCCGTGGGGCGGACGTCGACAATCCTCACCGCACAACCGGCCTCGGCGATCCTGTGGAGATTGTCGGAACCCACCTCGTGGCCGCTCCGAATCGCGACGACCCCGAACTCGCGGATGCCGGTCGATCCGAGGTCGTCGAGCAGCGCCAGATAGCGGGGTTCGAAGATCTGCAGGTCCAGGGGCATGGTCGGGAACTGGACCACACCCAGTGGAAACAGTGGCAGTTCCCGGGTCTGGGGTGCGGATTCGGGCCCGGGAGAGTTGGTCATGCACACACGGTAGCGCCGGGACCGCACGCCGAGCCCCTTGCCGTTGTTACCGACCATCGGGCCCCGAAGACCCGAACGACTTTCGCAAAGACCCTTAGTCGTCGGAGGCTTCCACGGTGCGGTCACTGCCACCCATGGCGTGCCGGCGATAGTTCAGAGCGAGACCGACGCTCAGCCGATTCTGTTCGAAGGGTACGCCCAGCAGATCGATCGCCCCGGCCACCCGATAGTTCACGGTGTTGCGATGGACATAGAGCTTGGCGGCCGCGCGCGAGGCGTTCTCGCCGTTCTCCAGATAGACCCGCAGGGTGTCCCGCAGCCGAGTGGTCTCCTCGCCGGCACAGCTCAGGTCACCGAGCACGCGTTCCACGAAGAGTTCCGCCTGGTCCGGGACGCTGCTCAGCAGACAGGTCGGCGCGATATCGCGGAAGCGCACCCACGCGTCATCGAGCGATCCCGCCAATTGGGCTACCTCGTGAGCGGCCAGAGCCTCGCGATGCGTTTCCCGAAAACCGGCCAGCCCGGGGAGTGGCTCCCCGAAAGCGAGTCGCAGGTCGGCCGCGCTGCCGAGCTGGCGCGTCACGTGCGCCGCCAGCCCGCGGGCCGAGCCGGGGATCGCCAACCAAGCGACCACGGAGACGCTGTCACGGGGGGCGACCAGCGCGTCGGCCACCATGGTCAGCTGGGTGAACTGATGCACGATCCGGCTGATTCGACGCGCATCGAGGCGGCCGCTCCGACTCCACGCCACCACCCCGACATGTCGCGTATCAAGCCGATAGTTGAGAAGTTCCGATGCCCCGGCGACGTCCTCGATCTCCCCCAGCATCAGGGCGATGTCGTGGGCGAGGATCGTCCCGTTGGAGCTGCGCCACAGGTCCTGGGTGTTGGCATGTTCGCGTCCGGCCGCCTGGGTGAGCGCGCCGAACAGGCGCATGATCCAATCGACCACGGGCGGGACGAGGTCGGCATCGCCGTCGGGTGACACCGCGCGAAGCTCGAGGAGGACCGTGTCGAGCAGCCAGTGCTGCGCGACCTGATAGATGGCGAGGGCCCGATGGGCAGGGACTCCCCGCTCGCCCAACTGGCGCGCCAGCGCCGTGCCGCCGGTCAGACCGACGATGTCGTCATGCCCGTTGAAGTCGACCAACCCGACCGCGGTCTCGTTGACCAGTGTCCTGGCCAGGGCCTTCACCAGACTGACCAGTGCAGTATCCGCACCCTGCAGTTCCGGGCTGAGATCGATCAGCGCCTGGGTGAGGCGCCGGGTCAGGGCCGGCCCGTTCACCTGGAAGCGGTGCGCCACAGCCGCGCGGACAGCGAGCCGCGACTCCTCGGGGGTCACAGACATCCGGGTTCGACCCCCCTGCTTCCACACCTGTGCGGCATTCCAGCCTCCTTGCTACCCGCAATCAGTTCAGGGTACTGGTCCTGAACGGCGAGCCGCACGCCCGGTTCTCGCGGACCGCAGAATGGACCAGTAATGGGGACCCCCAGTCTTTCTGACCCGATATCAGTGCACTTTGAACAATGGGACCCAGCGCCGGGTGAAAGCCCCACAACGGCGTGGCGAGCCCGGAAAATCGTCCCTACTGTGAGGAACGAATGAGGGCCGCCCGACGCCCTCATGACCGGATCACTGGAGATCCCGAGGGAGACTCAATGAGCAACATCCGCACCCAATCGATCGAGCCGCGCCGCGCCGCGTACGCCGAGCTCGAACGCCGTTTCGGCGAGAAGAACGCGTCGCGCTATCAGGAGGCCGTGTATCGCGCCCAGCCGGAGGAGAACTTCCACTACCGGCCGTTCTGGGACCCGTCGCGCGAGATCTATGACCGCACCTATTCGGTGCTGCAGCTGACGGACCCCTACGACTACACGGACCCGCGCCAGCTCTACTACGCAACCTTCGTGGCCAAGCGCGCCGAGGAATACGAGAACTTCGCCAAGAACCTCAAGTTCATCGAGGACCGCAACCTGACCTCGCGTCTGGCCGACCACTGGAAGACCGTCATCCAGGACCTCTACCTGCCGATGCGGCACTGGGAGGGCGCCTGCCAGCTGATCGCCATCAACGGCGGTCGCTTCGCCTGGGGCCACACGATCTCGCAGGTCCTGTCGCTGTCGGCCTTCGACCGGCTCGGCAACGCCCAGGCCCACTCGATGATCGGGCTCACCGTCTCCGGCGGCACCACCGAGGCGCTCGACCAGGCCAAGGAGAACTGGCTGGACACCGAGGCCCTGCAGCCCCTGCGGAAGTACACGGAGGAAGCCCTGATCGAGCAGGACTGGGGCGCCGGCGTGATCGCCGTCGATGTCGTCGACGCCCAGCTGTTCCCGCTGATGCACACCTATGTCGAGGACATGGCGCTGTCGGAGGGCGCGACGGTCATGTCGCTGCTCAACCAGCACTTCACGAACTGGTACGCCGATCAGCAGAAGTGGCTCAACCCGCTGCTGAAGGCGTGGGTCAACGACGAGACCCACGGCGCCGACAACGCGAAGGCTCTCGGCGAGATGGTTTCCAAGTATCTCGACGGCGCCACCGCAGCGGTCACGCCGATCGCCGAGAAGTTCGACGAGATCCTGCCCGAGAAGGGCGCCGCCGACTTCCTGAAGCAGAACACCGAGGCTCTCACCAAGCGCTACTCGGACCTGGGCATCCCCCTCTGACGAGGTCACCCATCCACCTTCCGGTCACCAAGCAGAGGAGCATCCATGACTGAAGCCAAGCGCCGCCCGCGCGTTGCGAGCATCGACATCCAGGACACCGACACCAACCGCCCCGTCATCGACGCCATCGTCGAGGACAACCCGGGCTGCGACACCGTCACCATGCCGGGCCTCGTGAAGATCCGGCGGGAGGGTGGCCTCCACATCACCCGCGAAACCGTCGAGAAGCACGTCGGCGGCGAGTGGGAGACCTCCGAGATCCAGCTGGCGATCGTCTCGATGTCCGGAAACCTGGACATCGAAGAGGACTACATCGATATCGCCTGGAAGCGCTGATAACCCCCGTTTCAACGGGTTTCCGACGAACCACCCGGGTGGTCCCCGGTCGGAGCAAACAAGGGGGATCACCCACCACACTCAAAGAGGAGAGCACCATGGCCAAGAAAGCCTCAATGCGCGAGCGCTACGCACAAATGACGCGTGGCCTCGAATGGGAGCCCACATATGTGTCCCAGAAGGAGGTGTTCCCCCACACCGACTTCGAGGGCATCAAGATCCACGACTGGGATGCCTGGGAGGATCCCTTCCGTCTGACGGTCGAGGCCTATCACAAGTATCAGTCCGAGAAGGACAAGCGCCTCTATGCCGTGATTGACAGCTTTGCCCAGGGTTCGGGCCACCTGCAGGTGACTGACGCCCGCTACTTCAACGCGGTCCGCATGTTCCTCCAGGGCGTGACCCCGCTCGAATACCAGGCCTATCGCAACTTCGGCTATCTGGCCCGTCACCTCAATGGCGCCGGCGCCCGCATCGCCTGCCTGTATCAGTGCATCGACGAGCTCCGTCACAACCAGACCCAGACCCACGCGGTGTCGCAGTTCAACAAGTACTACGACCACCTGCAGGACGCCAACGTCATGCATGACCGCGTCTGGTATCTCTCGGTGCCCAAGTCGTTCTTCGACGACGGCGTCTCCGCCGGCCCGTTCGAGTTCATGCTGGCGATCTCGTTCAGCTTTGAATACTTCCTGACCAACCTGCTGTTCGTGCCGTTCATGTCGGGCGCGAGCTTCAACGGCGACCTCAGCACGATGACGTTCGGCTTCTCGGCTCAGTCCGACGAGTCGCGCCACATGACGCTGGGCCTCGAGGTCATCAAGTTCATCCTCGAGCAGGACGAGGACAACGTCCCGATCATCCAGGACTGGGTCGACAAGTGGTTCTGGCGTGGCTATCGCCTGCTCACCATCGTCGCCCTGATGCAGGACTACTTCCTGCCCCGCAAGGGCATGTCGTGGAAGGAGAGCTTCGAGCTCTATCTCGAGCAGCAGATGCTCGAGGGCCTGTTCCCCGACCTGGAGTACTACGGCATTCGTCCCCCGCGGCATGTCGATCAGGCGATCGTGGAGAAGGAATACCTCTCCCACCAGGCGCACTGGATCTTCTATCAGTTCGCGTTCGCCGGTGCCTACAACACCACGGTGCCCTTCGAGGACGAGCAGGAATGGTTCTCCAAGCAGTATCCGGAGACCTGGGACAAGTACTACGCCCCGGCGTACGCCAAGGCCAAGGAAATGCAGAACGAGGGCAAGCGGTTCTTCAATGCCGGCCTGCCGATGCTCTGCCAGGTCTGCCAGATCCCGATGGGCTTCACCGAGGTCGGCGACCCGGGTACGCAGGCCATCCGGTTCAGCCATTACGAGGGTGAGCGCTACAACACCTGCTCCGATGGCTGCAAGTGGATCTTCGACCGTGAGCCCTGGAAGTATCGCCAGGCCTGGCTCCCGGTGCACCAGATCTATCAGGGCAACTGCGGTGGCGCGACCGTGCCCGAGGTTCTCGAGTGGTACGGCATCAATACCTCCGAGAACGGCGAGTATTTCGACACCTCGGACGCCAAGAACTGGGCCCAGTGGCACGAGCCCGCCAACGTGTCCTGACCACCAACCGATCGGAGCGTGCCCGCGTGGCGCAGACCGGGCACGCTCCGACCGGGCCCCGCGGCGCGTACGCCGACGGCCCGGACCCCGAATCACGACGCTGTGAGTGGAGTAGCAAATGACCATTATCGATCCCGAGATCGCCAAGGAACCTGCAGAGTTCAAGGCTCCGCCGACCGAGTTCGGCGAATACAACTTCCCGTCGCGCGACCACATCTCGCTCTATGGCGAGGACCAGCTGCTGCACATCCTGTGGCGCGGCAACATCTTCATCGTCTGCGCCGGCTGCTTCCGGGTGCCGCGCGCGATGAAGTGGGCGGACTTCGTGGCCGGTGTGCTGACCCCCTGGGCTTCGGCCGACCCCGACTTCGATGTGTCCCGCGTGGCCAACTGGAAGAAGGACGACACCGCGTTCGAGCCCAAGGACGACGACACCATCGAGGGCCTGGGCATTGAGCACAAGGGCGTCATCAGCTTCGAGCTGCCCTGATCCCTGATCACAGTGGCCGGCCGCTCCGTCGCTCGTCGGCAGTGGCCGGCCACTGTGCTGCCGTGACCAACCGTTTTGGCGTGTGAAAGAGGAACGAATGACCAGTTACACAGTACGAATCGAGTCGCTCGACCAGGAGGTCGAGTGCCGGGAAGACCAGAACATTCTCGACGCCTGCCTGCGCAACGGCGTGTGGCTGCCCCACGCCTGCACACACGGCACGTGCGGCACCTGCAAGGTCGAGATCCTCGACGGTGACGTCAACCATGGCGACGCCTCGGAGTTCGCCCTCATGGAATACGAGCGCAACGAGGGCAAGACCCTGGTGTGCGTCGCGACCCCCGAGTCCGATGTCGTGATCGACGCCGACGTCGAATCCGAAGAGGGCGTCACGATGCACCCGGTCCGCGACTTCGAGGGCACCCTCGTGGCTCTCGAGGACTGCGCCCGCGAGACGCGACGCCTGGTCTTCGACCTCGATGACGAGCTCTCCTTCAATGCCGGTCAATATGTGCAGGTCACGCTGCCCAACACCGACGGCGTGTTCCGAAGCTGGTCGATGGCGAACAGCCCGGCCAGCCCGAAGCAGATCGAACTGACCATCAAGCGTACGCCGGGTGGGCTGGGCACCGACGGCTGGATCTTCAAGGATCTGAAGGTTGGCGACAAGGTCAAGATCGCCGGCCCGTACGGTCGCTTCTTCGTGCGCACCGCCAAGGAGAAGCCGATCATCATGATCGGTGGTGGCACCGGCCTGGCCCCGCTGAAGTCGATGGTCAAGCACGTCCTCGAGGAGGACACCGGCCAGACCATGCACCTGTATCACGGCGTGCGCGGCTATGAGGACCTCTATGACGTCGAGTATTTCAAGCAGCTCGAGGCCGACCACGAGGACCAGTTCTTCTATCACCCCTGCCTCTCCGAGGAAGAGGGCGTCGAAGGCACCTCGCACGGCATGGTCACCGACGTGATCGATGAGGATTTCAAGACGCTTCGCGGCATGGTGGCATACATCTGCGGGCCGCCGCCCATGGTCGAGGCCTCGCTCAAGATGCTGATGAAGAAGCGGCTCTTCCCGCGCGATACCTATCGCGAGGACTTCTTCGATGCTTCCGACAAGGAGACGGGTGGCACTCGTTCGCCGCTCATGAGGACCAACTGATGAATGACATCGCGCACAACTATCCCCCGACCGCCCGTGAGAGCGTCCACGACGTGCTCCTCACTCCCTTCATGGTGCGGGTGCGTGAGGCCACCACGGGCGGAGATGGGAGCGCCACGCTCGTCTTCCGACACTCTCGCCCCGAGAAGATCGCAGTCGCGGTCGATGAATGGTTCAACATGCGCATCCGCGCCGAGCACATCATCGCCGAGGCGAATGCCATGCTCAAACCGGATGGCGACCACATCATTCTCGAGGACGAGCACGGCACTGGGCACCTCAGCTTCACGCTCCGCTGGCGCGACCGATTCGTGACAGTTGGGGTGGATCAGGAGGACATGCACTCGGGGCAGATCGTGACCGACTCGCCGACGCTCCGGCCCGGCGACGACGACCACGTCAGCCCCGCCGATGACCAGTTCATGGAAGAACTGGCCATTTCCCTGATCGGTCTGCACCGGCCCCAGATTCGGCTCAATGAGGAGAAGAACAATGAGTGACATCGTTTTGGTGACCTTCCATTGGAAGGGTGACACCGAAGAACTCCAGAAGCGCTATGACCAGGTGCTCGAACACGTGGTCGCCGTGTCCCCTGCGCGTCCCCTGGTGCACCTGGCGGCTCCCGCGGCCGACGGGTTCAAGGTCTTCGACGTCTGGACCAACGAAGAAATCGCCCGCCGGATGGTCGAGAACCCGGACTTCAATCTGAAGCTGCAGGATTTCGGCCTCGGCGAGGCCGAAATCGAGTTCACCTCCGTGCACCGGATGGGCTGGCCGGTCTCGGCCTCTCCGATGTATCGCTGAAGACTGTGACCCAGGTCACACAGCCGGTCCGCGAGTTTCGCGGACCGGCTGTTTCTTTTGCCCCACAGGAAACCGGCGCGTTCGGCCCGGCACCCGGCAGTCCGCCGAATGGGGCTATAGGCAGTGCTGAGGGCAAGACTGTCCAGATCGCTACCCCATCGTTAGCCAGCAGCTAAGCTCAAACTGTGACTGAGAACATGAAGGTAGCCGTAATCGGCCAGGGCACCATGGGTGCCGGCATCACCGAGGTCTTCGCCAAGGCGGGCTTCGAAGTCCATGCTGTCGACAACAGCGAGGCCGCTCTCGAGCGCGGCCGTTCGATCGTCGCCAAGTCCACCGGTCGTGCGGTGTCCAAGGGCAAGATGTCCGAAGAGGATCAGCAGGCCGTTCTGGATCGAATCACCTATTTCACCGACACCGCGCAGGCCGTGTCCGATTGCGGCCTGATCATCGAGGCCGTCTTCGAGAACCTGGAGCTGAAGCAGTCGATCTTCAAGACGGTCGACGAAGCCGCTCCGGCCGATGCGATTCTCGCGACCAACACCTCCTCGCTGGCCATCACGGCCATTGCGGCCGCAGTGTCCAGCCCCGAGCGCGTGGTCGGCGTCCACTTCTTCAACCCGGCCCCCGTGCAGACCCTGGTCGAGGTCATCCGCACGGTGTTCACCGATGACGCGATCGTCGCCAAGCTGGTTGAGCTGCTGAAGGGGCTCCGCAAGTCCCCCGTCGTCGTCAACGACCGCGCCGGCTTCATCGTGAACTGCCTCCTGGTGCCCTACATCGGCTCCGCCATCTATCTCTACGAGAACGGCTTCGCCACTCGTGAGGAGATCGACAAGGCCATGGTCGAGCAGGCGAAATACCCGATGGGTCCGCTCGCTCTCGCCGACCTGATCGGCAACGATGTCTGCCTCGCCGTGCTCGAGAAGATGTATGACGAGACCAAGGACCGCGTCCAGGCTCCGGCCCCGATCCTGACCCGTCTGGTCATGGCCAACATGATGGGCATGAAGACCGGCCGCGGCTTCTACACCTACGAGGGTGGCAAGCCGACCGAGGATCGCGGCCCGATCCGTCGCCCGCTGCAGTCGCGCGGCGTCGAGATCCACGACCGCCTCGTGGGCGAATACCTCAACAACTGCGTGAAGATGGTCCAGAGCAACTATGCCTCCGTCGACAACATCGACACCGGCATGGCCGAGGGCTGCCGCATGCCGAAGCCGTTCGAGGTCCTCAAGGAGTTGACCCCGAAGCGCGTGCTCGAGATCGTCGAGGGCATCTACGCCGAGACCGGCGAGCCGGGCCACCGTCCGGCCCACCTGCTCCGTCAGCTGGCCGAGGCCGACGACCAGGCGGCTGCCATCGATGAGCTGCGGGCTGCGACCGCCGAGGCGCACAGCAGCAACCCGCGCGGCTGACGCACCTGCCTGACGGCACGCAACCACCACCGAACCGGTGGGACCGACTAAGGTCGGTCTCACCGGTTTCGTGTTTTCTGCGGGAGGTGCGCATGCCTACTGGTCGACGGCGCAGCAAGCATGCCCGACCGCATCGCCCGCTGGCCGCCCACCACCCCACAGCGGTGACCCGTCGGGATGGCGAATGGCTGGTCCGTGGCATCGCTGCCGGTTCCTCCACGAAGGTCTATCGTTGCCCAGGGTGTGATCAGCTCATCGCCGTGGGACTGTCCCACGTCGTGGTCTGGCCACGGGTCGCCTCGCTCGGCAGCTCGTCCGAGATCGAGGAACGCCGCCACTGGCATCGCTCCTGCTGGGACCGGCGGAGCTAGAAAGGATCGAGAAGTGACGATCACCCGCAGTGAGACCCTGCATACGCTCCATATCGGTGACAGCGGTCCCAAGGTGGCGTTCTGTCATGGCGTCTTCGGCCAGGGCAAGAACTGGACCACGGTTGCGAAGGCCCTGGCGAGCGGCCAGGAGCCCACCTATCAGTCGCTCCTCATCGACATGCCCAACCACGGTCGCTCGGCCTGGACCGACACCTTCTCCTATGAGTCGATGGCCGACCAGCTCGCGGAGTTCCTCGAGCCCCACGCTCCCCTGGCCCTCGTCGGGCATTCCATGGGCGGCAAGGCCGTCATGAATCTCGCCCTGCGCTATCCCCACCTCGTGGAACGCCTCATCGTGGTTGACATGTCACCGGTGCACTACCACGGCATTCGTCAGTTCAACCATCTCGTCGATGCCATGACCTCGCTCGACATCAGCAACCTGCCGGATCGGCGTACCGCCGAGGAAATGCTGGAATCCCAGGTCCCCGAGCGGTCCATCCGGCAGTTCCTGCTGCAGAATCTCCATCGCGAGAACCACCCGGAGGGGCCGAAGTGGTTCTGGCAGCCCAACCTGGACATGATCGCCGCCAACCTGGACTCCCTGGCGGGCTGGGAAGGACCCGATGGGCCGCCCTATGACGGTCCGGTCTTCTGGATCGGTGGTGCCCAGGCGGACTACATCCTCCCCAAGTACGCCGACGAGATGCGACGCCTCTTCCCCCGGACGCGCCAGCTCATGGTCAAGACCGCCGGTCACTGGGTGCACAGCGAGGCACCCGAAATCTTCATCCCGGCGATCCGCCGCTTCCTCGACCAGCCCAATCACAACGGAGTCGCCGTCACCGGCGCCCGGTGAGACCGTGCGCTCAGGCGCGCTGCTTGACCTCGACGATGTGGGCGTAGTTGTTGGGCTTGCCCGAACCATCCGAGTTGCGCCCGTCCTGACCCTCTGCGGCAATCCGCCCCACGACATCGAGGGACTCCGGGTCCATCCGCCCGAACACCGTGTACGCCGGCGGGAGCTGCGACTCGGCGTACACGAGGAAGAACTGGGACCCGTTCGTATCGCGCCCCGAGTTGGCCATGGCGACCGTGCCCGCCGGATACTTCATGCCGGAATCCGTCTCGTCGGCGAAGCGATAGCCCGGACCGCCACGACCGGTGCCCGTCGGGTCGCCGCACTGGAGCACGAAGATGCCGGAGTCGACGAGACGATGGCAGTCGGTGTCGTCGTAGAACCCCTGCTTGGCCAGCGACTCGAAGGAGTGGATGGTGCAGGGGGTCTTCGCCCGGTCCATCGTGATGTTGACGGGCCCTTCGTTGGTGGTGATGGTCCAGGAGACCTCGCCCGAGGTCTGCACCTCATTCGGCGACGGCGGATCAACCGCCTTCGCCGGCTCGCCGAACGGCTCATAGGTGCAGGCCGAGGCCGCACCGCCCGCGGTGCTTCCCGACGTGGGAGCGTTGGTCGCGGTGTTCTGGGGCGAGCAGGCAGCAAGAGCCCCCACCACCACAACGGCGAGGGAAACAGGGATCATTCGGGTCCGCATCACCTCACCCAGCCTAGCTGCGGTCACCTCGAATGCCGGGCTTCGCCGCGGTAAGGTCGCAGACATGGTCGTGCTCAGCCGCATCTATACCCGCACCGGCGACGGTGGCGAGACCCGCCTCTCGGACATGTCGTTGGCGCGCAAGACCGATCCACGGGTCGCCGCCTATGGGGATGTCGACGAAGCCAACTCGACGATCGGCCTGGCGCTCGCCCAGCCGGGCATTCCATCAGCCATCCGAGCCGCCCTGGGCCGCGTACAGAATGAACTGTTCGACCTCGGCGCCGATCTGTCCAACCCTCTGCAGGAGAACCCGAAGTATCCGCCGCTGCGCATCACGTCCGAGGCCGTGGACCGGCTCGAAGCGTGGTGTGACGAGTTCGGCGACGACCTGCCGACGCTGCGGTCCTTCATTCTTCCCGGGGGTACGCCGGCCGGCGCGACCCTGCATGTGGCGCGCACGATCTGTCGACGCGCCGAACGGTCCGCCTGGGTCGCCGTGGAGGCCTATGGGACCGAGACCGCGCCGGCGGGCTCGGAGCAGCCCGGTGGTGTCAACCCGGTCGCGGTGCGCTATCTCAATCGGCTGTCGGACCTGCTGTTCATCTGTTCCCGCGCGGTCAACGGCACCGACAACGAGGTGCTGTGGGTGCCCGGCGGCGACCGCGACGGTACGCCCCAGTCCCCCGGTTCCGAGGCCGATCCGGCCGCGACGGCGGAGAGCTGACCCGCCTCAGGACGTGAAACGTCCGACGCTGGGGGGCGCAGCCTCGAGCCAGGCCAGCAGGCCGGTGGCTGCATCGGCGTCCATCGCCAGGTCCCAGGCCACGGCGCCGGCGTCGGTTTCTGTCTCCAACCGCACGAGCCTCTGGTTGGCATCGACCCCGTTCACGACGGGCTGCACCTTGGCCCGGATGCGGGCGGCGCTGCGGCGCAGGCTGTGCTCCGGGCGAAAGCTGAGGGCCAACACGCGAAACCATTCCAGGTCTTCTCCGGAATAGCGCAGGACGCCGAGCACCCAGCGGGGATCGGCGATCGTGCCCAGGTTGAGTTCGCAATCGAAGATGCCCCCGTTGCGGGCAAGCCAGCGCCGCCGCAGGAAGAGCCAGACGAGCGGAACGATCGCACAGACCAGCATCACCAATCCGACAATCGGCACGAGGCTGGCCCACTCCATAGGCTGAATCTACCGGTGGTTCCCTCTTAACTCCACTTGCCGGACCGTTTCGCAAAAGGGCCGGAAATCTTTGTGAGAAAAGAAAATCCGGGGTCGGATCTCCTTGCGGAGAACCGACCCCGGATCTCAGAACTTGCTCAGACGGAGAGCTGCTTGCCCTCCTGCTTGCGCGCGGCCTTGACCTGGGCCGACGCCCGCAGGAAGTGCTTGCGGGTCTCCTCGGTCTGGTCTCCCTCGTCGAGCTTGCGGGTGGCTTCCGCCAGCTCCCGCTCGGCCTCGTCGAGCGAGACGACACCGCGGGTGGCGTACTCGCTGAGGATCGACACATGGTTGTGGTCGACCGAGATGAAGCCGCCGTCGACCGCGATGATCTCGCGTTCGCCGGAGTCGGTGATGATCTCGACCGCCGACGGCACCAGGAGAGCCAGCATCGGCTGGTGGCGGGACAGGATGCCGATATCGCCCTCGGTGGTGCGGGCGATGACCTGCTCGGCCTCGCCCGACCACACCACCCGGTCGGCGGAGACGACCTCGACTTGCAACGGGTCGGCCATGAATCAGCCTTCCTTCTGCATCTTGTCCCAGTTCTCCATGACCATGTCCATGCCGCCGACGTTGAAGAACGCCTGCTCGGCGATGTGATCGACATCGCCGCGGCAGATCATCTGGAAGCCTTCGATCGTGTCCTTGAGCGGCACGGTCGAGCCGGGGACCTGGGTGAACTTCTCGGCCATATAGGTGTTCTGCGAGAGGAACTGCTGGATGCGTCGGGCGCGAGCCACGACGATCTTGTCCTCTTCGGAGAGCTCGTCGACGCCGAGGATGGCGATGATGTCCTGCAGCTCCTTGTTGCGCTGCAGGATCTGCTTCACCTGGACCGCGGTGTCATAGTGCTCCTGGCCAATGTATTGCGGGTCCAGGATGCGCGAGGACGACGTCAGCGGATCCACGGCCGGATACAGACCACGGGAGGCGATCTCACGGCTGAGCTCGGTCGTGGCGTCCAGGTGGGCGAAGGTCGTCGCCGGAGCGGGGTCGGTGTAGTCATCCGCGGGCACATAGATGGCCTGCATCGACGTGATCGAGTGGCCCCGGACCGACGTGATCCGCTCCTGGAGCTGACCCATCTCGTCAGCCAGGTTCGGCTGATAACCCACCGCGGACGGCATGCGGCCGAGGAGGGTCGACACCTCGGAACCCGCCTGGGTGAACCGGAAGATGTTGTCGATGAAGAGCAGCACGTCCTGGTTCTGCACATCACGGAAATATTCCGCCATGGTCAGCGCCGACAGGGCGACCCGCAGACGCGTGCCCGGCGGCTCATCCATCTGGCCGAAGACCAGGGCGGTGTCCTTGAACACGCCCGCCTCGTCCATTTCCATGATCAGGTCGTTGCCCTCACGCGTACGCTCCCCCACGCCGGCGAACACCGAGGTGCCGCCGAAGTTGTGAGCGATGCGATAGATCATCTCCTGGATGAGAACGGTCTTGCCGACGCCGGCACCACCGAACAGGCCGATCTTGCCGCCCTGCACATACGGGGTCAGCAGGTCGAGCACCTTGATGCCGGTGTTCAGCATCTCGGTCTTCGACTCGAGCTGCTCGAACTTCGGCGGATCACGGTGGATCGGCCAGCGCTCGGTGATCTCGAGCGACGCGGGATCGACGTTCAGCACGTCACCGGTGACGCTCCACACATGGCCCTTGGTGACGTCACCGACGGGCACGGTGATCGGCGAGCCGGTGTCGCGGACTTCCTGCCCACGACGCAGGCCGTCGGTCGGCTTCATCGAGATCGCGCGCACGATGTTGTCACCGACGTGCAGTTCGACCTCGAGCGTGATGGTGCGCGTGTCCTCGCCCAGGGTGATGTCGACGTGGAGGGCGTTCAGGATGTCCGGCATCTGGTCCGGCGGGAACTCCACATCCACGACGGGACCGATGACCCGGGCGATCCGGCCGACGGCGCCGGTCCGGGTCGCATTCGTATCGTTCACAGTGGCAGTCATTTCTTCACTCCGCGTCCTGGCTAGCGTCGGCGAGCGCGTTCGCGCCACCCACGATCTCGGTGATTTCCTGGGTGATCTCGGCCTGGCGAGCCTGGTTGGCCTCGCGGGTCAGGCGTTCGATCAGTTGCTGGGCGTTGTCGGTGGCCGACTTCATGGCCTTCTGACGGGCCGCGAGCTCGGAGGCGGCCGACTGCAGCAGGCAGTACTGGATGCGGCTCGCCACATAGAGCGGCAGCAGCTTGTCCAGCACCGACTCAGGGTCGGGCTCGAACTCATAGAGCGGGAAGGTCTGGTTGGGATCGATCGGCTCGTCCGACTCCACGACCTCCAGGGGCAGCATGCGGATGACCGTTGCCTCCTGGGTCATCATGGACACGAACCGGGTATAGACGATGTGGATCTCGTCCACGCCGCCTTCCTCGGCCGGCGCCATGAAGGCCCCGATCAGCTCATCGGCGATCTCACGAGCAGCCGCATAGTCCGGTGCATCCGAGAAGCCCTCCCAGGACTTGGCCACCGAACGGTTGCGGAACTGGTAGTAAGCCGCAGCCTTCCGACCGGCCAGATAGGGAACGACTTCCTTGCCCTCGTCGCGCAGCAGCTCGGCGAGCTGTTCGCCCTGCTTGATGACGGTCGAGGAATAGGCGCCAGCCAGACCGCGATCGGAGGTGATCAACAGCATCGCCGCCCGCGTCGGGTTCTCCCGCTCGGTGGTCAGCGGGTGTTCCACGTTGGAATACGTGGCGACCGCCGACACCGCACGCGTGAGCTCCCGGGCGTACGGCGCAGCAGCTCGTGCGCGCTGCTGCGCCTTGATGATCCGGGACGAGGCGATGAGCTCCATCGCGCGGGTGATCTTCTTGGTCGTGCTGACCGAGCTTCTCCGCTGACGAAGTTCACGCAGACTGGAAGCCATGCTCAGCCCCGCTTCTGGACGACGATCTGCTCCTGCAGGACGTCCTCTTCTTCCATCGGCTCGGCCTCTTCACGGCCGACCTGGAGAAGTTTGCCCTCCGAGGTCTGGAAGCCCTTCTTGAACTTGTTGATCTCGGACTCGAGCGCGGCGGCGGTGTCGTCGTCGAACTTCTGGGTCTCGGAGATCGTGTGCAGGATCGAGGTGTGGTGACGGAGGTGATCCATCAGCTCGCTCTCGAAGCGCAGCACGTCCTCGACCGGAACCTCGTCGAAGAGACCGTTGGTGCCGGCCCAGACCGAAACAACCTGGTCCTCGACCGCGAACGGCGAATACTGCGGCTGACGCAGCAGCTCCATGAGTCGCGCGCCCCGATCGAGCTGACGACGCGAAGCGGCATCGAGGTCGGAGGCGAACATGGCGAACGCCTGCATATCGCGATACTGCGCGAGGCCGATCTTCAGCGTGCCCGCGACACCCTTCATGGCCTTGATCTGGGCGGCGCCACCGACTCGGGACACCGAGATGCCCACGTCGACCGCCGGACGCTGGTTGGCGTTGAAGAGGTCGGACTGCAGGAAGATCTGGCCGTCGGTGATCGAAATCACGTTGGTCGGGATGAACGCCGAGACGTCGTTGGCCTTGGTCTCGATGATCGGCAGGCCGGTCATCGAGCCACCACCGAGCTCGTTGGAGAGCTTGGCGCAGCGCTCCAGCAGGCGAGAGTGGAGATAGAACACGTCACCGGGGTAAGCCTCACGGCCCGGCGGGCGACGCAGCAGCAGCGACATGGCGCGATAGGCCTCGGCCTGCTTGGTCAGGTCGTCGAACACGATGAGGACGTGCTTGCCCTGATACATCCAGTGCTGACCGATGGCCGAGCCGGCGTACGGAGCGATGTATTTGAAGCCGGCGGGGTCGGACGCGGGCGCATGCACGATGGTGGTGTATTCCATCGCACCGGCAGCCTCGAGAACGCCGCGAACCTCGGCGATGGTCGAACCCTTCTGGCCGATGGCGACATAGATGCAGCGGACCTGCTTCTTGGGGTCGCCCGACTCCCAGTTGGACTTCTGGTTGATGATCGTGTCGAGCGCAATCGCGGTCTTGCCGGTCTTGCGGTCGCCGATGATCAGCTGGCGCTGGCCGCGACCGATCGGGATCATCGCGTCGATCGCCTTGAGGCCGGTCTGCAGCGGTTCGCGCACCTCCTGGCGATCCATGACGCCGGCGGCCTGCAGCTCGAGGGCGCGGCGGCCCTCGCTCGCGATTTCGCCCAGCCCGTCGATCGGGTTGCCCATGGCGTCGACCACGCGGCCGAGATAGCCCTCACCGACCGGCACCGACAGCACCTCACCGGTGCCGTGGACCTTCGAGCCTTCTTCAATGCCCTCGGAGTTGCCCATCACGACGACGCCGATCTCGCGGACGTCGAGGTTGAGAGCAATGCCCATGGTGCCGTTCTCGAACCGCAGCAGCTCATTGGCCATGCAGGACGGCAGGCCCTCGACACGGGCAATACCGTCACCGGAGGTGACTACGGTCCCCACCTCTTCGCGGGAGGAGGTTTCCGGGGTGTAGTTCTGGACGAATTGGTCCAGCGCGTTCCGGATCTCCTCCGGACGAATTGTGAGTTCCGCCATCGTTGCGTCCCTGCTTTCGTTTCTTTCGTTCGTTGTTGTCGGAGTTTCTCTGCCTTCGGTGGCCGGCTGCTGCCGGCCACCCGGGCGGACCCGAGGCATCGAGCCCCGGTCCGCAGCCGGGACTGCGGTCAGTGAATCTGCCGGCGAGCCTCGTTGAGTCGCGACGAGACCGTGCCCTCGATGACTTCGTCACCGAGTTCGACGCGTACGCCACCGACGACCTCGGGATCGACGATGACGTGCATCGCGACCTCGCGGCCGACCTGGCGGCTCAGTGCAGCCCGGAGGCGCTCGTGCTGGTCAGCCGACAGCGGACGAGCCACTCGCACCGTGGCGAGACCTCGCTCCCGCAGCTGGGCGGCGAGCGCCAGATAGGACTCCACCGTGGCGTCGTAGGTGCCCTGACGGGCGGCCACGGCCCGGCGAGCCAGGATCGTGGTTGCCTCGTAGGCGCGACCGTTCAGCAGCTTCGTGACCAGCTCGGTCCGGGCCGGCAGGCCGGACGACCGATCACGCAGCGCCTCGCTGAGGCCGCGATCTCCGGCCACCGTGCGGCTGAAGCGGAACAACTCATCCTCGACGTTGTCGAGCTGGCCATTCGCCTGAGCTGCCCGGAGCTCGGCCCGAACCCCCTGTCGCTCCACGGCGGACGCGAGCGCCCGGCCGCCACCCCAACGCAGCGCGGCGGCTTCTGCCACCACCGACACTGCAGCGGGTGAGACCTTGCCGTCGAACAGGCGCGTGGCCAGAGCCTGACGCTGTTCGCCGGGCATCCCGGGATCGGTGAGGCTACGACGCAGGGCCGGCTGGCCCTCGATCGCGTCGACAACCGCGAAGAGCTCCCCGGCGAGTGTGGAGTTGGGCTCCTGCTCGTCGAGCACCCGATCCAGGGAATTCAGCCGGCTCTCCTCGGCTGCGCTGCTCATGGGCGCCCCTGCGAGTATCCGCTGGTCGCCGACGCGGAGGCCGACTGGGCCGGCTGGGACTCGAGATCGGCGATGAACCGGTCGACGGTCCGTCGCGCCCGCTCGTCGTCGTCCAGCGACTCGCCCACGATGCGGCCGGCCAGGGTGGTGGCCAGGCCACCGATCTCCGTGCGCAGCTGCTGCACGGCCTGGGTCCGTTCGGCCTCGATCTGGGTGTTGGCATTCGCGATGATGCGCTGGGCCTCGGCGTCGGCCTGGTCACGCAGTTCGGCCTTGATCCGAGCGCCCTCGTTCTTGGCCTCTTCGCGGATGCGCGCAGCTTCCTGCCGGGCTTCGGCAAGTTGCTCCTGATATTCCTGCAGGGCGGCCTCAGCCTGCGCCTGCGCCTTCTCGGCCTTCTCCATTCCACCCTGGATCGCAGCCGTACGCTCGGCGTACATCTTCTCGAAAGCCGGAACGACCTTCGCGCGGATCACCAGGAAGACGATCAGCAGCAGGATCGCGCCAGCGACCAGCTCCGACAGGTGGTGGGGCAGGAGCGGGCCGAGGTCAACCATCGGCACCATGAGTCAGGCCCCGATCAGCCGAGAACGAACGCGAGGGCGATACCGATAATGGCGAGCGCCTCGACCACCGCGAAACCGATCCAGGCGGTGCCCATGAGCGCGCCACGGGCCTCCGGCTGACGGGCGGTGCCGTTGATGACAGCGGCGAAGATCAGCGCAACGCCGATGCCCGGGCCGATGGTGGCGAGGCCGTAGCCGATCATGTTGAGCGAACCGGTCATTCTTGGTTTCCTTTCGGATTTGTCCCCTGCCGGGCAAAGAAGGTCATGGCAGAGGGGGCTTGTGGGTGTGGATCAGTGCTCGTCGGCCGTGGCCGTCTGCACATAGGAAGCGGTAAGAACCGTGAAGATGTAGGCCTGCAGCGCGCCGATGAGGATCTCCAGCGCGAAGATCGCGAAGGAGAAGGCGAACGCCACGCCGCCGGCGACGTTGTAGAAGAGGCTCTCGCCCTGGGTGATGAGATAGGCACCACCCACCACGAACACCAGCACCACGAGGTGGCCGGCGAACAGGTTGGCGAAGAGTCGGAGGGCCAGCGTGACCGGCCGCACGATGAAGTTCGAGAGGAACTCGATCGGAATGATGATCGGCAGCAGCGGGATCGGCACGCCTGCGGGGATCAGGTTGTTCTTCATGTATTTGAAGAAGCCGTGCTTCGCGATGCCGGCGCCGTTGTAGATCAGCCAGGACATGATCGCGAACGCCCAGGCGTACCCGATATTCGAGAAGGTCGGGAACATGAAGGGGGCGAAGATGCCGAACCAGTTGTTCACCAAAAGGAAGCAGAAGAGCGCCAGCAGATACGGCAGATATTTGCGGAAGTCCTGACCGAGGATGTCGCGGGCGATGCCGTTGCGGACCATGTCATAGAGCTGCTCCGCGAGGAACTGGCCCTTGGACGGCACGATCTTCAGATTGCGGGCCACGATCAGCCAGAGCACGATCACGAGAGCGGCGGCGATGATGGCCTGCACGAGCGGCTTGTTGAACCAGTCCACGCCCGGGATGAACCCACCATTGAACTGGAAGTCCTCGACTCCCGGAGCCTTGTAGCCGTCACCCGCCATCGGCGGCAAGACGAACATCAGCGAACCCACGCTGCCTCCTTGGTCATCCCGTGTCCCGGAGCACTGCCCCGGATCAAATCAGTCATTCTTCGAAACCTGCCCGTAGCGCCGGATGACCAGGATCACCGACAAGGTCATGCCCACCACGATGCCCACGGGCAGCAGGAACGCGGTGTGGAAGTATCGATCGCCGAGCCAGCCCAGCCCGCCATAGAGAGCCGGACCCGCGAGCAGATAGGAGAGCACCTGAAGCCCGTCCTGGGTGCCCTGGGAATCCTTCATCGCGCTCGGGACATTACCAGCGATGGTGGGGTCAGTCACTTTGCTGGACCCCCTTCCGCGGGCTCGTCGAAGTTGGGGATTCGCAGTCTGGAATAGACCAGGATCTCTCCGGCCAGCCAACCGATCACGGTGGCGATGGCAGTGACGGCCAACGGCACCGCGAGGAGCCGGTTGGTGCCGTCGGCGAAGCGCAGGTAGAGCGCCAGCAGACCGGCCAGGGCGGTCACGCGGATGATGTAGGACCCCACCGAGGCGCGGAACACAGCGGTGGCGGGAGCATCGGCCATGCGCACCTGGACGGCCTGACCGATCGTGTAGAAAAGCACCACCATCGCAGCGGCCAGACCCGCGCTCGCCAGCCCCGGCAGACCGTCACGGACCATGAAGACGCCGACACATCCGAGCGCCACCATGTGGGCCCCCACGAGGCCACCGGCCAGGAGCCGACGCGCACGAATTGCGGACAGACTCGGGCCCGATCGTTCCTGCTCCACAGGCCCGAGAGCCTCCGGGGCGGAATCGGTCATCGTGGTCATCGTCTCGCAGTCTGTCGGCAGCGGGGCAGGTGTTGAACCTTCACGCGGGCACCCTCACAGGGCGCACTCGATCGGCTTGTGAAACTTAGCACAAACGCACTGGGAAGTGCCGGTTATCTCTCATCCTGTGAGTGCCGGGCGTTGCGAAATCGGTCCGCGCCGCGCGTCAGGGCAGGTCCTGGACCCGGGCCTCCGCAGCCCGCTCGGCCCGGCGTACCACGTCGTCCGACGCGCTGGCCGTCGCGCGCCGCGATCCGATGGTGAACAGGGTCACCACGATCGCCACGCCGAGCACGGCGGCGACGGTCGGCCACTCAGGATTGAGCCCGATGGCGATGGCCCCGAAGGAGATGAGGGCCGACCAGACATACATGATCATGACCGCGCGCCGATGCGAGTGCCCGGCCTGCAGCAGGCGGTGGTGCAGGTGCTGCTTGTCGGCCACCCAGAACCAGGTCCCGGCATAGGTACGCCTCAGGAAGGCCAGCACGAAGTCCAGGAACGGCAGGGCCATGATCGCGAGGGGCAGGATCAACGGCAGGTACGCCGCCATCAGCCCACTCCCCTCGGCGTGCAGGCCGGACGAATCGATCTGGCCCGTCAGCGAAATGGTGGACGTGGCCAGCAAGAGGCCGAGCAGCATGGCGCCGGAGTCACCCATGAACATCCGCGCGGGGAAGAAGTTGTGGGGCAGGAACCCGAGACAGATGCCGGCGGTGGCCACCGTCAGCAGGCTGGCGGTCGTGGCGCGTGGGAGGGCCAGCTCCGCGACCAGCGTGTAGGAGTAGGCGAAGAACGCCAGGGCGCCGATGGCCACCACGCCTGCGGCCAGGCCGTCGAGGCCGTCGACATAGTTGACCGCATTCGTGCACAGGACGATGAAGAAGACCGTGATCGCGATCGAGATCGAATCGTCGAGGGAGATGATGCTGTTGGGCAGCGGTATCCAGAGCATCTTCACGCCGTTGGCGACCACCAGGCCCGCGGCGAGCACCTGCCCCGCCAGCTTGGCGATCGCATTGAGCTCGAACAGGTCATCGAGGATGCCGACGGTGCAGATCACGACCGCAGCCACCAGCACGGCGAAGAAGTCGTGCCCGATCAGCTGGTTGCGCCCCAGGAACGGCAGGTTCACCGCCACCAGATAGGTCGCCACCACCCCGCCGAGCATCGCGACCCCACCGAAATAGGGAATCGGGATCGCGTGCACATCGCGGTCCCGAACCCGCGCCACAGCCCCGGTGCGCAGCGCCACCCGCCGGGCGAGGCCGCTCAGCAGATAGGTCGTCGATGCGGCGATCAGCAGCACCAGGAGGTATTCGCGCATCGGTCAGCCGGTCCCGGCCTCCGACGCGGCATCGGCATCCGATTCCCGCCCGACCGGCGGGGGTGGCGCGATGTTCTCCTCCAGATAGGGGATGACCTCGCGCAGGGCGGCGACCGGGATCTTCCCGGCGCGCACGACGATCCCGTAATCGGAGGTCGTGAAATCGACGATCGTGGAGGGCACCTGGCCGGGCGTGGATCCGGCGTCCAGATAGACCGCGACCCGGTCGCCCAGCTGTTCCTTCGCGTCGGCCGCGGTGGTGGCCGACGGTGCGCCGGTGCGGTTGGCGCTCGACACGGCCAGCGGCCCGGTCCCCCGCAGCACCTGGCGGGCAATGTCATGGTCCGGCACCCGGACGGCGATGGTTCCGGCGGTGTCACCCAGGTCGATCCGCAGGCTGGTCTGGGCCGGCACGATCAGGGTCAGGGCTCCCGGCCAGAAGCGTTCCGCTAGCTTCTTGGCGTTGTCGGGGATCTCGCGACCCAGGGCCATCAGGACGCTCGGATCGCTCACGAGGACCGGCGGGGGCATGTCGCGCCCACGGCCCTTCGCCTCCAGCAGGCTCCGGACCGCCGAACTCAGGAACGCGTCGGCACCGATCCCATAGACCGTGTCGGTCGGGATCACGATGCAGTGCCCGTCGCGGACGGCCGTCACTGCGGCCGCCACGGCTGCTTCGACCTGCTCCGGATCCGAGCAGTCGATCACCCGGCCGGGGGTCGGCTCCGTTTCGGACGTCGCTGCTTCACTCACACAGCCATCCTGCCATCCCTTTACCCCGACCCGCGTCTGGTGAAACATCGCCGTGGGTGCGGCCCGGCGTTGTGGATCACCGGCGCGTGGCGGTCAGAAACCTCTGTCGGCCGGTCAGGTCCCGGTGATCGCGTACGCCGGCCCACGCGCCATGCCGCCGGAAGATCCCGGGTGCGGATTCGGCCTGCACCTCGGCGTGTTCGGCACACAAAAGCCCGCCGGGCCGCAACAGCCGCGCGCCCACATCGGCGAGCACCCGGAGGGCGCCCAGACCGTCCGCCCCGGAGAACAGCGCGAGCGCGGGCTCATGCCGGCGTACCTCCTCGGTCACGCCCAGCCACGCATCCAGCGGCACGTAGGGCGGATTGCAGATCACGAGGTCGACGGTGCCGTCGAGTTCGCGGAAGGCATCGGCCATGTCGCCCTCCACCAGTTCGACCCCGGTGTCGCGCAGGTTGCGCGCCGCGTACGCCCACGCCTCCGACGAAAGCTCCACGGCATGCTGCCGGCAGCCGGGTGCCTCCGTGGCGATCGCCAGCGAGATGGCCCCGGAGCCGGCGCACAACTCGACGACCACGGGCTCGGGGATGCTCCCCTGCAGTTCGACCAACCGCTCGATCGCCCAACCGGTCATGACCTCGGTCTCCGGCCGCGGGGTGAACACCCCGGGTCCGACTTCGACCCGAACCGTCCGGAACCACGCCTCACCGGTCAGGTGTTGCAGGGGCTCTCCGGCCTCTCTGCGTGCCACCAGATCCTCGAACGTGGCCCACTCCCCCGGTGCCGGCGGACCGGCCGCGACGAGCGAGCCGGGCGTACGGTCCAGGACGTGGGCCAGCAGGATCCGGGCGTCGGCCTCGGGTGACGGCTGGCCGGCGGCCCGGAGCCGGTCGGCCGCCAGCCGCAGCGCCGCGGCTGCGGAATCGGGCGTCACTGCTCGCCCACGTGGGAGAGCCGTTCGGCGAGATCGGCCTCCTGGAGGGCAGCCACCACGGCGGACAGGTCACCGGCGAGGACGGCGTCGAGGTTGTAGGCCTTGAAGCCGATGCGATGGTCGGCGATCCGGTTCTCGGGGAAGTTGTAGGTGCGGATGCGTTCGCTGCGGTCGACGGTGCGCACCTGGGAAGCCCTGGCCGAGGAAGCCTCGGCCGCCGCCTGCTCCTCGGCGAGGGCCGCAAGCCGGGACCGCAGGACCCGCATCGCCTGCGCCTTGTTCTGCAACTGCGAGCGTTCGTTCTGGCACGACACGACGACCCCGCTGGGCAGATGGGTGATCCGCACGGCCGAGTCGGTGGTGTTGACGCCCTGACCCCCCTTGCCGGACGACCGGAACACGTCGATCCGGAGGTCGTTCTCGTCGATCTCGATATCGGCTTCCTCGACCTCGGGCGTCACGAGTACGCCGGCGGCGGAGGTATGGATGCGCCCCTGGGTCTCGGTGACGGGCACGCGCTGGACGCGATGGACCCCACCCTCGAACTTGAGCACGGCATAGGGCATGGATTCGGGTTCGGAGGCGCTGCCGGCCCGCACCGCCAGGGTGATCGACTTGATGCCCCCGAGATCGGTCTCCTGGCTGTCGAGCACGTCGACCTTCCAGCCGCGGGTCTCGGCATACCGCAGATACATCTTCAACAGATCGCCCGCGAACAGTGCCGACTCCTCACCGCCCTCGCCCGACTTGATCTCCATCAGGGCGTCGGCCGAGTCGTTCGGGTCGCGCGGGGCGAGCAGTCGGGTCAGCCGCTCGGCCAGAGCGTCGGCCTCCTCGGTGAGTTCGTCGGCCTCCTCGCCGAAGATCGGGTCGTCCTCCGCGAGCTCCCTGGCCGCGGCGATATCCCCCTGGAGCTGTTCATAGGCCGACAGGGCCTTCACCACGGGCGTCAGTTCGGCATACCGCCGGCCCAGCTTGCGCGCCAGGTCGACGTCGGCGTGCACGGCGGGATCGGCGAGCCTGGTCTCCAGCTCGGCGAACTCGGCCCGCAGCGGGGCGGCCGATTCGAACATGACACTCCTGTCGCTTCAGGACGACGACACCGCAACCGGTGCCCGTGGGACGACAAACGCCGGGCACCCGGGAATCCCGGGCCCCGGCGTTCGCGGTGGCTACTTCTTCTTGTTCTTGCCGATGTTCGCGTAGCGCTTCTCGAACCGGGCGACGCGGCCACCGGTGTCGAGGATCTTCTGCTTGCCCGTGTAGAACGGGTGGCAGTTGGCGCAGACCTCGGCGCGGATGACGCCGCTGTCGGCGGTGCTGTAGGTCTCGAAGGTGTTGCCGCACGTGCAGGTCACGCGGGTCACACCGTAATCGGGATGAATCCCCTGCTTCATGGTGTCTCCTAGAGGTTGTTGCCCGGGTCCCCGATCTGAGACTGGGGTGAACCGGACCGACGTTCTATTCTGCCGCATGACCGGCCGATCACCAAATGGCGCGGCCGGTCCGCGAATCAGTCGTCCCGTCCCGGCGTGGTCTTCGAAATCACCAGCAGGAACTCGTTGTTGGACTTGGTCTTCTTCATCCGGTTGAGCAGCATCTCGAGAGCCTGCTGCCCGTCCAGGCCGGAAAGGACGCGGCGGAGCTTCCAGATGATGGCGAGCTCCTCCCGACCGAGCAGGAGTTCCTCGCGACGCGTACCCGACTGCACTGCATCGATGGCCGGGAAGATGCGCTTGTCGGCGAACTCGCGCCGCAGCCGCAGCTCCATGTTGCCGGTGCCCTTGAACTCCTCGAAGATCACCTCGTCCATCTTCGAGCCGGTCTCGATGAGCGCCGTCGCGAGAATCGTCAGCGAGCCGCCGTTCTCGATGTTGCGCGCCGCACCGAAGAACTTCTTCGGCGGATAGAGCGCCGCGGAGTCGACACCACCCGAGAGGATCCGGCCCGAGGCAGGCGCCGCAATGTTGTAGGCGCGGCCCAGTCGCGTGATGCCGTCGAGCAGCACGACGACGTCCTTGCCCATCTCGACCAGGCGCTTGGCCCGCTCGATCGCGAGCTCGGCGACGATCGTGTGGTCGCTCGCCGGTCGGTCGAACGTCGAGGCGATGACTTCACCGGACACGGTGCGCTGGAAGTCGGTGACTTCTTCCGGACGCTCGTCCACCAGGACCACCATGAGATGGACCTCGGGGTTGTTCTCGGTGATCGCATTGGCGATGTTCTGCATGATCATCGTCTTGCCGGCCTTCGGCGGCGACACGATGAGGCCACGCTGGCCCTTGCCGATCGGCGACACCAGGTCGATGATGCGTCCGGTCATGTTGAGCGGCGTGGTCTCCAGACGCAGCCGCTCCTGGGGATAGAGCGGGGTCAGCTTGGAGAACTCGACGCGGCCCTTGGCCTTCTCCGGCTCGCCACCGTTGACGGTGTCGAGGCGCACCAGGGGGTTGAACTTCTCCCGGCGCTCGCCCTCGCGCGGCTGGCGCAGCGCGCCGGTGATGACGTCACCCTTGCGGAGCCCGAACTTCTTCACCATCGACAGCGAGACATAGGCGTCGTCGGGGCCGGGGAAATAGCCACCGGTCCGCACGAATGCATAGGAGTCGAGCACATCGAGGATGCCCGCAACCGTGACGAGGACATCGTCCTCGGAGATCACGGGCTCGGCGTCAAGGCGATCCATGCCCGTTCCGCGGTTGCGGCGGTTCTGGCGGTCCCGGTTGCGGCGTCGGCGGCCGCGGCGGTTGCCGCCGTCATCGTCGAAGTCCCGGTTGTCCCGCTGGTTCGACTGCCGGTTCTGCTGGTCGTCGCCGCCACGGCGCGCGCCCTGGGAACGCCGGTCGCCGCTGTCGGAGGAGTCGTCCTCGCCGCTGTCGCCCTGCCGGGAGGAGCCACCGCCCGACTCGGTCTGCCGGTTGGGGCTGCCGCCCAGCTCGGCTTCGAGGCGACGGCCGAGCTCACGCCGAGTGTCCTCGTCGGGGCCGGAGTCGTCCCGGTTGCGATCCCGGCGCGTACGCCGGCCGTCCCGCCGGTCGGATCCGCCGTCACCGTTGCTGTTGTTGTTGCCGTTGTTGCGGTCGTCACCGCCGCGTCCCGCAGGCTGATCGGTGTTCGGCGCCTCGGCGGCCCGCTCCGTGGACCGGTTCTCGGCGCGCTCTGCGGACCGGTTCTCGGCCCGCTCGGTGGACAGCGCACTCCGCTGCGTACGCTCGGCCGGCTCGTCGGAGCTGGTCCGGTTTTCAGTGCTCGTGTCGGGCCGGGTGGCCTGACGAGCGGGACGCTCGCCGCGCGTCGGCGCGGCGCCCCCTCCGTTCTGGGCCGACCTGATGGCGTCGATGAGCGCGCTCTTGCGCATCGCTCCGGTGCCACGCAGGCCGAGGGATGAGGCGAGCTGCTTCAACTCCGGCAGGAGCATCGCATCCAGGCCCGATCCCTTGCGGCGACGTCCCGCAGAGGAACTCTCCGCCGCGATCACAGCGTCATTGCCGGGCGCGGTGGACGTCGCTTCGGTGGTTTCTGTCACTGGAGTCCTTTCGATCCGACCGCGTCGTTCCGGGTGAACTCGCTCGGCCGGCTGGAGGCCCGGCACAACCGGCAACCTCGAATGAGCCCTTGTCAGGTGGGTCCGCATGGGTGATCACCAAGCATTCCGGCGCAGCTCATTCACGCGAGAGCTTGAGGATCGGCGCCAGACCTGTCGGGGCGCGGGGAGATAAGAACGCATCTCCTTCGACAACAACACTAGCACTGCCCAAAACCGTGCGTCGATATCCGGACGCGAGTGTCCCGGACCGGGGAGTCGCTCGGCTCAGGCCAACAACTCCGCGGGGCCGCCAATGCCCAACCGGTGCACGTGGAAGTCCCCGGCCTCGCTGCCATCGAGCTCCGCCGCGCGCTCGGCGTCGGTCAGCACGAGCACCGTGGGGCCGGCCCCGCTGATGACCGCACCGAAGCCCCGACGGCGCAGGTCGCGCACGAGCCCCATGGCCTCGGGCATGAGGTCGGCCCGATAGTCCTGGTGGAGCCATTCGCGGGTGGCGGCGTGCAACAACTCGGGCGCGCTGGTCATCGCGTGGGTCAGGAGGGCCGCGCGACCGGAATTGCGCGCCGCCTCGTCGTGGGGAACCCGGGCCGGCAGAGCCTTCCGCGCGGCGCGGGTCGCCACCGGTTCGGGATGCACATAGGCGACGACACGCACATCGGGGTGGACGGGCGCACCGGCCGCATGCACCGCACCGGGCTCGTTCTCGTCGTCGACCCAGGTGATCACGAATCCGCCGAAGATGGCCGCGGCCACATTGTCGGGATGCCCCTCGACCGCGTTGGACTGGGTGAGCAGCCACTGCCGGTCGGGCTCGATCCCCGGCCGGGCCAGGGCCCAGGCGGCGAGCAGCCCCGCCACCGTGGCGGCGGCCGACGAACCGAGGCCGCGGGTGTGCGGGATCGTGTTGTGGGCGATCAGGCGTACGCCCGGCGCCCGGGCCCCGAGCGCTGCCAGTCCGCGATCAAGGCAGCGCAGGACCAGGTGGGACCGATCCCTCGGGACGAATCGCTGTCCCTCCCCGGTGACCTCGACCTCGACACCCGACTCGAGAACCTCGAGCGTGCAGTCGTCGAACCAGTCGAACGCCAGCCCGAGACTGTCGAATCCGGGGCCGAGGTTGGCGGAATTCGCGGGTACGCGTAGGTGGGCGCGGCGCCCGGCCGGAAGGGCCTCGGGGAGCGCGCCCCTGGGCATGCCGGGAGGCTTCCCGCTGCCCATCACTCTCCCTCCACCCGCATGACCGACAGAACTTCGTGGACCTCGGAGAGGTTGGCGAGCGCGTCGACCGTGGCCCCCAGGGCGCTCTCGGGGGCCGAGTGGGTCACCAGCACCAGACGGGCCCCGCCGTCCTCGGCGCGGTGCAGGGCCTCCTGACGCATGGTCTGCACCGACACCCCGTGCTCGGCGAAGCTGGCCGCCACCGTCGCGAGGACGCCGGGCTGGTCGATCACCTCGAGCGAGATGAAATAGCGCGTGACGACCTCGCCCATGCCCATGACCGGACGCTGGGCGTACGCCGACTCCCCCGGCCCCGCCGCGCCCCGGACCCGGTTGCGCGCGATGGTGACGAGGTCACCCATGACGGCCGAGGCCGTCGGGTCGCCACCGGCGCCGGGGCCATAGAACATGAGTCGACCGGCATTGGTGGACTCGACGACGACGGCGTTGTAGGCGCCACCGACCGAGGCCAGCGGATGGGAGTTGGGGATCATGGCCGGATGGGTACGCACCGAGATCCGGCGCTCGCCCTCGACCTCCTCGGACGTGCAGATCGCGAGCGCCTTGACGGTGCAGTCCATCAGCTTCGCCGCCGCGATGTCGGCACTCGAAATCTCGGTGATGCCTTCGCGGTGCACATCGGCGGCCGTCACGCGGCTGTGGAACGCCAGGCCGGCGAGGATGGCGGCCTTGGCTGCTGCGTCGAACCCTTCGACATCAGCGGTCGGATCGGCCTCGGCGTAGCCGAGCGCCTGGGCCTCGGCCAGCACGTCGTCGAAGCTGGAGCCCTCGGTGTGCATCTTGTCGAGGATGAAGTTGGTCGTTCCGTTGACGATGCCCATGACCGTGGTGATGTCGTCGCCCACCAGCGACTCGCGCAGCGGCCGGATGATCGGGATCGCACCCGCGACGGCCGCCTCGTAGTAGAGGTCCACCCCGGCGGTTTCTGCCGCCTCGAACAGCCGCGGGCCGTCCTCGGCCAGCAGCGCCTTGTTGGCGGTCACCACGGACGCACCGTTCGCGATCGCGCTCAGGATCAGCGTGCGCGCGGGTTCGATGCCGCCGATGACCTCGACCACCAGGTCCACATCGTCGCGGGCGACCAACTCGTCCGCATCGGTCGTGAAGAGCGCCGGATCAATGCCGGGGCGGTCGATGTTGGTCCGGCGCACCGCGATGCCCGCGAGCTCCAGCGGCCGGCCGACCCGGGCCGTGAGGTCGCTGGCGTGCTCGGTCAGCAGCCGGGCCACTGCCGAACCCACCACGCCGCAGCCGAGCAGGGCCACGCGCAGCGGACGATCCGCGGGTCCGCCGGTGGGATCAGACTGGAGAGTGGTCATGTGAGAGGGACTTTCGGTCGGGAGCGAGAGGTGGATCCGTCCCGCGCAGGCTGGGTGAGGTTCTTGTCCCGCGCAGGCGGGCTGACGTTATTGTCCCGCCCGGGCGGGGTTTGGTCGAACGCGTACGCCATCCGGTCCGGGATCAGGCGTCAGGCGTCCAGCCGGCGTCGAGGGCGAGCAGGTCCTGCATCGTCTCACGACGGATGAGCGTGCGGAGTTCACCGTCACGCACCCCCACGACGGGCGGCTTGAGCGCGTGGTTGTAGTTGCTGGCCATGGATCGGCTGTACGCCCCGGCCGCCGGGACGGCGATGAGGTCACCGGGGGCGATATCGGCCGGCAGGAACTCGTCCCGCACGAGGATGTCACCCGATTCGCAGTGCTTCCCGACCACGCGACACAGGAGCGGACCGGCGTCGGAGGCCCGCGACGCGAGGGTCGCGGAATATTCGGCGCCATAGAGCGCCGGCCGGATGTTGTCGCTCATGCCCCCGTCCACCGACACATAGCAGCGCTGCACGCCCTCGGCCAGGGTCACCATCTTGACCGTGCCGACGCGATAGAGCGCCATGCCGGGCGTACCACTGATGGCGCGACCAGGTTCGATCGACAGGTGGGGCACCTGGTCGAGTTCCAGCCCGCGGCATTCCCGGTGCACGAGTGCCTGCATGGCGCCGGCCAGGTGTTCGGCGGAGCGCGGCTGGTCGGCCGCGATGTAGGCGATGCCGAAGCCGCCGCCGAGGTCGAGTTCCGGCAGGTGCTCGCCGGTCGCATCGAGGAACGCGCGATGCAGTTCGAGCGTGCGCCGGATGGCGACCTCGAAGCCCGCGGTCTCGAAGATCTGGGAGCCGATGTGGGAATGGACACCGCGGAGCTCGATGTTGGGGGCCGCGTGACAGGCCAGGAGTCCCTCGAGCGCCTGGCCGCCGGTGATCGACAGGCCGAACTTCTGGTCTTCGTGCGCGGTCGCGATGTATTCGTGCGTGTGCGCCTCGACACCCGCCGTCACGCGCACCATCACCCGCGCCGTGACCTCGCGCTCGGCGCAGATCGCCTGCAGCCGCTCGATCTCGGTCATCGAGTCGATGATGATGCGCCCCACGCCGGCCTCGACCGCCTGGGTCAGCTCGGCGACCGTCTTGTTGTTGCCGTGGAAGCCGATTCGCGCGGCCGGCATCCCGCCGGCCAGGGCGACCGTCAGCTCATTGCCCGAACAGACATCCATGCACAGGCCCTCTTCGGCGATCCAGCGGGCGCTGATCGTGCACAGGAACGACTTGGCCGCGTAGTAGACATCCCAACCGGAGAAAGCATCGCGGAAGGCGCGGGCCCGCGCGCGGAAGTCGACTTCGTCCATCACGTACGCCGGCGTATCGACCCGCTCGACGATCTCCCGCACGTCGAGGCCGCCGACCTCGAGCGCGCCCTCGGCGTTGCGCACGACGGTCTGTGACCACAACTTCGGGTTGAGCGCGTTGACATCGACCGGCGTGCTCAACCACTTCGGGGCGGGCGTCACCGTGTCGGCGTGAATCGAGCCGGCCACGTGCATGTGAGTCATGACCGGAACTCTGCCAGATGCCCCGCAAACCCAGGAAATCTCTGCTACTCTGTTCGACGGCCCGGACGCCGGGCTGGTCGACGGATTCCCGATCGGAATCCATCCGGCCCCCGTAGCTCAGGGGATAGAGCACCGCCCTCCGGAGGCGGGAGCAGAGGTTCGAATCCTCTCGGGGGCGCCATCCTTCCCGGTCTTTCCGGCCGGCTCTTTTCGCCTCACACGTTGCACGCACCTGCCCGACTCGGATGGTCGCGCTAGCGTGGCGGCCGTGCCGCCCTCTCCTTCCGCACCTGTCGCCCCGCCCGCCGTCGGTTCCGAACGCGGCATGATCATTGACCTTCCCCTGCGCTGGGTGCTGATCATCGTGGTGTTCTCGCGGCTGCTCATCGCGGCCAACTGGGTCTGGCTCCAGGACTTCGGGCTCGGCGATGTCCCCTACTACGTCGATCGCGCCGGGATGCTGGCGGATCTCGGAGTCGGCGTCACCCTGCGCGAATACCCGACGCCCCTGGCCGGGCTCCTCTTTCTGCCCTGGCTGCTCGGCGGGGGCCAGGAGGGTGCCTATCTGTTCTGGTTCGTCACGCTGGTGCTCGTCGCCGATCTCGCCCTGTGTGTGCTGCTGTGGCGATCCGGGCTGCCCGGGCGGGGATGGGCGATCGTGGTGTGGTCTGCCGTCGGGGCGTTGTTGGGCCCCCTGATCTGGCTGCGGGTCGATCTCTTCCCGGCCGTGCTGGTCGGCGCCGGCGCGCTGTTGATGGTCACCCGGCCGGCGGTGGCCGGCGTACTCCTCGCGCTCGGCGCCGGCCTCAAGCTGTGGCCGGGCGTACTCGCCGGCTTCCTCGTGGATCGCAACGTCCTCCGCCGCGGCTCCTGGCGTACGCCTGTCCTCGCGTTCGCCGGCACCGGAGTCCTCATCGTGGTCCTCAGCGTGGCAGCGGGCGGCTGGGACCGGCTCGTGTCACCGCTGACGTGGCAGAGCGACCGCGGCCTGCAGATCGAGTCGGTGCCTGCGACCGCACTGATGGCACTGCACGCCGGCGACCCGAACACCTGGGCGGTGCAGATGTCGCACTACCAGGCATTCGAACTGTTTGGGCCGGGAGTTGCGGAGACCCTGGTCGTCTCCGATGTCCTGACGCTCGTGGGGGCGCTGGTGGGCGTACTCGTCCTCGTCCGCAGTTGGCTGGCCCCCGCCGCCGACCGCTTCGCCCGGACCGAGACCGTCGCGATCGGCATGCTCGCCGCCATCAGCCTGCTGATCGTCACCAACAAGACCCTCAGCCCGCAGTACGTGATCTGGCTGGCCGGTCCCCTGGCGGTGCTCGTGGCGCTCCGCGGATTTCGCGTACGCCGGACTCGGCGCCTGGTCGCGCTGGTCGGTCTCGTTGCGGGATTGACCCACCTGGTCTACCCGGTCTGGTACGGCCATCTGAACGGCATGGACCCCCACCCGGTCGGCACTCCCCTGGGCACCGCTGCGCTGGTCGCCCGGAACCTCCTGCTGGTGGTCCTCACGGTTGTGACGGTCCATGCGTCACTTTTCACAAACAGGCCGAAGGAACGGGCGGACACGATGCCCTCAGGGCTCTGACTCCGCTCAATGGAATCCATCGGACAAAACCATCGGACCAGTGCTTCTCTGGTATCAGATTTTGGGTACCCTCGGGGGAAGCCATCGACCCAGTGATCTGGGTCACCAATACAAACAAACAGCAACATTCGGAAGAAGGCGATTGTGGCCATCGTGCCCGAGCAAGAGCAGTCCGACTTCGGCGCCAACGACTGGCTCCTCGAAGAGATGTATGAGCGGTATCAGGCCGATCCCTCTTCGGTGGATCCCCAGTGGGTGGCCTACTTCAAGGCGAACGCCACCGAGGGCAATGGCGCCCGGGCGAAGCAACCGACTGCCAAGCCGACGGAATCCAAGCCTGCCGCGAAGACGGAAACCAAGCCCCCCGCGAAGGCGACTGAATCGAAGCCGGCGCAATCCAAGCCTGCGGCCCAGCCCGCCGAGTCGAAGGCAGCCGAAAAGCCGGCGCAATCCAAGCCTGCCCCGAAGGCGAAGCCCGCCGAAGCGACTGACGCACCCTCGGCACCCCGGCCGGACGCCCCGAAGGCGACCGTCGAGGCCCCCAACATCGTCAAGGACATGCGTCCTGTGCGCCGCTCCGCGGGTGGCCTGCCGGCCGACCCGCCCAACCCGACGGTCCGTGATGCCGCCGGCACGAGCGAGCCGACGCGGACCATCCTGCGCGGCGCCCCGGGGCGCACGGCCAAGAACATGGACCTGTCGCTCACGCTGCCGACGGCGACGAGCGTACGCACGGTCCCGATGAAGCTGGTCATCGACCAGCGCATCGTCATCAACTCCCACCTGCGCCGGGCCCGCGGCGGCAAGATCTCCTTCACCCACCTCATCGGCTACGCCATGGTGCAGGCGCTGAAGGACGTCCCGGCGATGAACAACGCCTACGCCGAGACCGATGGCAAGCCGACGCTGGTCGAGCCCCACACCATCAACCTGGGCATCGCCATCGACGTCCCCAAGCCGGACGGCACGCGCCAGCTGCTCGTCCCCAGCATCAAGGGGTGCGAAGCCCTCGACTTCGCCCAGTTCTGGGCCGGCTATGAGGACCTGGTCACCCGGGCCCGCACCAATGAGCTGCAGCTGCCCGACTTCGCCGACACCACCATCACCCTGACCAACCCGGGTGGGTTGGGTACGCAGCATTCGGTGCCCCGCCTCATGCCCAACCAGGGCACGATCATCGGCGTCGGCAACATCGACTATCCGCCGGAATACCAGGGTGCCGACCCCGAGCGCCTGGCCGAGATCGGCGTGTCGAAGATGATGACCCTGACCTCGACCTATGACCACCGGGTCATCCAGGGTGCGCAGAGCGGCGAATATCTCCGCCGTCTCCACGAGCTGCTGCTCGGTGCCGATGGGTTCTATGACGAGATCTTCCGGGCTCTGCGCATCCCCTATGCCCCGATCCGTTGGAGCAACGACCGCTCGGTCAGCCACGAGGCTGCGATCGGCAAGCAGACGCGCATCTTCGAGATGATCAACGCCTACCGCACGTCGGGCCACTTCATGGCCGACACCGATCCGCTCGAATATCGCCAGCGCAAGCATCCCGACCTCGAGATCGAGAACCACGGCCTGACGCTGTGGGACCTCGATCGTGAGTTCGCCACCGGCACGTTCGGCAACAACCAGCCCTTCATGAAGCTCCGCGACATCCTGGGCGTCCTCCGCGATTCGTATTGCCGCGCCATCGGCATCGAATACATGCACATTCCCGATCCCGTCCAGCGCAAGTGGATCCAGGACCGCGTCGAGAAGCACGCCGAGAAGCTCCCCCGCGAGGAGCAGCTTCGCATCGTCGACAAGCTCAACGAGGCGGAGATCTTCGAGACGTTCCTGCAGACCAAGTTCGTCGGCCAGAAGCGGTTCTCGCTCGAGGGCGGCGAGGCGGCGATCGTGCTCCTCGACGAGATCTGTGAAGAGGCCGCGAACGCGGGACTCGACGAAGTCTGCATCGGCATGCCCCACCGTGGCCGCCTCAATGTGCTCGCCAACATCGTGGGCAAGTCCTACAACCAGATCTTCCGCGAGTTCGACGGCAACCTCGACCCGCGCCAGGTCGAGGGCTCGGGCGACGTGAAATATCACCTGGGTGCCGAGGGTCACTTCAAGGCGCTCTCGGGCCGCACGATCCTCACGTCGGTGGCCGCCAACCCGTCCCACCTCGAGGCCGTGAACCCGGTGCTGGAGGGGCTCGTCCGCGCCAAGCAGGACCTGCTCAACCGCCCCAACGAATTCCCCGTCCTCCCCGTGCTCATCCACGGTGATGCGGCGTTCGCCGGCCAGGGCGTCGTGTTCGAGACGATGCAGATGTCGCAGCTGCGCGGCTATCGCACGGGCGGCACTCTGCACGTGGTGATCAACAACCAGATCGGCTTCACCACGCCGCCGTTCGCGTCCCGCAGCTCGGTCTATTGCACCGACGTGGCCAAGACGGTGGGTGCCCCCGTCTTCCATGTCAACGGCGACGATCCCGAAGCCTGCGTACGCGTGGCCCGTCTCGCCTTCGAGTTCCGCCAGGAATTCAACAAGGACGTCGTGATCGACGTGGTGTGCTACCGCCGCCGCGGCCACAACGAGGGCGACGACCCGAGCTTCACCAACCCGTTGATGTATGACCTGATCGACCGGAAGCGTTCGACCCGCAAGCTCTACACCGAGGCCCTCATCGGTCGTGGCGATATCTCGACCGAGGACGCCGAAGAGGCCATGACCCGCTTCCAGCGGCGCCTTGAGGAGGTCTTCCAGGAGGTCCGGGAGGACGCCGACGACTTCGCCGACTACAGCCGGGTGCCGAACTATCCGGCCAAGCGCGGGCGTCACGATTCCACGTCGATCAGCCAGGACCAGTTGGAGCTCATCGCGCAGGCCCACGTCAACGTGCCCGAGGGATTCACGGTCCACCCCAAGGTGTCGCCGCAGCTGCAGCGTCGGGCCAAGGCCATTCTTGAGGGCCCGATCGACTGGGCGACCGCCGAGATCCTGGCCTTCGGTTCGCTGCTGCTGGAGGGGCGCCCGGTGCGTCTCACCGGCCAGGACTCGCGTCGTGGCACGTTCAGCCAGCGGTTCGCCGCCGTGGTCGACCGGGCCACCGGTGAGCCCTGGGTGCCGATCCGCAACATGCAGAAGGGCCAGGCCTACTTCCAGGTCTTCGACTCCCTGCTGAGCGAGTACGCCGTCCTCGGCTTCGAATACGGCTACTCGGTCGCCCGCCCCGAGGCACTGGTGCTCTGGGAAGCCCAGTTCGGTGACTTCGCCAACGGCGCCCAGACGATCACCGACGAGTTCATCTCCTCGGGACAGGCGAAGTGGACCCAGAAGTCCGGCATCGTGCTGCTGCTCCCCCACGGCTACGAGGGGCAGGGGCCCGACCACTCGTCGGCCCGCATCGAACGGTGGCTGCAGCTGTGCGCCGAGGACGCGCTCGCCGTCTGCCAGCCGTCGACCCCGGCGAGCCACTTCCACCTGTTGCGGACGCACGCCTATGTCAACTGGCACCGCCCGTTGATCATCGCGACCCCCAAGTCGATGCTGCGCAACAAGCGGGCCGTGTCGCCGCCGGAGGAGTTCACCGGGGGCCGGTGGCGTCCGCTGATCGCCGACGAGTCGATCAAGGACCCGAAGAAGGTCAAGACGATCCTGTTCTGCTCCGGCAAGGTGCGGTGGGATCTCGAGGCAGCCCGCGAAAAGGAAGGCCGCGAGGAAGAGGTCGCCATCTTCGCGTTCGAGCGGCTCTATCCGCTTCCCGACCGGGAGCTCGCCAAGGCGCTCGCGCCGTATGACCACGTGACCGATATCCGCTGGGTCCAGGACGAACCGGAGAACCAGGGCGCGTGGACCTTCATGGCCTATCACCTGCCGTCCGCGGTCAAGGAATATCTCCCGGCCCGCGATCTGAAGATGACCCCGATCACCCGGAAGGCGTCCTCCGCGCCGTCGGTGGGCCTGGCGAAGATCCACGAGCAGGAACAGAAGGAGCTCATCCGCAGTGCCCTCGCTCCCCTCGAGGACTACTGAGAGATGTATTTCACGGATCGCGGGATCGAGGAGCTCGAGACCCGTCGGGGTGAGGAGGAGGTCACCCTCTTCTGGGTGGCCGAGCAGTTGCGGACGTTCGTCGACCTCAACCCCGAGTTCGAGACGCCGATCGAGCGACTGGCCACGTGGCTGGCCCGGCTCGACGACGAGGACGATTGACGCATCAGGGCGAGTGCCCCGTTTCCTTCGGGAAGCGGGGCACTTGCGTCGTCCTGGCACATCCGGCACGGTGCCACCCCGATTTCCGGGCGGCGGTCAGCGCCCGAGGCGACACTCCGAGACAGGGTGCGACTCCGCGACATGGGTGCGACTCCACGACATAGCGCACGGTTGGTAGGTGGGTTTCACGTAGGTATCTGGCGTTGATGTAGGGAGGTGGGCTGCCTTTCGGCGAGCGAGGTGGCGTACGCGTCGGGAAGTGCGCGCTTCATGTCGCGAAGTGCACCCCCTTGACGGAAGCAATCCCCTGAGGCTGGTTTCGACTGGCTCGAATCGGCGATGCCACAGTTGTTCGCGTGATGCCCCAGTTGTAAATGTGGCATCGATCAAATAAATGTGGCATCGCTGACCGGACTTGACTGCGCCTACTGGCGGAGGGAACCCTGATCCCCGAACGCGGTCCTCAGGCCGACTTCCAGCAGTGCGACGGCGTACGCGAACGCCTCGTCGGGATCGGGACCCGGGGGTCCCGCAGCGCCCAGTTGCGCGGACTGGGCGTACCCCTGTCGATCGAGACTGTGCCCCAGGACGAAGTGCACCACCAGCGCACTCCCGGCCCCGGCGTCGGTCGGTGGCAGGCCTGCCCGCATCAGGGCGTTGGCCAAAATGTCCACCGGCGACGGATCCAACAGCCGCATCGCGAGAACGGCCGACACAAGTTCGGCCCCATCGCGATGCGCGAGCAGCCTGTCGCGCAGCTCACCGGCCCAGATCGCGATCCCGCCGCCCCGCAGATCCCCCGGCTCCGGCAGCGTGCCGAGAACCTCGCCGGCGAGGGCGGCAAGCAGGGACTGCTTGTTGTCGAAGTGCCAATAGAGCGCACCCGGCTGAACGCCCAGCGCCGTCGCAATCCGCCGCATGGACAGGTCGGCAAGCCCGAACTCGTCGAGGATCGCCAGAGCGGACGTAAGAATCTCTGCGCAGGTCAGGGACACATGCCGACCCTAGCCAACAACGATGGAGAGCAAGGTCCCGCACGGAAACACGCCCTCCCGGATCGGCACACTCACGGAGATGGCGTGATCTCCAGCGCAATACGCCCTAGTTCTCCGGTTCGGCAAGTGCGCTCAGCACCTCATTCAGCAGGCACTCACACAGTTCAGCTACTTCACGTGCTACATCTTCAGGATATAAGGGAACGCACCCATAAAGTGCAGGAAAGAACTCAACCAATACCGCCGCCTCCGACCGGCTGACCTGACCAGCGTCATTCCAGCGGCTCGACGCTTTGGCCAATTCGCTGCGGAACCGGCGCAGCGCTACCAAGTCAATGCCCTCGCCCATTCGGAGAGAAACAGCAAGAGTGCTCGCCTGATTGATCAGTTCGTTTCTGCCCATGATCCTCCAATAGAGGTACGATGCCCAACCATCATCGCAGGGTGCGCGTCTTCCTCGCTCCAAAGACCGAAAGCTTGATCAGGCCATAGGAACCGCACAACGCGGCTAAAGTGACTCTCCCTCTGCTCCGGCAGCACGCCACCTGTCCATCGCCCTCGAGCAACCATCCTCCACTTGGAGAACCACGTGGAAGGGGATAGCTGGTCGATCCCACCATTCACCGTCCGTCACAGGCTTGGCATAGATGCCTGCAGCTGCCAAAAAGGTCTGAACAAGCGTTCTGAGACCGGCAAGAGGTGCGTCAGCCAAAACCGAACCAGCTCCAGTCACGACAATCACGAGGCCTTTCCCCGGTGAGAGCCAGTCCATGTCTCCCACGCACTCTTGGAATGCCGACCAGTTCTCGCCGAAGTAATAGGGCTCATCACAATCCAGGGTGTAGTCGTGGCCTGAATCCTCCGGTTTCCAGAAGGGCTCGGGCGATGTAGTGGGTGAGATTGCGGAACCCCAGGGCCAGTCCGCGCAGATGCTCCAAGCGACCATTCAGCGCTTCAGTGGGTCCGTTGGAGGTGCCGGGCCAAGCGAAGTAGGCGAGCACGTCCTCGGCTCGCTTCTTCAGTGTCCGGCCCAAGCTGATGACCTCGGTCAGGGCGCCCGGAACACCAGCGCTGATGCTGTCGATCAGCTGCTGCATCAGCACCCGACCCTTCGCGCGATCGGGCTCTCGGTAGGCGGCGATCATCCGTTGATAGATCCCCCAGGTGGCCTCGACCTCGACATGCTCATCGCCCGCGAACAGCGCCTCGAGCCGGGTCTGCTGTCGATCGGTGAGCAGATCGGCTCCGGTGTGCAGCGTGCGTCGGGCCCGATACAGCGGATCGTTCTTGCGGCCGCGGCGACCGTGCAGCCGCTGCTGGACCCGGCGCCGGCACTGGTCCAGCGCCTCTCCCGCCAACCGCACGACATGAAAGGGATCCATCACCGTGGTGGCGTCGGGGAGTTCTTCGGTGGTGGCGGTCTTGAAACCGCTGAAGCCATCCATGGCCACCACCTCGATCGCGTCGCGCCAGGCCTGGTCCCGGTCGGCCAGCCACGTCTTGAACGCCTGCTTCGATCGTCCGTCGATCATGTCGAGCAGCCGCGCCGCCCCGGTGCCGTCACGGACCGGGGTGAGATCGATGATGACCGTGACGAACTTGTCCCCGCGGCGGGTGTGGCGCCAGCAGTGCTCGTCGACGCCGACCACGCGGACGCCGTCGAGGCGGTGCGGATCGTCGATCAGCTGCTGGCGGCCTTCGGCCAGGACGGCGTCGTTCGCGGTGTTCCACGACACCGCCAGCCCCTCCGCGATCCGCGCCATCGAGAGGTGCTGGCAGACGAGGCCGACCAGCGCCCATCTCAGCCCGCTGCGAGAGATCTTCGCCCGCGGTGCGGCGGCCTTGGTGGTGTCTTGGCGCCACACGTGGCCGCAGCCGGTGCACCGGTAGCGACGGATCGTGACCAGCAACGTCGTGGGGCGCCACCCGAACGGCTCGTGGGCCAACCGCCGGGTGACCGTGTCACGGGGGATGCCCTGACAACCGCAGCGACGGCACCACTCATCCGGCTCGACCACCCGACACGCCAGCACCGCCCGCTCCGGCTCCAGCCACTGGCCAGTGACCTCCAAACCGAGCTCGTCCAGGCCCGTGAACGTGGTCAGATCCGGGGCGGTGAAGGTAACGTCAGACATGTCGAGGTCTTCCCGATGAGGCGTGTGAGAACCTTCATCTTCGGGAGACCTCGACCCCTATCCACTCACCGACGCGCCAACGAACTCAAACAACCCCTACACCCTGGATTGTGATGAGCCAGTAATAGGGGAACTGAAGTGCGGCGGCAAACTCGTCCATCAAGCCCGCGAAGCCCCGCATCTTGACGCCGCGGACGCAGCGGACCGTGAGGCCTGCCTCTCGCCAGCCCGTCATGGCTGCAGCCATTTCGTCATCGCCGAGCGAAGCAAAGAGCAAAATCGCCCGCCCATCGACCCGCATCAGTCTGCTTGCGTCATTCATCGGAATCACCCACTGATAATCGCCTGTTTTGCCGCTTTCATTGAGTTCCAGCCAACAATCCACGAGGCATCGCCAAACACCAGCACCAGCCCATCCAACAATTCCATGGGCCGCCTCAGCACCGCCAAACCCGAGACAAGGTCACCCGCGGCTCGGTGCGACCACCCCAGTGCACGGCCTCCTGACCCACCGCCCGGCCGCAGATTCGCAACAATTACGTGTTCCATCTCGCCATTCAGGGATCGGACGGGCAGTATCTTCGCCTAGTCCACGTCCTAGGGGAAACAATGAAGTCTCGCACTCTGGCTCTCGCTGCCTCTTTGTCCATCGCCACGCTCGTGCTGAGCGCCTGTGGCTCCGACTCGCTGGGCACGTCCAGCGCGCCGACCGCCGGAGCGCCCGTCCCGTCGGTGGCGGCCGATCCCGCACTGGTCGCCAAGCTCCCGGCCAACATCGCCGAATCCAAGAAGATCATCGTCGGCACCGACGCCTCCTATGCGCCCAACGAGTTCCTCGACACCGACGGCAAGACCGTGATCGGTGCCGACGTTGACATGTTCAACGCAGTCGCAGCCAAGTTCGGCGTGACCGCCGAGTGGCAGCCCTCGAGCTTCGACACGATCATCACCGGCGTTCAGGGCAAGAAGTACGACGCCGGCGTCTCCTCCTTCACCATCAATGCCAAGCGCATGGAGCAGGTGACCATGGTCAGCTACCTCAATGCGGGTACGCAGTGGGCCACGGCCAAGGGCAACCCGAAGAACATCGACCCCGAGAACGCCTGTGGCATGACCATCGCCGTCCAGACCGGCACCGTGCAGGACGAGGACGACCTCCCCGTGCGCCAGGAGAAGTGCGGCGACAACAAGATCAATGTCCTGCAGTTCGAGGGCCAGGACCAGGCCACCGCAGCGGTCGTCTCCGGTCGCGCGGATGCGATGCTGGCCGACTCCCCCATCGTGGCGTACGCCGTCAAGCAGTCCGGCGACAAGCTGGAGACCCTCGGCGACATCTATGACGCCGCGCCCTACGGCTTCGTCCTGCCCAAGGATCAGGCCGAGTTCGGTGCCGCCATCGCCGAGGCCCTGACCCAGCTCAAGGCCGACGGCACCTATGACAAGGTCCTCGAGAAGTGGGGCACCGAGCAGGGCGGGATCGACAAGTTCGAGGTCAACCCGACCGCCGGCTGACCCGGCGTACCCGAGAATCATGACTGAATCCCCGAGCAACACCGGCACGTCGGCGGACCCCACGGGGTCCGCCGACCGGCCCGGCCGCATCGACGCCGTCCCGGTCCGCCATCCCTGGCGCTGGGTCGCTGTCGCCGTCATCGCCGTGCTGGTGGCGATGTTCATCCACATGCTGGTGTTCAACCCGGCGTTCAACTGGCCGTTCGTGGCGGAGGCCATGAACCAGGCGCCGGTCATCGAGGGATTCATCAAGGGCACCCTGCTCGTCACGGTGCTCAGCATGATCCTGGGCGTCACCGGGGGCGTGGTGCTCGCGGTGATGCGCCTTTCCGACAATCCGATCCTCAAGACGGTGTCGTGGATCTATACGTGGTTCTTCCGGGCCATCCCGCGCTATGTGCTCCTTACGATCATGGGTGCGCTCGGCATCGTCTTCCAGGAGGGCATCGCCTTCGGTGTCCCGTTCGACTGGAAGATCATCGAGTGGCTCGGACTTCCGACCGACACCACGTGGCGCTTCCTGACCCTGGATGCCAATCAGATCTTCGCGGGCCTCGTGGGTGCCGTCATCGGCATGGCGGCCTCGGAGTCGGCCTATATGGCCGAGATCGCCCGGGCCGGCATCCTCAGCGTCGACAAGGGGCAGTCGGAGGCCGCCGAGGCGCTCGGTATGAGCCCGGGCAAGACCATGCTGCGCGTCGTGCTGCCGCAGGCGATGCGCGTCATCGTGCCCCCGACGGGCAACGAGACGATCGCCATGCTCAAGGACACCTCCCTGTTGATCGCCATCCCCCTGTCGACCGAGCTGTTCTTCCAGCTCAAGGCCATCGGCTCGCGGACCTATCAGACCTTCCCGGTGCTGATCTCCGCCACCATCTACTACCTGGCGGCCACCAGCATCCTGATGATCGCCCAGGGGTGGCTGGAGCGGCACTTCGGCAAGGGCTTCGGCACGTCGGCCCACGAAAAGGGCCAGCGCATCACGATGAGGACCGACCATTGAGCACCCCGACCAGTGAGCAGATGCCCATCGTCCGGGCGGTGAATGCCACCAAGTCCTTCGGCTCCAACGAGGTGCTCAAGGGCATCGACATGGACGTCGAGCGCGGTGAAGTGGTGTGCCTGCTCGGGCCGTCCGGCTCCGGCAAGACCACGTTCCTGCGCCTCATCAACCAGATGGAGGTCCTGACCGGGGGCCGGATCTGGGTTCAGGGTGAACTCATCGGCGTACGCGAGAAAAACGGCAAGCTCTATCGTCGCCATGCTGTCGACATTGCCCGCCAGCGCGCCGGCATCGGCATGGTGTTCCAGCGGTTCAATCTGTTCCCGCATATGACGGCCCTGGGCAATGTCATGGAAGCACCGGTGCACGTCAAGCGCGTACCGCGAGCGCAGGCCCGGCAGAGGGCTCTGGACCTGTTGGATCAGGTCGGTCTCGCCGACCGTGTGGACTACTACCCCGCCCAGCTGTCCGGCGGCCAGCAGCAGCGCGTGGCCATCGCCCGCGCCCTGGCGATGGAACCGGCCCTCATGCTTTTCGACGAACCCACTTCGGCGCTCGACCCCGAACTCGTGGGTGAGGTGCTGTCCGTCATGCAGCAGCTTGCTTCCAACGGCATGACCATGATCGTCGTGACCCACGAGATGGGCTTTGCCCGCGAGGTCGCCGACCGGGTCGTCTTCATGGACGCCGGCGTGGTCGTCGAGCAGGGTACGCCCGAGCAGGTCCTCGGCCAGCCCCGCGAGGAACGGACACGGTCCTTCCTGGCCCGCGTACGCCACGAAGCCGAAGCCCGGGATGCCGCAGCCGCGGCGCTCGTGGAGGGGCTGACGCAGGATTCCGCCGACAGCGACCCGGAGCCCGGATCGCGCTGATCCGGTCGGAGCCCGGTCAGTCCTTGGTCAGCAGGTGCGGCACGAGGGCCCGGGTCGAACTGGGCAGCACCAGGCAGACGATCACGGTCAGCGAAATGGCCGCCAGGAGCACGCCGATCCAGGTCGTGCCACCGCCCAGGAACGAATAGGCCACCGGAAGCTGCACCACCTGGGTCGCCACGGCCGGGCCGCGACTCCACCCGCGCAGCCGCAGCAGTCCTCGGATCACCACCGCCAGCGCGGCGGCGTAGGCCAGGAGCAGGATCGTGGCCCCCACGCCCATGACCATGCGGTTGGAGCGGACGTTGAACGCCTCCAGGATGCCCAGCACCGCTGAGGTCAGCGCGATCACCGCGAGGAGAGCGGCCGCGACGCGAACCGGGGTCGGCACGGTCCGGGGGCGTGGGGTTTCGGGCGAGGGCTGGGGCACGGAGGCAAATCTAGCCTGTCCCACAAGAGGCCCGTGCCGCACAACGGCATGATGAAACACGTGATTTCCGTTGCCACAACGGGATTGTCAAAGATGACAAGGGTCATCTCTTGTATTCGCGGTCATTACTTGCCAGTCTTGGTGAGTCAGAAATTCAAGGGCAACTGGCTTCCCCGCAGCGCCGCGACCGGAGACCGGACACCCACCTAGTTCGAAGGATGGCCTACGGAATGGATTGGCGCCACGAGGCAGCCTGTCTGGATGAGGATCCCGAGCTCTTCTTCCCGATCGGAAACACCGGCCCCGCGCTGCTGCAGATTGAGGAGGCCAAGCAGGTCTGCAAGCGCTGCGAAGTGCGCGAAGCCTGCCTGCAATGGGCTCTCGAAGCCGGCCAGGATCACGGAGTGTGGGGCGGCCTCTCGGAAGACGAGCGGCGCGCCATGAAGCGGCGAGCGGCGCGCTCGCGCATTCGCACCGCCTGAGCTGCACCCGCCCGGTTGCCGGGCCCGAGGACGACCCGGATGGGATCCCCCATCCGGGATTTTTCGGCCCTCACGCTGGTCAACTGTCCAGACTCGGTCGATACACATCCGCCACCGGCAGCGTGATCATCGCCCGGGCCCCTTTGCCGGACGCATTGTTGGCCAGCTCGAACGTGCCACCCAGATCGGCCATCAGGGTCGCCACGATGCTGAGGCCCAGGCTGCGATTGGTCTCGAGGGCGAAGCCGGCCGGAAGACCGGCGCCGTCGTCGATCACCTCGACCGTCAGCTGCCCGTTGGTGGTCTGCGGCAGGACACGCACCAAGCCTTGGCGCGCCTCCGCCAACCCGTGCTCCATGGCGTTCTGGCACAACTCGGTGACCACCAGGGAAAGGTTCGTCGCCACGTCCGCCGGGATCAGGCCGAAGGTGCCCTCCCGTCGGGCCGTCACGCGGTCACCACGGGTCAGCGCCAGGCCGCCCACCATCTTGAGCACCCGATCGGCCACCTCGTCGAACTCGACGACCTCGTCATAGGCCTGCGACAGCGTCTCGTGCACGACAGCGATGGCCGCCACCCGGGACACCGCCTCGGTCAGCGCGGCACGCGCCTCGGGCGACCCGATCCGCCTGGCCTGCATCCGCAGGAGCGCCGCGACGGTCTGGAGGTTGTTCTTGACCCGGTGATGGATCTCCCGGATCGTGGCATCCTTCGTGACCAGCTGGCGTTCCCGCTTCGAGAGCTCGGTGACGTCCCGGCACAGGACCACGACACCGACGCGACCCCGGTCACCGCACATCAGCGGCAGGATCCGCAGCCTGATCGAGATCATGCCCACGGCCACATCGATCTCGGTCGCCTCACCCCGCCCGAACGCCTCGTCGAGCGGATCGGGACCCTCCTGGTCCCACGTGACCGGAACCTGCAGCGAACGCGTGATCAGCGGGAGGTTCTCGTCCTCCAGGTCCGCAGCGAGGCCCATCCGCCGGTAGGCCGTCACCGCATTGGGCGTGGCGTACATCACGTTGAGGTGCTCATCGAGGCGAATCAGACCGTCACCCACGCGTGGGCTCACCACCGGGTCACTCGGCGTACCCGGCAGCGGAAACTCCCCCCGACCCAGCATGCCCGTCAGGGTTTCGGCGATCTCGAGGTACGTGTCCTCGAGCGATCCCGGCGCCCGCACGCCCATCCGGTTCGTATGTCGCTCGACCACCGCGATCACCCGTCCGCACCGCTTGATCGGGATCGCGTGCACATCGACGGGTACGCCCGCCTGGAGCTTGTTCTCGGAGGTCTCGACCATCTCCCCCGACAGGTACGCCTCCGGGACGCCGTGCTCCGGCTGATAACCCACCGAATCGCCCGCGACGTCGTCCTCCAACGCCGTCGGGCCCGTTGTCGGGCGGATCTGGGCCACCGCCCAGAAGATGTCGGGGTCATGGGACGGCACCCACAACACCAGATCCGAAAAGGACAGATCAGCGATCAGATGCCACTCATTGACCAGGCGAAAGAGGAAGACCTCGTCATCGTCGCTGATGTCGGCGTGGTCGCGCATCAACTGATTCATCAGTTGCATGGGCGCCACTGTATACATGCCGTCGCTCCGCGACGGGAACGGTCGCTCTGTGCTCCCTCGCTTCGTCGACTCTGGAGAGTTGCGTGGACCGGGGCCCTGGCGACTAGACTCGTGCGTCGGTCATCGATCGATGAACTCGCAGTTTCGCACCACGGAGGAGGCAAGCATGGGCAAGACCGGTCGCAAGCGCCGCGCCCGCCGCAAGAAGGGCGCCAACCACGGCAAGCGTCCCAACGCGTGATCGTGGGGCTCCCCAAGGGTGAGCCAACCCAATCAACGCTGGGCAGACCCGACTCCGGGACTCCGGAGGCTCAGCCCGCGCGCCAGCGCGTGATCGAGGTCACGATCGTCATCCGCAGCTGTTGGGGCGCCTGAGTCGTCCGGCAGCAGCGGTTGACGAGCTGTTTCAGTGCCTGTTGCACGTCATAGTCGTCCAGGCAGTCTTCACAGGCATCCAGATGCGCTCGAATCGCATCACAGGATCCTTCGTCCAACTCGTGGTCGAGAAACTCGTTCACCCGTTCGAGGATGAGCGAACAATCGGACTCGGCCGACAGGGCCGGAGGGACCTCAGCTGTGTCGTCGCTCACGGCAGCTTCTCCTCACGCATCATCCCGTGTTCGCGGGCATAGTCCGACAACGCCTCGCGAAGCTGTCGGCGCCCGCGGTTGAGGCGCGACATGACAGTGCCGATGGGCGTGCCCATGATCTCGGCGATCTCCTTGTAGGCGAATCCCTCGACATCGGCCAGATAGACCGCCAGCCGGAAGTCGGGCGAGAGCTCCTGCAGCGCGTCCGTCACCACCGAGTCCGGCATCCGGTCCAGCGCTTCCATCTCGGCCGACCGCAGACCGCGTGACGTGTGGGATTCGGCGCGGGCGAGCTGCCAGTCCTCCACGTTTTCCCCATCGGCCAGCTTCGGCGAACGCTGCGCCTTGCGATAGCTGTTGATGTAGGTGTTCGTCAGGATCCGATAGAGCCAGGCCTTGAGGTTGGTGCCGGGGGCGTACTGATGGAACGACCCATAGGCCTTCGCGTACGTCTCCTGCACCAGATCCTCGGCGTCGGCCGGGTTGCGGGTCATGCGCAGGGCGGCACCATAGAGCTGATCCAGGTATTCGAGCGCGTCGCGTTCGAACCGGGCATCGCGCTCTTCGGGCGTCTCGGTGTCGAGGTCCACGACTTCTTCGGCGCTCGGCTCGCTCACGGCGGCACCGAGCGCCCGGTCGGGACTCTCCGGGCTGGTGGCATCGGTCGTCGGCATCGTCATCACATATGACAGTACCGGGGACCGGGATTCACAGGTGACCATCACCTCCCCCAACACCGCGTGGCGGCGAACTATTCCGTGGGCCGGGCGAGGAACGACCGCACCTGCGTGACCAGCAGTTCGGCCACGCCGGCCGCGTCCGGAACGGCCCGCTTCGGTGGCTTCATCTCGTGCGCGCAGCCCGGCACGGTGACGACCCGATACCGCTCCGAACCCTGGATGGCGGTCGTCACCTCTGCGGGCGTACCGAACGGATCACGCTCCCCCTGCAGCACCAGCACCGGGCAATCGGGTGCCAGCAACTCCCCGGCGCGACTCGACTCGGGTCTGCCCGGTGGGTGGAGCGGGAAAGACAGCGCGACGACCGCGTACGCCGGATCCGCGGCTGCCGAGCGGCAGGCGACCCGGGCGCCGGCGCTGCGCCCGCCAAGGGCGAGGGGTACGCCCGGCCAGCGCTCCGCCACGTACGCCCGCGCGGCGAGCCAGCCCTGATCGAGCCGGGCGGGCGCGGGGGCGATCTTCTTCCCGGCCGTACGCCAGGGCTGCTCGAAGCGGAGCACCGCCGTCCCGTCGGCGGTCAGCGCCGTGAGGGCCTCGAGGTCGGGTGCATCCACCCCACCCCCGGCCCCGTGCCCGAGCAGGAGGATCCGGGCCGGATCGGTCTCGGGGACAGCGAGATACATGCGGGCGGGCCCGAGTTCGGTGGCCACGTCCTCGATGACGCTCATGCGCCGGCCTCGGGCAGCTGCATGACCAGTTCGGGACCGTCCGCCCGCACGTTGCCGACGGCCGGGCCGACGGCGTACGCCTCCAGCAGCTCGGCGTCTGTCACACCCAGGAGGCTCCTGGCGGTATCCGGATCGGTCTGGCGGGGATCGAGCCAGGCGTCCCAGGCCTCGCGGCGGATGATCATCGGCATCCGGTCGTGGATGCGGCCGAGCGCATCGGTCGCGCTCGTGGTGATGATCGAACAGGACGTCACCCAGGCCCCGGGGTCTCCGGCGGGCAGGGAGTCATCGCGCCAGAACTCATAGATCCCGGCCATGACGAGCAGGTCGCCGTCGCCGCGGTGGATGAAATAGGGCTGCTTCTTCTTGGAGCCCTCCTGCGTGTACCACTCGTAATAGCCGTCGGCTGGCAGCAGGCAGCGCCGAGATGCGAAAGCCTTGCGGTAGGCGGGTTTGGTGTCGACGGTTTCGAACCGGGCGTTGATCATCCGGGCTCCGCCCCGCGCATCCTTAGACCACGACGGCACCAGACCCCACCGCAATTGCACGAGCTTGCGGACCGCCACGGCATCGGGCTCGGCATCCTTCGGCAGTCGTTCCACCACAGCCGGCACCGGATCGGTGGGGGCCAGGTTCCAGCTCGGTGCCTCCGGAGCCTCGGTGACCTCGTCGATCTCGAACTCCTCGACGAGCTGATCCACATCGGCTGACGCCGCATAACGTCCACACACGATTCCACCGTAGGTGATTCACCCGCACCCGGTGTTGGCAGCGGATTGACGACAGGGTAAACATGGACACATGAACCTGCTGCGCACTGCCGCCCGGACGATGTTGGCCGGCTATTTCGTCGTGAACGGCGTCAAGGCTGTGAAGAATCCCGAGCCCTACGCCGCCGAGCAGGAGCGGTTCGCGGCCACGGTCGTGCCGCTCGCCAAGAAGGTCGCCCCCGTTGAGGTCGCGGAGACCCTCCCGGAAGACACCGAAACCCTCGCGCGGATCACCGGCGGTCTCCAGGTCGCCGGCGGTCTCGGCCTCATCTCCGGCAAGGGGCGTCGTCTCGGAGCGGGACTCATCGCGCTGTCGATGGTCCCCCAGCTCATGGGCTTCTCTGCCAAGAACCTGACGGCAACAGAGAAGTCGCTGGCGCGCAACGAACTCCTCAAGAACGTGGCCCTGCTGGGTGGCGCCCTCATCGCCGCCGGTGACACCGAGGGCCGGCCCGGCCTCGCGTGGCGCGCGCAGGACCAGGCCGTGAAGCTGTCGAAGAGCGTCGACCACACGCGCAAGCAGCTCGGCAAGGATGCCGAGCTGACCAAGCTGCAGCTCGCCCGCTCGGTGGACAACGTCAAGCACCGGGTGGCCCTCCAGGCCAAGGAACTGGCGCACTGACCGGAGTTCGATTTCACTAGACTCCGTTCCGTGACCAAGGACCCCATGGATGTGACTTCCTCGCCGCACCCGAGCTCGCGCCCGCGCCGCGCGGTCGATTCGGGTCCTTGGCCTGCGCCGATCGCCTCCGAACCGCTGCATGCCACCGTGGTGGTGCCGGGATCGAAGTCGGAAACCAACCGGGCCCTGGTGCTGGCCGCCCTGGCCGACGGGCCCAGCCGGATCGTCGGGGGACTCGATGCCCGCGACACGCGGCTGATGCGCGATGGTCTGCGGGCCCTCGGCGTGGTCATCGACGAAACCGCCGATGGGTGGACGGTGACTCCGCCGCAGCAGCTGGCGGCCGCCTCGGCGTCCGTCGACTGCGGGCTCGCCGGAACCGTGATGCGCTTCCTGCCGCCGTTGGCCGCGCTCGGGCCGGGTGCGATCCGGTTCCACGGCGATGACCAGGCCAACGATCGCCCCATGGGTCCTCTGCTCGATGCGCTCTATGACATGGGCGCCGACGTGACCGTCGACGCGAACACGCTGCCGTTCACCGTGACCGGGCGCGCCGACCTCCCCGGTGGTCGGATCCGGGTGGATTCCTCGACGTCGAGCCAATACCTGTCGGGCCTGCTCCTGATCGGTGCCCGATGTGGTCGGGGGCTCGACATCGAACATGTCGGCGCCACCCTGCCGAGCCGTCCCCACATCGACATGACGGTCGCCATGCTCCGGGAGCGCGGGGTCCGGATCGACGACACTCAGCCCAACCGGTGGATCGTCTCCCCCGGTGCCATCGCGGCGCGTGACATCGTCATCGAGCCCGACCTGTCGAACGCCGCCCCGTTCCTGGCTGCGGCCGCCATCACGGGCGGCGAGGTCACCGTGCCCAACTGGCCGATCTCCACCAACCAGCCGGGAGATCGGATCCGGTCCATCCTCACCGAGTTCGGAGCGAGGGTGATCCTGACCGATGGGGCGCTCACGGTCACCGGCACCGGGGTCCTCCACGGCGTGGATCTCGACCTCACCGACGTCTCCGAGCTGACGCCCGTGGTGGCTGCCGTCGCCGCCGTCGCGCGAGAGGCCACCCACATTCGCGGGGTGGCCCACATCCGCGGCCACGAAACGGATCGACTCGCCGCACTCGAGGCCGAGCTCAATGGTCTCGGCTCCAGCACCAAGCAGACGGCGGACGGCCTGGTGGTGCATCCGCGCGTGCTCCATGGCGGAGACTGGCGCACCTATGCGGACCACCGCATGGCCCACGCCGGCGCCCTCCTCGGACTGCTGGTCGACGACATCACGCTCGACGACATCGGATGCACATCGAAGACCATGCCCGAGTTCCCCATTCTGTGGACCCAGATGATCGCCGACTCCGATGAGTGGTCGGACCGTCGGATCGCCGCCGAACAGGCGGAGGAGACGCGCAACGACCAGGTCACCCCGGACGGGTCCGCCCATTGAGCAGGCGGCGCGGCGGCATCCATTCCGATGACCATGCCGGCTTCGACAGGCCTCGCCGGCGTACGCGCCCCCGCACCAAGGAACGACCCGACTATTCGGACGCTCCTGTCGGGCTGGTCGTCACCGTCGACCGGGGCCGCTATCGCTGTCTGCTGCTGGACGATGCCTACGAGCCGACCGAGGTGTCCCTGACCGCGACCAAGGCTCGCCCGCTGGGCCGCAAGTCGGTCATCGTGGGTGATCGGGTCCGCCTCGACGGGGACGTCTCCGGTGTGGAGGGGACCCTCGCCCGCATCGTGGAGGTTCTCGAGCGCACGACGGTCCTGCGGCGGACGGCCGATGACGACGATCCTTTCGAGCGCCCCATCGTCGCGAACGCGGACCAGCTGGTCATCGTGACCGCCCTGGCCGATCCCCCGCCCCGCACCGGCATGATCGATCGCGTCCTCGTGGCGGGCTATGACGCCGGCCTCGATCCCCTGCTCTGCCTGACCAAGGCCGATCTCGCCAGCCCGGACGAGCTCGTCGCCGCCTATGCGCCGCTGGGCGTCCCCATCGTCGTCACCGAGCCCGGCTCCGACCTGACCCGGTTGCGCCAGCTCCTCAGCGATCGCAGCTCGGTCTTTCTCGGCCACTCCGGCGTCGGCAAGTCCACCCTCGTCAACGCCCTGATTCCGGGTGCCGACCGCAGCACGTCCCACGTGAACGAGGTCACCGGGCGAGGTCGCCATACCTCGACCTCCGCCATCGCGCTCCAACTGCCCGACGGCGACGGCTGGGTGATCGATACGCCCGGCGTACGCTCCTTCGGCCTCAGCCACGTCACGCCCGCGGATGTCCTGAAGGCGTTCCCGGACCTGGTCGAGTTCACCGACGACTGCCCACGCGGCTGTGCCCATGATGACGAGGCCGTCGAGTGCGGGCTCGACAACGCGTGGCGCGACGGCAATGTGCCCCGGGCGCGCGTCGAATCGTTCCGCCGCATGGTGTCGGCCCGCAAACTCCCCTACGAGGCCTGACCCGCGACCCGTCCGGGCCGGCGTACCCCTGCGGCGTGAGCCGCTAGATTGAACGCATGTCTGCGCGTTCGAATCCGTCGTCCAAGCCCACGCCCGACAAGCCCGTCGACTACACCGATGACCTGCGTCTGGCGCACATGATGGCCGACAACGCCGACTCGATCACGATGGCCCGGTTCAAGGCCCAGGACCTGAAGGTGTCCTCCAAACCGGACATGTCCAACGTCACCGATGCGGACGTGGCGGTCGAGGAGGCGGCGAGGCGTACGCTCGCGCGCGCCCGGCCCCGGGATGCCGTGCACGGTGAGGAATTCGACGACACGGGTTGGGGTCCCCGCCGCTGGGTGATCGACCCCATCGACGGCACGTCCAACTTCGTCCGCGGCGTGCCCGTGTGGGCCACCCTGATCGGGCTCATGGTCGGCGACGAGGTCGTGGCCGGGGTGGTGAGCGCTCCCGCCCTCGGCCGACGCTGGTGGGCGGCGAAGGGCGTGGGGGCCTTCACCGGGAAATCCCTGCACCAGGCGACGCGCATCCAGGTCTCCGATGTGCGGGATATCGGCGACGCCTCGCTCTCATATTCCTCCCTGCACGGCTGGGTGTCCGAAGGGCTGGGACAGCACTTCGTCGATCTCATGCGCTCGGTGTGGCGCAGCCGGGCGTACGGGGATTTCTGGTCCTACATGCTGGTGGCCGAGGGCGCGGTGGATATCGCCTGTGAGCCCGAGCTGTCGCTCCACGACATGGCCGCCTGCAACATCGTGGTCACCGAAGCGGGTGGCCGGTTCACGTCGGTGGAGGGTACGCCCGGCCCGCACGGCCCCGGGGCGGTCGCCACCAACGGCCTGCTGCACGACCTGGTCATCGAACAGCTGACCGCCGGTGGGGCCGTCGATCCCGACGCACCCCACCGACGGCCCGAGAACTGATCCTCGGTGGTGGACCCTGTCAGCCCACCTGGCGCAGGCGCACGGTCTCCGGAAGGTCCCGCAGCGCATCGGCCAGTTCGGAGACCCGATCGCCGCTGACGTCGCTCACGACATAACCGAGCTCGCCACGCGTCGAGAGGGTCTGGCTGTCGATGTTGACGCCGTGATCGGCGATCGCCTGGTTCATCCGGGCCAGTACGCCCGGCACGTTGTGGTGGATGTGGAGCAGGCGTACGCCCTTGACCTCACCGTCGACCTGAACCTGCGGCATGTTCACCGACATGTTGGTGGAACCGGCGGAGTGGAAGTCGGTCAGCTTGTTGGCGACGAAATAGCCGATGTCCTGCTGGGCTTCCTGGGTCGAGCCACCGATGTGGGGAGTCAGGATGACGTTGGGGATGCCCTGCAGCACCGAGCTGAACGGATCCCCGTTGCCCTTGGGCTCCTCCGGGAACACGTCGACAGCCGCGCCGGCGATGTGGCCCGACAGCAGGTTGTCGCGCAGCGCCTCGTGGTCGACGACGAAGCCACGCGCGAGATTGAGGAAGAGCGCGCGGCGACGCATCATCGCGAACTGCTCGGCGCCGAAGAAGCCCGCATTGCCCGGACGCCCGTCGACGTGCAACGTGATGGTCTCCGCGGTGCCCAGCAGTTCCTCGAGCGAGCCACAGCGGCGCGCGTTGCCGAGCGCCAGGCGATCGACGATGTCATAGAAATAGACCCGCATGCCCAACGATTCGGCCACGACCGAGAGCTGGGAGCCGATGTTGCCGTAGCCGACGATGCCGAGGCTGCGGCCGCGGACCTCGTGGGCGCCCTTGGCCGACTTGTCCCAGATGCCGTCGTGAAGAGCTTTCGACTTGTCGGTCAGGTGCCGGGCCATGGCGATGATCTCGCCGATGGCGAGCTCGACCACCGAGCGCGTGTTGGAGAACGGGGCGTTGAAGGCCGGGATACCGCGCTCGGCGGCCGCCTCCAGATCGATCTGGTTGGTGCCGATGCAGAACGCACCGATCGCACCGAGCTCCGGGCGGGCCTCGAGCACCTTCTCGGTGACCTGGGTCTTGGACCGGATCCCGAGGAGGGATACGCCCTCCAGTGCCTCGATCAGCTCATCCTCGTCGAGCGCGCCGGACCGCAGATCGACGTCGAAACCACGTTCTTTGAGGATGTCAACAGCGTCGGTGTGGATGTTCTCCAGGAGCAATGCCTTCACTCGCGGGAGTGTAGATCACTCCCGGCGGGGTAGCTGTCCGCGTACCGTCCGGTGAGCGGCGCTGATCCCCCGGTCAGGACGTGCTGGTCCCTCGTTCGGACAGGTCGATCTTCGGGACGGCGGCCAGGAGTTCGCGGGTGTACGCCGCGCGCGGCTCGGCGTACACCGTGCGCGTCGAGCCGGCTTCCTCGACCTTGCCGCGCCGCATCACCATGACGTGATCACAGATGTGGCGCACCACCATGAGGTCGTGGCTGACGAACACCAGGGTCAGGCCCATCTCGTCGACCAGGGTGTTGAGCAGGTTGAGCACCTGGGCGCGCACGGAGACGTCCAGCGCCGAGACCGGCTCATCGGCGATCAGCACCTCGGGCCGTGGCGCCAGAGCCCGCGCGATGGCGATGCGCTGCCGCTGGCCACCCGAGAACTCGTGCGGATAGCGCCGGCCCGAATCAGCCGGCAGGCCCACGGCGTCGAGCACCTGTGCCAGTCGCGCCGATTGATCGGTCGGGATGTCGGAACGGTGCCGCAGCAGCTTGGACCGGAGCGGTTCACAGATGATGTCGGCGACGGTCATGCGGGGGTTGAGCGACGACCGGGGGTCCTGGAACACCATCTGGACCTCGGCCCGCAGAAAGCCGAGCCGGCGTTCGGGGACGTGATTCACCTGCCGATCGTGGAACAGGATCCGGCCCGAGGTCGGGTGGTCGAGGGCGGCCATCATGCGGATCAGGGTCGACTTGCCCGAGCCCGACTCCCCCACGATGCCGAGACGTTGGCCCTTGGCCAGGGTCAGGGACACGTTGTCGACGGCGACCACTTCGTTGGGGCCGCCCGCGCCGAAGACCCGGCGTACGTCGGTGAGTTGATAGACCGGCGTTTCGCTCATCGCTGCCCCCTTGTGAAGAAGTCGGACACCACGGGCAGCCGCTCCCCGGGTTCGACCTGGTCGAGGCGTGCGGTGGCGATGAGGCCCTTGGTGTAGCCGTGCCGGGGATCGGTGAAGATCTGCCGGGTGGTGCCGCGTTCGACCACGTCACCATCGAGCATCACCATGATTTCGGCGCAGACCTGGGACACGACGGCGAGGTCATGACTGATGAACAGGCAGGCGGCGCCGACGGCGTCGAGGGCTTCGTCGAGCACGCGGAGTACGCGGGCCTGGACCGTCACGTCGAGGGCTGTGGTCGGTTCGTCACAGATCACGAGGTCCGGCTTGTTGATGAGGGCCATGGCGAGCACGACCCGCTGCCGCTGGCCACCGGAGAGCTGATGCGGGAACGACCGGGCGATACGCGGTGGATCGGACAGGCCGACGCGTTCGAGCATGTCGAGGACATGGTTCCGGGCTTCGTGTCGGCGGTCGCGCGGGCTGTGGAGCTGCCACACCTCGGCCACCTGGCGGCCGACCTTCATCGTGGGATCGAGCGCCGTCATCGGTTCCTGGAACACCATCGACATGATGTCGCCGCGCAGTCGGGCCACCACGCGGTCCGGCGCGTTCACGATCTCCTGGCCGTCGATTCTGATCGAACCGGTCACGGTCGCGGTCTCCGCCAGCAGGCCCATCACGGCCAGGGCCGTGACCGACTTGCCCGAACCCGATTCGCCGATCAGACCGAGCCGCTCCCCCTTCGCCAGCGTGAAGTCCACGCCATGGAGCACCTCGCGGCGATCCCGGCCGAAGGCGACGCGCAGATCGGTGACCTCGACGATGGGCGTACCCGGATTCATCGGATCTCCCGCAGCCGTGGGTCGAGCAGGTCACGCAGGCCGTCGCCGAGCAGGTTGAACCCGAGCACCGCGATCGCGATCGCCAGGCCCGGCCAGACCGCCTGCAGCGGGTCGGAGAACATGTAGGTCTGCGCCTCGCGGAGCATCCGGCCCCAGGTCGGATTGGGGGGTGGGGTGCCGAGACCGAGATAGGAAAGGGCCGCCTCGGCGAGGATGGCGATGCCGAACGATACCGACGCCTGCACACCGATCACGGGCGCGATATTGGGCAGGACGTGGCGGGCCGCCGTGTCGAGGCGGCTCGTGCCGGCCGCCCGAGCGGCCAGCACATAGTCCGACGACATCACCGAGAGCGTGGCCGCGCGCGCGACCCGGGCGAACGCCGGAATCGTGGCGATGCCGATCGCTGTCATCGCGGTGCCGGTCGAGCCCCCGAACGCCGCCGCGAGCAGGATCGCCAGCAGCAGGGCGGGGAACGCGTACAGCACGTCGACCGCACGCATGATGACCTCCGACAGCCCGCTGGGAGCCATGCCGGCGATCATGCCGAGGGGTACGCCGACGACGGCCGCGATCGCCACCGCGATGATCCCCACCATCAGGCAGATGCGGGCACCCGCCATCAGCATCGACACGATGTCGATGCCGAAGTGGTCGGTGCCCAGCAGGTGCGGCCAGGACGGACCCAGCAACCGGGAGTCCGGGCGTACCTGCAGGGGATCGAAGGGAGTCCAGACCAGCGCGAGGAGCGCGACCAGAACGACCAGGCCCACCAGCGCCGCGCCTCCATAGAGACCTGCGCGTTTCATGCGATCACGGTCCTCACGAGGCCTCCCGGGAGCGCAGGCGCGGGTCGAGCACGACATAGGAGAGGTCTACGAGGGCATTGATGACCAGGACGATGAACACCAGCAGCATCACGGTCCCCTGCACGACGATCATGTCCCGCTGCGACACGGCCTGGAGCAACATCGTGCCGAGGCCGGGCATCGTGAAGACCGATTCGATGACGATGGCTCCGACGAACAGGGTCGAGAACTGCAGCCCCAGGACCGTGACGACCGAGAGCGACGCATTGCGCAGCCCGTGCCGGATCAGGGCCGGGAACTGTCGCCAGCCGATGGCCCGGGCCGTGCGGTAGTAGTCCTCGGTCAGCACCTCGATGATCGCCGAGCGGACATAGCGGGCGATCACCGCCGCCTGGACGATGGCGAGCGCGATCACGGGGAGGACCAGGTGGCGCAGCCATTGCAGCGGGCTGCTCGTCAGCGGGACATAGCCGTTGGCCGGCAGGAGCCGGAGCTGGACGGCGAACAGATAGATCCCGATGATGCCCGCCCAGAACGCGGGAATCGCCAGACCCACCTGCGACAGGGCCGACGCCGCGAAGCCATCCGCATGCCGACGCCGGATCGCCGCCACCATGCCCACCGGCACCGCCAGGATGAGCGCCACGAGCATCCCGAGGACGACGAGCCAGAACGTCACCGGGAACTTCATCAGGATCTGCTCGGCCACCGGGCGACGGCTGAGCAGTGAGGTGCCGAAGTCGCCGGTGAGCATGCCACCCACCCACTCGAAATAGCGGACAACTCCGGGGCGGTCCAGGCCGAGCTGCTCGCGCAGTCGCTGGAGCGCCTCCGGCGTCGCGCCGTCGCCGAGGATGACGGTCGCCAGATCACCGGGGAGGAGCTCCCCCACCCCGAAGATCAGGACGGATGCCAGCGCCAGGCTGACGAAAAAGATCGCCAGCCGGCGCAGGATCCACTTCGCCAGGCCCATGGTCTGGTGTCTGCCGCTGTCAGCCCGCCGCGATGGTGGTCAGATCGAAGCTCAACGTGTTGGCATTCTGGGCAACGCCGGTGATGTTGGGCTTGGTGATGACCAGGTTGGGCAGGAGGAACAGCCAGTCGGCAGCGGCATCCCGGCTCAGGAGAGCCAGGGCTTCCTTCAGCTTGGGGGCCTGCTGATCGGCCGGTCCGGCATCCGCTTCCGCCACCAGTCGACGGAACTCCTCGCTGTCGTAGTGGAAGTAGTAATCCGGGTTGGCGAACCGAACGAAGTCACGCGCCTCGACGTGGGACACGATCGACATGTCGTAATCGGCGTTGGTGTGCACGACCTCGAGCCAGCGAGCGGGGAATTCCAGCTGGTCGATCTCGGCCTCGATCCCGACCTCGCGCAGCTGGGACTGGATGAACTGGGCAGAGGCGGTGGCATAGGGCAGCGTCGGGACGCGGAGGCGCAGACGCAGGTTCTGTACGCCGGCCTCGGCGAGCAGGGCCCGGGCCTTGTCCTGATCGAACGGGAAGTCACCCGTGCGGTCCTCGAACCACGGATCGGTCGGCGGGGCCATCGAGCCGATGAGCTCACCCTTGCCGGCCCAGACCGTGTCGCGCAGCGCCTTCTTGTCGATGGCATGGCGGATAGCCTGGCGGACCCGAACGTCCTTGAGGCCCTCGGACCGGCCGTTCATCGACAGCACGATCTCACCGTTCGTGGTCCCCTCGACGACCTTGAAGCGATTGGTGTCGGAGAACTGCGGGAGAGCCGCCGGCGCCTGCAGGTTGGAGATGATGTCGAGGTCACCCGCGAGCATCGCCGCATTCATCGCGTTGGGATCGGTGAAATAGCGGAAGGTGACCTCGTTGAAGCGAGCCGGCGTACCCCAGTAATTCGGGTTTTTCTCCAGCGTCACCGAGCTGTTGGGGATCCAGTCCTTGAGCTGGAAGGGACCCGAACCCGCGGTGGAGTTGGCCAGATCGGCGGTCGTCTCGGAGTCGAGGATGATGCCCGCAGTGGACGACATATCGAAGAGCCAGAGGTTGCTGGGGTTCTTCAGGACGACCTCGACGGTCTTGTCATCGACCGCGCGCACCGTGTCGACCGGACCCATCTGGCCCTTGACCGCGCTGGTGGTGGTGTCGGAGTTCTTGATGCGCTCGAAACTCCAGACGACATCCTTGGCCGCGACAGCGCGACCCGACGCGAAGCGGGCCGCCGGGTCCAGGTTGAACGTGTAGGTCTTGTTGTCGGCCGAAACATCCCAGCGCTGGGCCAGGAGCGGTTTCAGCTGCCCCTCGGCATCCAGCTTCACCAACGTTTCATAAACGTTGTAAAGAACCACCTGCGGGATGGCCGCAGCGTTGTTGATCGTCGGGTCCAGAGTGGACGGCGACGCAGTGGCCCCGACCGACAAAGTCGTCTGGGCGGCCTTGCCGTTTCCGTTGGCGCTGCCGTTGGCCCCCGGCGAGCCGGAGGTGGTGCACGCGCTGAGCAGCAGGCCGGCGACGGCCACCACGGCCACGAGGACGCGGGCCGAAAAACGCTGGGTCATATCGGGAGATACCTCCGTCAGGGGGTTTGGACCCAGATATCTAACCACGGTGCCCGGTGCCCTGGGCGTTTCGGACACCCTCGGACATCATGTGGTGGTGGACCGATTCTCCCTGCAAAGACTGGCCCTTCGCGCCTTCGATGTCAGCGAACGGTCGCTCCGTTTCGGGCGTGCCGTCCAACGGCGCAGCGTCGCACGCTGGCGCAGCCGCCTCTGGATGATCACCCAACAGGCACTGGCCGCGGGCATCGCCTGGCTGATCGCCGAGCGGGTGTTCGGGCATCCGCTGCCCGTCTTCGCCGCCGTGGCGGCCATCCTCACCCTCGGGTCCAGCTTCGGTCAGCGGCTCAGCCGGGCGGCCGAAGTCGCGGTGGGAGTCGCGGTCGGAGTCTTCTTCGGCGATCTGTTCGTCATCCTCGTGGGCCGGGGCTGGTGGCAGGTGACCCTGGCTGTCCTGATCGCGATGTCCGTCGCGATCTGGATCGGCGCGCGCGACCTGATGGTCGCCCAGGCCGGCGTACAGGCGGTGGTGGTCGTGATCATGCCGCTGCCCGAGGGCGGCGTCTTCCTCCGCTGGATCGATGCGGTGATCGGGTGTGCCCTGGCCCTCCTCATCGCGACCCTCGCGCCGACCGGTCCGGTCCGCAAACCGTTCGACCTCGCCGCCGCGGCGCTCAATGAGAGTGCCGATGTGCTCCTGGAGGTGGCCCGCTCACTCCGCAGGCGCGACCTCGAAGCCGGCGACCGCGTTCTCGAACGGGCCCGGGCTGTCAGCGAACGTATGGCGGTGCTCGATGATGCTGCTGCGGAGGGCCTGGCAGTCGTCCGGTATTCACCGTTCCTCCGCAGGCAGCGCCGCGACATGGTCGACCTGTCGGAGCTCGTCGAACCCCTGGACCGCCTCACCCGCAACGTCCGGGTCCTGTGCCGCCGCGCAGCGGTCCTGCTCTGGCACTCCGAAGACATGCCCCAGAGCTATCTGATGCTGCTCGAGGACACGGCCGCCGAGATCCGAGGTTGCGCCGACGAACTGTCAATCGGGCGCCTCCCGGTCGCGACCCGGGAGCGAGTGATCAGGCTGGGCACCGAACAGAGCCATCTCGAACTCGTGGACTCGATCTCTGCAGTCGTGGTCCTCGCCCAGGTTCGATCCATCCTGGTCGACCTGCTGGAGATCTCCGGAATGACGTACGCCGATGCCCGCGACGCTCTCCCCGACGCCCATTGACGTTCGCGACAGAGGAACGACGACCACCGTTGATCGTGGTACCTCATTGTCAAGTCCCCGCGTAGGGGGGGCCTGTACCTCACATGGTTTTTCCCCGCGTAATGGTGGTTAGGAGGCGCGGGTTTTCAGGCCGGCGGGGTCGGGTGCTTTCCAGGTGATGTGGTGTTCGAGGCGGCGGGTCTTGTGCCCGGCCAGGCGTGTGAGTTCGGCTTGGATCGTGGTGATCTGCCGGGCCATGGTGGCAGGTTTCAGGGAGGCCTTGTAGGTCGCGAGTTCGGCTTCTTGGGCGGGGCTGAGCACTCCGGCGGCGAGGAGGCGTTGGTAGGGCGAGCGGGGCTTGTCGTAGACCCGTTTGCGGCGTCCGACGGTGTCGGTGGACCAGCCGATGGGTTTCTTGGTGGGGGTGAAGAAGTTCAGACGGGCGTTGACCAGGGGCCACAGCTGGTTGAGCAGGGCGAGTTCGGTGGGGGTGTCGTAGCGGTGGTAGAAGCCGTAGCGGCGGACCAGATGGTTGTTCTTGGATTCGATGGTGGCTTGATCGTTCTTCTTGTACGGCCGGGAGCGGGTGAAGAACACGTCCCGCTCACCGGCCCAGCCGATCAGGTCGTGGTTGATGAACTCTGAGCCGTTGTCGCAGTCGATCCCGGTGACCAGGTAGGGCACGTGGTCGATGAACGTGTCGAACGCGGCACGGATGTGGACGTGGGCGTTGTTACGGACCGCGGTCGTGAACACCCAGCCGGTATGCATATCGGTGAAGTTCACGCTGCGGGCAAACTCGCCTTTGAGGGTGGGTCCGCAGTGGGCCACGGTGTCGACTTCGAAGAATCCGGGTTCGGCTTCGACCTCGTCGCCGGCCTTGCGGACGGTGATCGAGTTCCGCAGCAGATGGCCGGGCTTGGTGGTGCTCTTGCCCCGTAACGGGTCCCGGGCCCGGGCCGGGGCCAGGTAACGGTCGATCGTGGCTGCTGACATCGCCAGCAGTTCGGCCCGGACCGCCAGGCTGTAGCGGTCGGCACCGGGCACCAGTGCGCCTTCGGCTTCCATCGCGTCGAGCCAGTCAGCCATCGCCGGGGCGAGGTACTGCCCACAGTTGCCACCTGAGGCCGCCCACACCCGTTGCAGCACCTTGATCGCGTCGAAGGAGTACTTCCGGGCCCTGGTCTTACGGCGATCGATCACCGCGACCGTTGCGGTGGCCCGGCCCGGGGCCTGATGCAGCCGGGCCACGAGTTGCTGGCGGGCATGGTCCCGGTGCCAGCCCGTGACCTCGACCACCTGGTCCAAGATCTGCGACTTGCCCTTCTTCGGCGCCGCCGCATACGCCTGGGCGTACTTCTTTGTGATCTCGTACCGAGCAGCCATCGACAGATCCTTCGTACTCACACCCCATCGTGGCCGGCTCACCATTGGCGGGGGAAAGTATGTGAGGTACGGGCCCTTGTTACGCGGGGACTATGTATGAGGTTCGTCGTTGATTTGCCTTCTGTTCGTCCTCGTGTAAAGTTATGCAGGCAACAACGACGCGGGGTGGAGCAGCTCGGTAGCTCGCTGGGCTCATAACCCAGAGGTCACAGGTTCAAATCCTGTCCCCGCTACCAAAGGAAACCGCCTCTGACTAGGCATAACGCCAGTCAGAGGCGGTTTTGCTTTAAGTGCATGCACTCTGCGTGCACTTCGGTCGGACCGCCTCCAAATCGGGAGGAACCGACCATGGCCACCATGACCACAGCACGACTCACCAAGACCGAGCGCGACCTCATCGCCGACGCGCTCACCCGGCAGGCTCACAAGGCGGTCGCCGACGGCGACCAGGCGCTTGCAGCCCAGTCCCGCGAGCTGGCCCTCAAGGTGCTGGGCGGTGCGCGATGACGACCATCGAGATCTAGACCGCACAGCAGAGCCCCGGCCCGTGGATGGGTCGGGGCTCGTTGCGTTTCTAGCCCTGTCGTGGTCGGTACGCGCCGCGAGCGGGTCTCGATGGTGCGCGGCGTCCGTGCTTGTCCGGCAACTGCAGAGCGGCCAGAGAGCGCTTCAGGTGCTCGGCATCCGCCAGGGCCAGCCGGTCGGGGTTGTCGACCGTGAGCACGATCCCGGGCAGCTCGGCGAACGATTCGGTTTCGCCACGGATGAGGGCGTCGAACCTATCGAGCCGATCCTTGGCGCGGCACGCCTCCAGCAGCAGCACCCGCTGAACGGTGCCGAGCTCGTGCTCTGCGGTGACCTCCTGCCACAGTGCGGCTCCGCCTGGGTCCAGATTCACGGCTCCTCCTCGAAAACATTTGACCCTCCCGGACTGCGAGCGTCCTTCCAAACGCTGTAGGTCTGGTACCCCTCGGGGTTTCCCCCATGGGTCAGGCGATGACGAACGGGTGCGGCCCGAGCGGGGGACGCTCTGCGGCGCGTGCGAGAGCGGCAGCACGGTGCAGCTTGCGGACCATGTCGGGGACGATGGCGAGCAGCACTGGCGTATCGGCGACCGTGAGAGCGTCTGCACTGAGCTTCCCACGCGCAACCTTGTCAGCCTTGGTCAGCAGCTCGCGCGCAACCTTGTCGGCCTTGTCCGGGGTGAGCGTGGCCGGCTCTCCGGTGGTCGGGATGGCGTCGATGGTGGCGATGGTCTCCCCATCGCTGGGGTGCTGGCAGACCACGTGCAGCGTTCCCCAGTCGCGGACGGTGAGCAGGTAGTTCATGGATGGCTCCTTGGTTGTGTGCCCGCGCCCGGCGGAGTCCGGGGCTCGACGCCGGGCGCGGCACGTGAGGCGCTGGCAGGGTCACTGCTGGGGGAAAGGTGCCCGGCTCGCCTGCCATCCGTCACCCGACAGGGACGGTTGACGCCTCAGCTCGGGGAATTACGCCGGTTCGGTCACAGTGAAGGTGCCGATGCGATCAGGGCGCACGATGTTTTGCCCCACCCGCCAAACAGCCCGGACACCAATCGAGTCGCTGGAGAAATAGGCCTCCTTCGACACGCTGACCTCGACATTTCCGACGGCCGAAACGATGGCGCGCTTGTCGATGATCAGCCCGGTGTTGGCCGGGACCGCGTTGGAGACCAGGACCGGCAGGCCGAGCAGCCGGCGCGCGGGTGCCTCGACTCCGGCACCGAGCAGACCGAGCGCGGATCCGGTGCCGGTCTTGAACCGCGACAGCGAGCTCCAGGCGGTCGGCGAGAGCAGCATGTGCGTCGGGTCCGCGCCGTTGGTTTCGAGCGCGGCAATCAGCTCGATCAGGCTGTCCAGGCTGGTCGCCACGGCGGCCGGGGCCGTCTCGATGTCGGCGATCTTGGTCAGACCTGCAGGCGGGGTGACGGCCGGCGCAACGGGCGCGGCCTGGCTGACATAGGCGGTGTTCGCCTTGCTGATGATGGCGCGGCGCACACTCTCGGCGAGTGCTTCCGGCGTCCCCATCTGGCGATACTGCTCACGCGACAGGCGGACCAGGATCGCGATCTTGCCGGTGTGCACCAACGTCTCGGCAAGGGTCGGATCGGACTCATCGATCACTGCACCCTCGGCCACGAACGAGGCGGCAGCATCATCGACGTACGCCACGCGCACAACGGGCTCGTCACCCTCGATCGATCCGGCGACGGTGCTGGTCTGCATGATCAGCGCATCGGGCACGGCATCGACGGCGGCATGGACATGGATATCGGGAGACCAGGCCTTGGCGCTGGTCACGGTGGTTTCGGCGGCCATGATGGCTCCTAGAAATTGGGGCGCGTATGCGCCGGTGAACGTGATTCACGCGGCCGCGAAACTGCTGCCTCGGTGCCCCGCAACTGGGGCGAACGTGAGACGGGGCGAACCGAACGGGCCCGGCATCCTGCCTCGTGGACAGTCTACCGGGCCCGCGCTGGTCTCAGTCTTCCTGCTGCTCCTGCTCCATCCGCTGGCGACGGTAGTAGCGCTCCTGGGCGTCCTTCGGCCAGAACCGCACCGGCACGATGAACTCGTCACTCAGATAGCGCGTCTCCCGCTCATCGAAGTTGGCGCGGCGCTGCTCGGCCTGCGCTCTCATCTCGTCGTCGGCATCGAGAAATGCCTGCGCCGTCTCGGCCGGGGTGAACGGGTCCTTGATGCTGTCCATGTCGTCCTCAGATCTTGAAGCTGTCGGCGAAGGTCGTGGGCTCGGGCACGGACTGCCGCGCGCCCTGCCCGGGGTCCGGGGGCAACGGCTGCTGCTTGCGCGCCAGGCCGAACTGCTCGACCGCCGCCGCGTCCGCTGCAGCGATCTTCGCGGCGTCGGGGTGACCGTCGTCCCCGAGCAGCTCTGCCGGCTCGATCCCGGTCAGCCACAACGATCCCGGCTTGGCCAGGTCGCTCGCCGATTCGATGCTGCGCCTCTGCAGCACCGCGAGCTGGGCCTGCAGCTCGTCGCGCTCGGCCTCGGCCGCCTGGGCCCGCTTGCGATAGCGCCGCGCTTCGTCGTCGCCCTGGGCGGTGTTGTCGTCGGTGTCGGGGGTGGTCTCGGTCATGGTTGCCTCCGGATCGATGGTCGTGGTCTCGATGGTCTGGTCAGTCATTTGCTTCTTTCCTTTCGTGGGGTGCGGGTGTAGTCCTTGGCGGCCCAGACCCCGAACTGTTGACGGGGCTTGGAGTGCGCCGCCTCGGCGCAGAGCTCGATCACCGGACACGGCTTGCACGCCTCGGCCGCCTCGGCGCGCTGCTCAGGATCGTCGCTGAGCCATTCCGGCCGGTCCCGGCACGGGATGCGCACGCCACTGTCGATGGCTGATTCGACCGCGAGCGTGAGAGCCACGTGCGCGCTCATGTCCACACCGCGCCGGCAAGGGCATTCAGTGGCCAGTGGACAGGTTGGACTGGACGAACTGTTACTTCTCCGTGCGCGCGCGTGGGAACACAACCGTTTGGGGTGTCCAACCTGTCCACTGCCGTCTGATCAGTCATCCTCGGCACCTTCCTCGGCTGTGGAAAGCAGGCCGATGCCGCGTCTGATCCGTCGTCCTCGGAACTTGTCGTTGGTGAATCCCCGAGATTCCAGGGCGACACCGAACGCGGTCTTCGACACCTCGGCCGCGCCCTCGTCCCGACGCCAGATGCACCACCGTTCCCACAGGTCGGCGAACTCGACCCAGTGCGCGATCCCGGTCAGGCATTCGTCGGTGATGAACCGGCCGATGGCATCGGCATCGGCGTGATAGTTCGTCGTTGCCACCCGGACGGCCTCGGGATCGGCCATACCGCGCTGTTGGTAGTCCTGCCACCCGGCCACGGCCCACGACAGGATGGCGTCGGCCTCGAGCTGCAGTTTCTCCCCCAGATGCTTGTCCTGCTCATCCGGCGGAATGACCACATCGAACGGGATCACCCGCAACCGCGCCCACAGTGCCGGATCATCCTCCGACACCTTGGGCAGATGGTTGGTGACCAGCATCGCGGTGTGCGTCGGATCGAACTCCACGAAGTCCTGCCGCATCCGGCGTGCGCGGATCTTGTCGCCACCGACCAGGCGCTTGACCTTGGCCTCGGCCAACCGGCGGTTCTTGTCGTTCTCCGAGACCACGACCCAGCGCGCCCCCCGCAGATCGAACTCCTCGGTCGGATGCCGGCCCTCGGACGCCATGAACAGATCCGGTGCGCCGCTGATCGCGTAGTCCCCGAGCGCATGGCCGAACGATTCATAGAACACGCCCTTGCCATTGCGGCCGGTGCCGGTGCCGATGGCCAGCAGGTGCTCCAGGACGCGCCCACACAGCCCGATCCCGGCATACCGTTGCAGGAACCCGCGCACCTCGGCATCGGGCAGCACGCGGGCCAGGAACGCCTCCCACACCGGTCCCCGGGCGTCGGGGGCGTACGCCGCTCGGGTGATCTTGGTGATCCGGTCGGCCGGGTCGTGCGCACGCAGCTCCATCGTCCGCAGATCGAGCGTGCCGTTGGCCACATTCAGCAGGTACGGATCGGGGTCCAGGTCAGCGACCGTGACCGCGAACACATCGAGCGCCGCCGCGATCCCGAGCACGCCCTTGATCGCGTTGTCGGACTCGCACTTGTGGACATCCTTGGCGAGTTGCTCGGCGAACTCACCCTTGGACCGGAACGACTCCAGCAGTGCCGCGCGGAGCACATTGACCACCGACCGTTTCGCGCGACCGTGTTGGTCTTCCCGCCACCGGGAACCGTCCCACCAGTGCCAGCCGATGCCATGCACGTGAATCAGCCGATCCTTGGCGGCCTCGGCCAGGCGCAACGCAAACCGCGTCTGACCGCCGTGCGGACCCTCGGCCCGGAGTGCGGGCTTCGGTGCTGCAACTGTTGCCGTCTCGGCAACGGTTGGCGTCTCGTCACCGGGGATCCGCCCGGCACGTTCCCGCGCGGCCTTCTCCCAGCAGCGCAGCACATCGTCATCGGTGCGGCCGGCGAGACGTTCGGCCAGGTCCGGGCGCTGGGCGATAATCCAACGCGTTTCCTCCAGCGACATCCCGACATCCATGCACGCGCCCACGATCCGAAACTGATCGTGTGACCGATCATCGGTGATCAACGAGATCGAGCTCAACAACCAGTCCGGCAACCCATCGATATCCACAGCGGTGGTGACCACCGGTGCTGTGGACACCCTGGGAACGTCCTGGGCGAGCTCCGACGGCAGGGTGATGCCGAGGGCGTCCGCCAGATCTTCGGGCGTCCGCAGCGCCCCTGAGGGTGCCAGCAGCCATTCCACGGCGGCCGGTTCGCCACCGAGTGGGACCGGCTTGTGATTGAACGTCCCCGGCGGCCGGAGAAGGTCGTTGTCACTGATCTTGGCGTCGGCATAACCGAGATGGGCACCGAGCGCGCGGCACAGCTCGCGGTGCACATTGAACGGCACCGAGCGATCGAGCGGCACATACACATGCCCATGACCGGACGTGCCGGACCCGACCGCAAACCCACCCAGCGCGCGCACCTTGTCGATGTCCGCCGGCCCATCGATGTCGGCATGCACGATCGGCCGGGCAACGGCCGCGCCCTGGGACCGCTTCGATCCGTGCATCAGGTACGGACAGGCATAGACATCATCCCCGGCCGCTGCGTGCTGGGCGATCGCCGTCGCCAACCTGTCCGCCTCGGCCGGCCACGCAAACGCGTGCTCGCTCCAGCTCTTGTGCTTGTACTTCCCGCGCTCGTCGCAATACGGCCCGGACCCGATCGCCACGATCACGTTCCCGGCCCTCGATCCGAGCACCGTCCCCAGATAGGGCAACGCCGACGTGATCATCGGACATCACCCGCCACGACGTAATAGCCATCGCCATCGCAATGAGACGCACGATCACCAGGGTTACGATCGCCGTCTTCGTAGGGCCAGCCATGCCAATGATTGCGACCGCAGTGCGGGCACGGCCCAACCTCGATCAGCCGCGTGTTCGGCTTCGGGAACACGCGCACGATAGGAACGATGGGAATCACGCGACCTCACCGCCCGGCAGCTCGCCCTGGGCGGTGCCCCCGACGATGTAGAGCGGGCGCAGCTCGGCCAGCACAATCCGAGCAGACTGGCCTCGCGCGCGAGCCTTCCTCACCGCCGCCTCGGCCGCCTTCAACGTCAGGAACACGCGCCGGTGATAGCGACCATCGGCGACCTCGACCACGGCGACGAACCCGCCATCAACATGCTTCGCGTACTCGTCTGCCATTGCAGGTACGATGAGAGCGACGCCGCCAGTGTCATTTGCAGCCGCCTCGGACGCCGACCCGGGGCGGTTTTGCTTTGCCTCAAGCAACGCGACCACCGCCCGTGGTCGGGATGGGCCGGAAGACCTTGTCCAGGTCCTCGATGCTGATGCGGATCAGTCGCTTGCCGAGCCGATGGGCAGGCAAGGTGCCGTCCGCGATGCGGCGGCGGATCGTGTCCACCGAGACCGAGTGTCGGCCGGCAGCTTCCTTGGGTGAGATGAACAGCGGTTGACGCTGCGAATTGGGCATGCTTTGCCGTCCCCCTTCGGGTAACGACTCGCGGCCCATCACATGGCGAGTTTCCGCTGACTCAGCAGCCTGACCTGAGCAGCAGTATAGGGCAGGAGTCCGCTAGGACTGGCCCACCGGCGACTTCACTGAACGCTTGCGAATCTTTCGCGCGAGATCCGAGCGGACATTATCGAGCGAGAAGTCCCACCTCTGGCACCGACAAACCGATGAGAAGGAGCGCGGGGAGTCCTCGTCGCCCTCGGCCGGAAGAATCTCCAACCTCCGCCGTCGCCCCGCGCGCTCAGGCGCCCGCGGCTCCCCTTGCTCGAATACCTCTTCGGAGAAGAAGTATTCGGCGAACTCCCTGAGCGTGAGTGTGCCGTCTTCAATCCGGTGCGCGAGCTCGGCCGGGACCTGCTTGTGCGCGTTGAATGATGTCAGTGAGTACGGGGACTTGTCCGGCTCCCTGGTCGTGACTGCCCTTCGCGGATGCGTCCCCCATACCTGTAGGACGATGTCCCCGCAGCGCGAGCACACGTACTCCATCAGCAGGAACCGCTTGCGGCGCTCATTGCCTCCAGCGTGGATGGCATACAGCTGCATGGTGACTGACTTGTGGATGTTTTCGTCGTCGCTCACTTCTTCACCCCCGCCAGGTCGGACAACAGCTTGGCAATCTCGGCATCACGATCCGCCGCGGCGTGCTGATAGATCATCGCGGCCCCGACCGTGGAGTGCCCCAGTCGGTTCATCAGCTCGCGCAGGCTGGCCCCGGTCGCAGCGGCCAGCGTGGCCCCGGTGTGCCTCAGGTCGTGCCACCGGAGGTCCTTGCGCCCGGCCGCCTCCCGCGCCGGGTAGTACCAGCGATAGAGCGTGCTCGATGCCAACTGCTCCCCGGAGTCGCGGCCCTTGAACAGCAGCGACGATTGCGCCGGCGGAACGTGCTTGTTCAGGTGGTGCACGAACTCGGGCAGCAGATGCGGAGGGATCGCCACGTCACGCACCCCGGCATCGCTCTTGGGCGTGCCGACGATGGGCGGCTCCCCCGGCACCCGCGCCACTGCCCGGCGAACCTTGATCGTGCCCGACGTGGGAATGCCGTCGTCGTCGGTCACCATCACGATGTCACCACGGCGCAGCTCCAGCACTTCCCCTTGCCGGAGTCCACACCACGCAGCGATCAGCACGGCCAGGCGCAGCCGGTCGGGCATGTGCTCGACGATGGTCGCCAGCTCTTCCAATGTGGCCGGCTCCGGCTTGTGCGCCCGCTTCGATGTCCCGCCGCCTCGGATCACGCACGGGTTCCGCGTGATGAGCTGTTCGGCCTCGGCCGTCCCCATTATCGCTTTCAGCAGCGAATAGGCATGGGCTCGTTGGGTCGGCGCGTTCGGACCGACGCGGGCGTGCCATGCCCGGACCTCGGTTGCGGTCAGCTCGTTGAGCCGGAGGCCTCCGAGCTCGGGTGTGATGTGCTTGTCCAGCAGCCGTTCATAGAGCGCCCTGGTCCTCGGCTTGAGCGTGCGTGACTTCACCCAGCCGTCGCCATAGTCCTTCACCGTGGGCAGCAGCCCGGCCTCGGCGACGGCACGGCGATCCTTCGGCGGGATCCATTCTTCGGGTCGCGCCATGAGCCGGTGCTCGTCCAGCAGCCACGCCTCGGCGTCCATCTTGGCGTCGAATGTCATCGGCGCTGTGTGGCGTTTCAGGTCGGGTCCGGTGTAGTACGCCTGCCAGCGTTTCGACGGCAATTTTCTGATGCCTCCGAATGCCCTTCTCACGGCCATATTTGCCCCCGCTCGTGCACTCTGCGTGCACTAACTCTGCTGACTTTTGCCTACTTGTGCATACTCTAGCGAACGTCTACAGTGGAGCCCAAGTCCTAGCCAGAGCGTGTTTTCCGCAGTGGGAATCTGTATCCAGTGCACGGCCGGGGGGATTTTCAAATCCTGTCCCCGCTACCAACGCCAAGAGGCCCTCGATCGGAATACCGGTCGAGGGCCTCTTGTTGTCCCCGATGACAGCACTCGCCCGAATCCGTGGCGGTGACGCCGACGAGCCGCTGGGCGGTGAGTTCGATATGGATCCGTTGTTCTTCGCGATGGGGCTGGCCTTTCTGGCCGCCCTCTGGTTCGTGCCGATCGGGGCGATCCGCCTGATGGCGTACCGGTCGAAGGAGCTCGATCACACCCGCGGCATGCAGAAGGTGGCCCGCACGATCCTCGGAATTGGTCTCGCCAGCCTGGTCGTGTTCGGCATCCTGACGGTCATTTATCTGCTGACCCGCTGACGCTGCGGTGGCGGGTGCCGCCGGTCAGTCGGGATACTGGAGCTTCGCCGAAGCAGAGGGGAAGTCATGACGGTGGTCGACGAACCGCACTCGTTCCGGGACTACGTGGCGTTCATGGAATGCCGCTCGGCGGAGCCCTGGATGGATTCGTTCACCTCCGAATTGCAGACCTGGCTGCACTCCAAGGGATTGCCCAAGGATGTGGCCGATTCTCATGACCACGTCGCCGGTAGCACCCGGTTGTCCGTGCGACGCCTGGCGTCGCCGGGAGCCGAGTCCCTCCGGATGACGCTGCTGGAGGATTCGCCGAAGCAGGGACGATTCACGACCGAACTGCTGGCCCACAGAGATCCTGTCGGTGACTGGATCAGCGTGACCGTCCGCAACTCGCAGGGGTCGTTCGTGAACGTCCCACGCCTTGTGCGGAGGCTCGCAACCACACTTCCACTCCACGACGGTGCCCTGGATTTTTCCGAGGTTCCCCGCCTGTTCACCTCCGACGACCTCGATCAACTCCTCGCGATGCTCCGGGACGGACGCCGGCACGGACTCGTGTTCGTCGTGGGAACCCCGCCTGGCTATGCCGAGGACATGTCACCGCTCGTGACGCAGATGACCGACTGGGCCCGCGAGACTGCCGGCCTGGCCCGGATCGTCGTCCTCGACCCCGCTGCCACTTCGGCCTTTGCCCGACGCGTCGGGGAGGACTTCGAAGTCCCGCACTGGGCCATTCGCGGCTTCCGTCCCGGCGTCCGGTTCGAGGTCCCGGCTGACAGCAGACGTCACCGCTACGTCACCCTCTCCCGTCTGGCCCGACTCGGCGATCGTGGAATCACCATGCTCCTGGGCGATATCGCACGCCAGGAGACGATCGACCGTCCGGCCGAGCCAATCGAACAGGAGGTCCGGCGGCTGTTCGCCCGGGCCGAGAACCGCCGACTGGTCGAGCGTGTCCGTGAGCCCGAAGTGCCGACCGAGTCGGAACCCGTTGTACCGGACAAGACCGAAGGCAAGACGACCTCGACGGATGTCGCCGCCGAGCCACCGACTCCCGAACCAGTTGCCCCGACAACCCCGCCCGAGACGGAACCCGACAGCGGGACCGAGCTGACCGGCGAAGCCGGCGTACGCGAACAGCTGACTCTCGTCCAACGACTCCTCGGTATTCCGCGCATCACAGAGAACGCGCTGAAGGACTTCCTCGCCCGCATGCGCGGGAGTGTCCGGACCGGTGCCGTCACCGCACTGGAGGAGCGCGTAGACCAGCTGCAGGCCCAGTTGGAAAAGGTCGAGGACGAGAACCGGGAGCTGGATGCGGCGCTCACGGAGGCGGACTACGAGCTCGACTTTGCTCGCCTCGCCGAGGAAGAGAGCGCTGCCCGGATGAAGTGGCTCGAGGCACGGCTGAAAGACCACAACGACTTCGAGCACACCTACGCCGCAGTCCCCGATGAGTATCTCGTCGCGAGCCCGAACAACTTCGACGACCTTCTCGAGCGGATCGAGCAATTCCCCACCGTCGAGTTCACCGGCGACAGGACTGAGTGCATCAAACTCGATATGCAGTCGAACGCCGACACAGCGCTGGGGTGGGCCTGGGAAGCCGTCCTGGTCCTGACCGATTATGCGCGTGCCCGCCGGGAGGGCGCTTGCGAGCACGGTCTGGACCACTACATCAACCACACACCGCCGGGCTTCCGCACGATGTCGGCCGGCCGATTCGCCGAGACCGAAACCTCAGCAACAATGCAGCAGCACGGCGCCAGTCGCATGTTCCCAGTTCCCACATCGGTCGATTCGACGGGCAGGGTGCCCATGAAGGCCCATTTCAAACTGGACCGCCGTGGGCTCTATCCGCGCATGCACATCTATGACGGCCACCCCACGTCACCGCGAATCTTCATCGGCTACATCGGTGCGCACCTGCCCATCGCGTCCCACTGAGCCGGGCTCGATCGACGGCACAACCGGCGAGTGAGCGCGCGCCGTTGTCCGGGTGTGGTTCGATGGCGCGCATGGATTCCGGCGGTTACCCCCTGCACGACTCGCGGCTCGACAACGGCCTGCGTGTCATCGTCAGCCCCGATCATCTGGCCCCGGCCGTGGCGGTCAACCTTTGGTATGACGTGGGTTCCCGCCACGAGGAGCCCGGCCGCACCGGCTTCGCCCACCTGTTCGAGCATCTGATGTTCCAGGGTTCGGCCAACGTGGAGTCGGGCCAGCACATCGCGCTGATGCAAGCGGCCGGTGCGGCCGTGAACGCCACCACGTGGTTCGACCGCACGAACTACTTCGAGGCGCTCCCCACCGGCGGGCTCGAGCTCGCCCTCTGGCTCGAGGCCGATCGCATGGCCACGCTCCTGGACGCCGTCGGCCAGGACAACCTCGACAACCAGCGGGAGGTCGTCAAGGAGGAGAAGCGCCAGCGCTACGACAACGTGCCCTACGGCGACGTGATGGAGCGACTGGTCGCGCTGACCTTCCCGGCCGATCACCCCTATGGCCACACCACCATCGGTTCGATGGCCGACCTCGACGCGGCAAGCCTCGACTACGTCCACCACTTCTTCCGGACCCACTATCGGCCCAACAACTGCGCCCTGACCCTGGCCGGCGATGTCACCGCAGAAGACGGTCGCGCCCTCGCCGAGCGCTACTTCGGCCACATTCCGCCCGGGGACCTCCCACCGGACCCGCCGGAACCCGAGTTGGGTCCGATCACCGACCACCCGCGCGAGGAGACCGGCGCGAACGTGCCCGCCGACGCGGCGTACTTCACCTGGCGCCTCCCCGCCCTCGGCACCCGCGAGATCGACGCGGTGGACCTCGCCCTGTCGATCATCGGCGGCAGCCAGACGAGCCGCTTCCATCGCGCACTCGTCCGCGAGCAGGAGCTTTCCACCGGTGCCGGCTCGTCCGCGCTGCAGCTCATCGGCGGGCATTCCTTCGGATTTGCCTCGGCCCGGGCCCGGGAGGACGTCGCGATCGAGAAGGTCGAGGAAGCCATGGTCGCCGAGCTCGACCGGTTCGCGGCCGACGGCCCGAGCGACGACGAGGTACGCCGGGCCCACGCCCAGTTCGAGCGCCACTGGCTCCAGTCCCTGGCCCGGATCGAGAGCCGCGCCGACCAGATCTCTGCTGCCGCGACGCTCCTGGACGACCCGGGTCGCATCAACACGCGGATCGACACCGTCACGTCGATCGGAGCCGACGAGATCGCGGCTGCGGCCCGCGCCCATCTCTCCCCCGTCCACCGCGCCACCCTGATCTATCGGCAGGAGAACCGATGAGCACCCGCCCCCTACTGCAGCCGCCCGCCGCCTGGACCTATCCCCTGCCCACCGAACACCGGCTGGACAACGGCATGCGGGTCCTCGTGCATCAGGTGCCCGGCCAGCGCGTGATCTCCGCCAACCTGGTCCTCGACGTTCCGCTGTCGGCCGAGGACGCCGCGATCGAAGGCGTCGCCACCATCTGCGCCCGCGCCCTCGACGAGGGCACCACGGATCATCCGGGCGATGCGTTCGCCGAGGCACTCGAGACCGAGGGTGCGGCCTTCATGGCCAGCCAGGGGCAGTCCAGCCTGCAGGCCATGATCGACGTCCCGGCAACCCGCTTCCCCCGGGCGCTCGAGCTGCTCGCCGAAGGCGTACGCCGGCCCGAACTCCGCGACGCCGACTCGGCGCGTCACGTCGCGCTCCGCCTGGCCGAACTGGATCAGCTCCGGGCCAATTCGGCGCAGCTGGCCTCCTGGGCTTTCCGCAACGCGGTGTTCGCTCCGGAAACCCGGGCCCAGCGGCTCCCCGGTGGCGAGCCCGGAACCGTCGAGGCCGTGACCCCCGACCAGGTGCGGGAATTCCATCGCCGGCACTATGGCCCGCGTGGGGCCACCCTCGTGCTGGCCGGGGACTTCGCCGAGGATCCCGTGCCGTTGGCGGCGGGAGCGTTCGCGGACTGGGCCACACCGGACCAGGCCACGACCAGCCATCAGGCCTGCAGGCCTGCCACCCCGACGGCCCTGCTGGTCGATCGGCCCGACTCGGTGCAGGCAGACATCCGTTTCGGCGGCTCAGGGATCGACCGGCACGATCCGCGCTGGCCCGACTTCCAGGTGGGGAGCTATGCCGTCGGCGGGGCGTTCCTCAGCCGACTCAACAAGGTGCTGCGGGAGGAACGTGGCTACACCTACGGCGTGAGCCTGCAGAACGCTCCCCTGCGCTCGGGCGGCACGTTCACGGTGGCCGGCTCCTTCCGGACCGAGGTCGTGGCCCCGGCCCTGGAGGAAGCGCGTCGGCTCCTCGACATCAGTGCCACCCCGATCACCTCCGACGAGGTCACCGACGCGGTCAACTACTTCGCGGGCGTCTCTCCCCTGCGGTACGCCACAGCGGACGGCATCGCCGACCAGACGGCGTCGATCGTCGCACAGGGGCTCGAACTCGACTACGTCAACACTTATCTGGCCGGGATCCGTGCCGCCACACCGGAGTCGGCGAGCCGGGCGTACGCCGAGGTCATCGACCTTGATGCGCTGACGCTCGTGGTCGTCGGCGACGCGACCGTGCTCGAGCCCGCACTCAACGACGCGGGCTTCGCCGTCACCGTGCGCTGACGCGCACCTCGCCCGAAACGCAGATCGCGTCCGGGGTCCGAGCGGGGATCAGCCGCCCAGGGCACCCTGTGCGCGCTGCATGGCGGCGCGGGCTTCCTCGATCTTGCGCTGATAGAGCCCGAGATCACCGTTCTGCAGCGCCGTCTGGGCCTCGTTGAACGCCGTCGACGCCTCATTGAGAGCCCGGACCGCGCCCGGGTTGTCCGCAGGCCGCGGCTCCCCACCCTGTTCGGGCGGTGTCGTGCCCGCTTCGACGGTCTCACCCTGGACTTCCTCGCCGGTCGACGCACCCGCGTCGCCACCGAAGACCTGGTTGAGCGCTTCCTGCAGGGTGTCACCGATGCCGACCCGCTCGCCGAAGCGGACGGTCACGAACGTGAGCGCCGGATAGGAACCCTGACCCGCCGCCTTCTGCGTATAGATCGGCTGCGCATAGAGCAGACCGCCGCCCAGGGGCAGGGTCAGCAGGTTGCCATAGACCACCTGCGCCGAGCCCTGGTTGAGGAACGGCCGCAATCGGTTGGCGACCTGCTCATCGGTGACCATCGCGTTGAAGCTCTGGTTGGGGCCGTCGACCTGCTGGGAGTCGGACATCCGCAGGATGCGCATGCGGCCGTATTCGGGGCTCGCCGCATCCGCGTTGACCGCCATGAACGCCGCCAGGTTGTTGCGCCCGCGCGGGACGAACACCGTCGTCTGCGAGAACAGGGCCTGGTTGTCGCCCGGCCACTTGATCGACAGCAGGTAGGGGTTTTCCTTCTGGTTGTTCTGCGCCACCGGGTCGTTCGGGATCACCCACAGGTCGTTCTGCTGGAACCAGGCCATCGGATCGGTGACGTGATAGCGACCCAGCACGTCGCGCTGGACCTTGAACAGATCATCGGGATAGCGCAGGTGTTCGAGCAGCGCCGGCGAGATCTCCGAACGGTCCTTGACCGTGTCGGGGAACGCCTTGCGCCACGTCTGCAACAGCGGATCCTGCTCGTCCCAGGCATAGAGCGTGACCGAGCCGTCGTAGGCGTCCACCACGGCCTTGACCGAGTTGCGGATGTAGTTGATCCGCGTCTCCGGCTGAGCCGTCGGCGTACGCGTCTGGGTGTCGGAGGTCGCCTGGTCCAGCGAGATCCGATGGGAGTTCGGATAGCTGTTGGTCGTCGTGTAGGCGTCGACGATCCAGACCACCCGACCCTCGACCAGAGCGGGATAGGCGTTCGAGTCGGCCGTCAGCCAGGGAGCGGCTGCCTGGACGCGCTGCCGCGGCGTACGGTCATAGATGATCTTCGACGCCTCGTTGACGCGACCGGACAGCAGGATGTTCACATCGGCCATGCGCGTCGCATAGAGCAGCCGGTTGAACCAGTTGCCGATCTCGACGCCGCCCTCACCGGTGTAGGTGTTGCGTCGCTCGCCACCACCGTCACCGCCGCCGGGCGTATCCAACTCGACCGGGGGCGTACCCGCAGGGGCGCCGACGATCGAATATTCCGTGTGCTGCTCGCCGAAATAGATGCGCGGCTGGTGCTCCGCCAGAGCACCGACCGGCGGGATGTCCCGCACGAGCCACTCGGGCTCGCCACCGGGCTGGCGACGGTTGCCGTAGGAGGCGACGAGGCCATAACCATGGGTATAGACGGTGCGCAGGTTGTTCCACGACCGATCCTGCAGGCCACTGATGTCGAGCTCGCGAACTGCCACGACCGCGTCCGTTTCCTGGCCCTCGACGACATAACGGTCGACATCGAGCACCGACGGGAACGAATAGAAGCCACGCACCTGCTGCAGCTGATCGAACGTGGGCGCCACGACGGCGGGGTCGATCAGGCGAATGCCCGGCAGCGCCTGGGCATCGGCCCGGAGCTGGCCGGCAGTGGCCCGCTGCTCCGCGGAATAGTTCGTGATCTCGACGTCGTCGATCCCATAGGCAGCGCGCGTGGCCGCGATGTGGCTCTCGATATAGGGCCGTTCCTTGTCGGGCTCATTGGGGTTGACCTCGATGGCCTGGACACCGGCCGGATAGATCATGGTCAGCAGCACGCTGGACACGACGGCCAACACCAGCGCCGCCACCGGGATCATCCAGCGCCGAATGAAGATGTTGGAAATGAACAGCAGGGCGCAGATGGCCGTGATGATCGCGACCACGAGCGATGCGGTCACCCGGGCGTGATCATCGGTGTAGCTCAGACCGGTCAGCAGCTGATTGGTGGTCGTCTGATAGGCATATCGATCCAGCCAGGCGCTCACGGCGAACATGAGCACCGTCAGACCGATCAGGATGGACAGGTGGGCCTGCGCGGCACGCGAGGTCTGCCGCCGCTCCCCCTTCGCCACCCGGAGCGCGCCCATCACATAGTGAACGATCCCCGCGGCCAGGGTCGAGAAGACCAGCAGCGCCGTGAGCATGGCAACGATCCAGCGCCACCAGGGCAGCTCGAAGACATAGAACGCGACGTCGAAGCCGAACCGCGGATCGGCGACGCCGAACGGCGTCCGATTCACCCACGCCAGATAGGTCTGCACCTGACTCGCACCGGACACGCCGGCGAAGAGGGCGACGACGACGCCCAGCCCGATCATGATCTGCACGAATCGGGACTCGAGGGCGTCGCGATAGCGCTCCAGCAGCTCGCTCGCCAGGGGGCCGGGTCGCGTGGGCGGACGCAGGCGATAGGCCAGCGCCGTGTTGCCCACGATCCCCAGGGCCATCACCAGACCGACCACGAGGAACAGCACGACGCGCGTCAGGAACTGGACGGTGAACACGCGTTCGTAATCCAGGGCGACGAACCACAGCCGGTCGGTCCAGATATTGGTGAAAAGAATGAAGAGCAGCACGATGCCCGACACGACCACGAGGGTCGGGAGCAGGGCGCTGCGACGTCGGGGCTGGGACTCGGAGGGAATCCTGGTCGTCGCGCTCACGTCGTCCTCCTTGAATCATGGCGTAGGCGATGGCCGGGCTGGTCGTTGTCAAGAGTAGCTGCGAGGGCAGACACCACCCCCGGTGCGAGTTCGGGCCCGCCCAGGAGATCGTCGGGATTGCTCACGAGCCGGGCGAGGGCATGCGTCGAGCCGTCGCGCAGCACCCCGACCACGAGACGGAGGTCCTGTCGCTCGGGATGGGTCGCCACGACCTCCTCGGCCTCGTCGGGGTCCTCGGGGAGATCGGCTTCGAAACGCGCGGGCAGGAAGCTCCGCTCCAACGCGATGGCGCAGCCCGTCACAGCATCCGGCCACATGATCCGCGCCAGAACCTCGGGCAGTCCGGACTCGGAGGCCGTCCGACCCTCTTCGGCGGCCCCGACGCTGCGGAAGTCCTCCTGCTCGATGGAGCTGAGTGCCCCTTCCGGGAACCCGTCGGCGCTGCTGCGCAGACCGAGGTGGGCCGCGAGTTCGGGCTCGGCTTCGATGAGTTCGTCGTTGCGCACCAGGGCGAACAGGCGTGCCGGCTGATCCCAGCCCGCCTGACCGACGTGGTGTTCCAGCTCGATCAGCGCTGCGATCAGAGCGTCATTCGTTGGGGCCATGGAGTCCTCGGGTCGCGGCGGCGTACCGCCTGGGGGCTTTCGCCGGGCGTACGCCCCAGCGCGTGCGTTGGGTGGTCAACAACGTGGCACCTGCCCGGCGGTAGCCGGGTCGTCGATGTGGCGCAGGCCGTTGATCGCATCGTCGAGCGTGTCGACGCGGATGATCTGCATATCGGTCGTGGACCCTTCCAGGTCACTGCAGTTCGCGCCGGGGACCAGGAAGATGGTGGCGCCGGCGTCCTCCGCTCCGGCCATCTTCTCCTGGAGCCCACCGATCGCCTGCACGCCTCCGTCGGGACGGATCTTTCCGGTCCCGGCCACGGAGCGCCCACGCAGCAGATCCTCCTGGGTCACGAGATCGAAGACGGCGAGGGCGAAGACGACTCCCGCGCTCGGACCACCGATGTCATGACTGACCCCGAAGGTGACGGTCGGCTCGTAGCGATAGCCGACGCCGATCTGGATCCCCAGGACGGGGAGTTCCGGGTCCTGCGTGCTGGCCACGGTGATGACCTCGACGTTCACCCGCTGGCGATCCCTCTCGACCTCCAGCTGCACGGCCTCCCCGATGCCCTGCGCCTGGATCCTCGTGCGGAGTTCGTCCGGCGTGTGGACGTCCTGCCCGTTGATCGACAACACCAGGTCCCCGGGCGCCAGTCGGCCGTGGGAGGGGCCCGACACGGTGACAGCCGAAACCACAGGCAGCTCTTCGACGGGTATGTCGGCGGCCCGCAGTCCGGCGACCGTCGCATCCTGCTGCGACGTGTCCATCATCTGGCGTTCCTCGGCCCGCACCTGTTCAGTGGTCTTGCCGGGGTCATAGACCGAATCGCGGGGCAGGGCGTCACGATTGGGCGCCCAATAGGCGAAAACCGCCGCAGCGAGGCTGGTGTGGGCATCGGCCCGGGTCACGGCCACCGTGGTCATGTGGAGCTCACCGTCCACCGGATAGGTGGGAATCCCCTCGAGTCGGATGACAGGGTCCTGGTCCGGTCCCAGTCCCGCGACCGTGTACGCGCGGCCGGGACTGTAGATCACGTAGGGCACGGGCAGGACGGCGATCAACAGCGCCAGAACCACGAACCCGACGGCGGCGGCGAGCGACAGGCGAGTCTGTCGGGTCAACCGGAACCGCGTCATGAGCAGCCGACCCAGCCTTCGGTGCCGTCCATGTAGTGCTGGTGCTTCCAGATCGGCACCTCGGCCTTCAGCGTGTCGATCAGGTCGCGGGCGGCCGCAAAGGCAGCTGGCCGATGGGCCGCTCCTGCGCCGACCACGACGGCGAGATCACCGATCTCCAGCGAGCCGACTCGATGCTCGGCCGCGATCGCCACGATGTCGTGGCGCTCCGCGACCATGCGGGTCACCCGCTCGAGCTCGGCGGCCGCACTCGGGTGGGCGCTGTAGTCGAGACTGCGAACCGCCTGTCCCTCGTCGTGGTCACGCACGAGACCGATGAAGAGGGCAACTCCCCCGACAGCGCGACCGCTCACCAGCCCAAGAACGCGATCGACGCTCAGTGGCTCGGGGACGACGGCGGTATGGACGGACCGCTCGTGGCTGAGTTGCTGCACAGGTCGACCTTACAAGGGGTGCAGGGACGGACCGGCCCCCGACATCAGCTGGGCGCTCGCGCGGTCGCGTCTGCCGGCCTTCCTGACGGTCGGATGCGTCCGACGTGACCCGACTTGGCCTGTGCGGTTGAATAGAAGGCACGCAACAACGAGGGAGTCAGCTCGATGGCCGACCACAACGATCCCGATCGCGACCCCGACGATCGCAGTGATCAGCCCCAGAACCCTTTCGAAGCCCTGTTCCAGGGTCTTGGACTCGGTGGATCGGGTCAGCCCGACCTGAATGCCATGATGAGCCAGCTGGGCCAGATGATGTCCCAGTTCGGGCTGGGCGGGATGTTCACCCCCGGCGGCACAGGACAGCAGGGACCGAGTTGGGAACCGATCCGCGATCTCGCCCGCCGCGTGGTGGCCGCGCGCGGCAGTGACCCCACCCCGAGTTCGGCCCAGCTCCAGGAACTGGGCGACTCCGTCCGTCTGGCCGAAACCTGGCTCGACGACGCGACCGATTTCCCGTCGACCGGTGGGACCGTGGCGGTGTGGAGCCGGGCCGAGTGGGTCGAGAACACCATGCCGACCTGGCGGCGGCTGGTCGAGCCGGTGGCCGAGGCCATGACCGACGCGATGGCCAACTCGATGACGCTGCCGGATGAGGCAGAGGCGGCCGGGCTCGCCGGGTTGGACGCGATGCTCCGGCCGATGCTCAAGTCGAGCGGTTCGATGATCTTCGGCCAGCAGGCCGGCCAGGCGATAGGCAACCTGGCCACCCGCGTTCTGAGCGCGACCGAGACCGGGCTCCCCCTGACCGGTGAGCGCGAGCGTCACATCGCCCTGGTCCCGACCAACGTCGCCGCCTTCGCCGAGGGACTCGACCAGAGCACCGATGACGTGCGCCTCTATCTCTCCCTGCGGGAATGCGCCCGACAGCGACTCTTTGCCGCGGCTCCCTGGCTGGGCCCGCAGGTGCTGGCCCTCGTGGAGCAGTACGCCCGCGGCATCAGCATCGACCTGTCCTCCCTGGAGGACGCCATGGGTTCGATGGATCTCACGAGCCTCAATCCCGAATCCATGCTGGAGATGAGCGAGAAGCTCCAGGGCAGCCTGTTCGAACCCAAGCAGACCCCGGCCCAGAAGGAGGTCCTGGAGCGTCTCGAGACCCTGCTGGCCCTGGTCGAGGGCTGGGTCGACGAGGTGGTCGCCCAGGCCACCCAGCGCTGGATGCCGAGTGCGGTCCCGCTCGCGGAGACCATGCGCCGCCGACGCGCGACCGATGGCCCGACCGAGGCGACGTTCTCGGCGCTCGTCGGCCTCGAGCTGCGTCCTCGCAGACTGCGCGACGCGACCAATCTCTGGGCCGCGATCAGGGATGCCCGCGGGGCCGAGGGTCGCGACGCCCTGTGGAGCCACCCCGACATCCTGCCCACCTCGGCCGCCCTGGATGACCCGATGGGCTTCGTCAGCAATGAGCCGACTACGGAGCAGCAGGACGGCTCCGGTTCCACCCAGTCCGATCTCGACCGCGAGTTGGAGGCTCTGCTGCAGCGCGCCGAGGCGGAGCGCGAGGCTGAGCGCCAGGCCGATCAGGACCCGGACGACGACGGCGACGATTCCACTCCCGGTGCCGGTCCCCGCTGACATCGGAGTCGGGCCGGGTGCCGATTGCCTCGCCGCACTGGAGGCGTACGCCCCGGCCGACTCCACCCAGGTCGACCTGAGGCGGCAGTTTCTCGCCCATCTGGCCCGACATCCCGACGACGGCTGGTCACGCACCTGCCCGGGTGCCCACCTCACCGCCAGCGGCCTCATCTGCTCTCCGGATGCGGATCAGGTGCTGCTGCTGCACCACCGCAAGCTCGGGCGCTGGCTCCAGGTCGGTGGCCACATCGAGCCGACCGATACCACCCTGGCAGGCGCCGCCTACCGCGAGGCGCTCGAGGAGTCCGGCCTACCGGTGCGGCTCATCCCGGGAATCGTGCATCTGGACAGCCACGAGGTGCCCTGCGGGCCGGTACGCTCGTGTTTCCATCTCGATGTGCGCTATCTGCTGGTCGCCGACCCCCGGCTCGCTCCGGTCACCGGCGACGAATCCCATTCGGTGCGATGGTTCCCCCACGACGCGCTGCCCACCGACGAATCGTCAGTGACAGTCCTCGTCGATATCGCCCGCAGCATCCTCGTCTGAGCCGCGGGCGACAGCATCGGACCAGCCCTGCAGGTACGCCTCGGCCTCCGCGGTCCGCGGATATGCCCCGAGCAGTCTCCGGAAGGCCGGTCCGTGCCCTGCCTCCACCAGATGGACGAGCTCGTGGAAAAGCACATAGGCGACCACCCAGTCGGGCATGCCCTGCAGACGATGCGAGAGTCTGATGGTCCGGGCCCCGATCGTGCAGGATCCCCACCGGCGATTCTGATTGTCGACCCAACCGACTGACTGCGGCAGCGGCGCATCGGGCGCGACGCTGACGAGATAGCGCGTGTGCAGCTCCCGGGCCCTCCGCATGAGGTCCTCATCCGAATGCGCACTGCGCCGCCGCTTCTCCCGCCTTTGGACCAGGTCGACCATCCTTGCCAGCCACTCCTCCTCTTCGGCCGGCGGCACCGCCGGAGGCAGTTCGACGACGATGCGCCCCTCCTCACGACGGGCTGCGGCGTTGCGGCGCCGGCGGGTGTTGCGGCGGAGTTCCACCCGTTCGCCGGCCACGACACGAAACGCCGGCTCGCCTGATTGGGTCACGGCCTTATCCAAGCACGACGGACAACGTGATCCGGGTCACGCAGGTTTTCCCCAGTTCCGAATCAGTCCAACTGCAGTTCATGCCGCGTTCTCCACATGGGCATCTCCCCATACACACCTCATCCACAAAGTTGTCCACAGGTCCGTGGACAAGTCGGGTCCAACCGTCTTGACGCATGGCCCGGCCGTGGCCTAGCGTCTTCCGCACGGGGCCCTCAGATGGTTCGACCCGCTCGCAGGGGAAGGCAAGCGGTGACGACTTCCTGAGGGCCCTTTTGCATGTCCGAAAGCGGAATCCGGACCATCCGGAAAAATCCTGTGCACAACTTTCGGCCGCCCCATGGAGCCGCGGCAGGCTGGTGTCATGGTCGAACGTTCCCTGCCCAAACCCCGCCTCCGGTCCCAACTGCCGATCCTGATGCGCAACAGCGATGAGCTCCAGATCGGCTCTGTGGACGCTCTGGTCCTCCGCGGATCCAGCCCGGCACTGAACCGGGCTCTCCGCCTCCTGGACGGCTCCCACAGCCTGGACCGAATCGCCCTCGACAGTGGACTGACGCTGCCCGAGGTTCGCTCTCTCGTGGCGCGGCTCCGCAGGGAGGGCTTGCTGGTCCCGCCCCGCCCGGCTGCCCCTCCGTTGGTCCGCCTTCTCGGTGCGGGCCGCCTGGCGCGCGCGTTCGCGGAGGCGTACGCCGAGTCCGGCGCCGGTGACCTCCTCCTGGTCGAGCCCGCACCCGCGCCTGCGACCGAATATGCGACCCCGCACCTGCTGCCCACCGGCGCGGAAACCCTACGGGCCCATCTGCGCGCCCGCGGACACCATCGCGTCCGCTGCGCGCCGCACTGGTATCGACCGGAGGGGCCCGAGCCCACCCTTACCGTCATCGCCTTCGACCGGCCCGAGTGCGACCGCGCCGTCACCGACACGATGGTGCGCAGCGACCAACCGCATCTCTTCGTGCGGCCCCTGGACGACGGCGTGATCGTGGGTCCCTTCGTCGTGCCGGGCGAGACCTGCTGCACCCGCTGCCAGGACCTGGTGCGCGCTCGCGACAGTGCCTGGCCCCAGGTGCTGGCGCAGCTCTGCCGCGTCGAGATCCGGCCGACACCCGAGCTGACCGCGTGGGCAGCCACCACGGCCCTGCTCCAGGTGCGGGCCTGGCTGGCCGGCGTACCCCCGGAAACGCTGGGGGCGACCCTCGAAACCCGCCCCGGGAACTGGGCGCTGGCCCAGCGGCACTGGCCGCATCACCCCGACTGCGGGTGCGGCGAACTGCGCCTCGCCGGGTGACCGGGGCCGAACCCGCCGCGACAGGGGGCACAATGGGGCCCATGGCTCGACCCACCCCGCCCGAACCCGAATCCGAGGTGAGCGGCTCCTCTTTCCGCCGCGGCTCCCGGCTGCTGTCGCTCCCCCTCGGCGCGGCCGGCCGGGCCACCAAAGGCCTGGGCCGCCGGTTGGCCGGCGCGAACGCCGATACCGTCAACGCCCAGTTGCGCGCCGAAACCGCTGAGCAGCTCTTCCGCGTCCTCGGCGAGCTCAAGGGCGGGGCCATGAAGTTCGGCCAGATCCTGAGCATGTTCGAGGTGATGCTGCCCGAGGACATCGCGGGCCCCTATCGGGTGCACCTGAAGAAGCTGCAGGACTCCGCCCCGCCCATGCCGACCTCCCGCGTGCATGCGGTCCTGGCCCGGGAACTCGGTCCCGACTGGCGCACAAAGTTCAGCCAGTTCTCCGCCCGGCCGGCCGCTGCTGCGTCGATCGGTCAGGTCCACCGGGCCACCTGGGCCGAAACGGGCGAGCAGGTCGCGGTCAAGGTGCAATACCCGGGAGCCGACAAGGCGCTCGAGAGCGATCTGCGCCAGCTCTCCCGCATCACAGGGCTGGTGTCTCCCCTGACCGGCGGCATAGAGATCAAGCCCCTGATCGCCGAGATCGTGGATCGCATCCTGGAGGAGACGGACTACAACCTCGAGTCGGCCCATCAGCAGCAGGCCGCGGAGGGCTTCGCCGGCCATCCCGAGTTCCGGGTGCCCCGCGTGCTGGCGCACACCTCGCGCGTCATGGTCAGCGAGTGGATCGACGGTGAGCCGCTGTCCGCCGCCGCCGAGTGGCCGGAAGAACGCCGCAACGAGGTGGGCCGGCGCTACGTGAAGTTCCTGTTCGCCGGGCCGTCCGAGGTTGGCGTGCTGCACGCGGATCCCCATCCCGGCAACTTCAAGGTGATGCCCGACGGCAAACTCGGCGTGGTTGATTTCGGCCTCGTGAGCCGCCTGCCCGACGGGCTGCCGCCCGCCATGGGGCGGTTGCTGCGGATCGCCGTCAGCGGTGATGCCCACAGCGTGACCGAGGGTCTCAAAGCCGAGGGCTTCATCGCGCGGAATGCCGCCGACATCGATCCCGGCGAGCTGCTGGATTATCTGAGCCCCTTCCTCGAACCGGCCCAGGTGGAGGAGTTCCACTTCACCCGGGAGTGGATGCAGCGCGAGTTCAAGCGCGTCGGCGACAGCAAGGGCAAGGTCCTGCAACAACTCAACCTGCCGCCGTCCTACGCCCTGATCCACCGGGTGTGGCTCGGCGGCATCGCGGTGCTGTCGCAGCTCGATGTCCGCGCCCGGTTCAGCGACATCCTGGACGACTACCTGCCTGACTGGCACGCCTGAACCCCCTGACGCGACGAAACCCCAGCCGCTCGTTGCGGCTGGGGTTTCACTCGGCCATGCCTCGCACCTCAGGCTGCGTTGCGACGGTCGTCGCTGCGCGGCGTACGCCCGGTGATCGGGCCCTTCAGGTCGGCCGGCGGGGTGGGCACGATCTCCACCGGCTGCTTGCGGGGACGACCACGCGGACGCTTGCGGGCGACCACGACGCCGTTCACGATCAGCTCGCCGCCCCAGACGCCGCAGGCCTCACGCCGCGACAGCGCGCCGGCCAGGCACTCCGTCCGCGCGGGGCAGTCGACACAGAGCGTCTTGGCGAACTCGATCTCGGCGGGGACCTCGGCGAAGAAGATGTCGGGATCGACCAGATGACACGGCAGCCCGGTCGCGGTGAGCACGGTCTCGTCGATCAGGACGCTCATGATGTCGTTTCTCCTCATAGTGTTTGCCTGCAGTAGTTGTGCCGGGAAACACAAAGGCCGTGAATCCCGGTCTGGGTTCACGGCCTGAGGCGAAACGCGGGTAGTCCTTACCCGAGTTTGGCGCGTGGTCGTGGCACCAGGGGGTTGCGCTTGGGGGCGCCGAAGCGCTCATGGTCCGTAAAGAGGGCATAGCTCTGCCGCTGGGCGGCATTGGTGACGCCCGGTTCGCGCCACAGGCGCTTCGGGTCGCCACAGAGCACGGGGGCCGCAGGCAGCAATGCCGTCTGATTCATCGCGATCGTGATCATCGGTCCCCCTCCTCTCCGGGTGTCCATGGGTTTCGGGCCAATGCGCAAGCCCACCTCGGGCAAGCAAGAGACAGCTTACGAAACTCTCAGGTCAGCATGCAATCTATTTTTGACAAGGACTTTTGCACGCGTTCGGGAAAATTGTTCGCCAGTTTTCCGGCTCACTTCGCACCGCGCAGCATCTCCAGCAGGTCCGCACCATATTTGTCGGCCTTCACCCGACCGATGCCGCTGATCCCGAGCAGTCCCCGCTCGTCGGTCGGCACCTGCTCGGCCAGGGCTACGAGCGTCGCATCGGTGACGATGCAATAGGCCGGGAGCTTCTGCTCCTTCGCCTGCCCCGAACGCCACTCCTTCAGATCGGCCAGGAGCTGCTCGTCATAGCTGGAGGGGCAATCGGCATGGCGTCCGAGTTTGCGCTCCGCGGCGCTCGACAGGCTCCCCTCGCACACGCGACAGCGGGCCGCCATCGCACTCCCCCGGGCTCGTCGACGGGTTGCCCCGCGGGGCGCGGGCGCGGACTCCGGGCGTACGCCGTCGAGAAATCGGGACGGCTGCCGATTGCCCGAACCGCCCCGACTGCGGGACCAGGAGATGTGCAGGTGTTCGCGCGCGCGGGTGACCGCGACATAGAGCAGCCGTCGCTCCTCCGCGATCTCGTGGGGCTTCGTTGCCAGGACGAACGGGAGGGTTCCTTCGTGTGCACCCACGACGGCCACCGCGTCCCACTCCAATCCCTTGGCCGAGTGGATGGTCGCCAGCGTGACGCCGTGGGCGACCGGGGCATGCTGGGCAGCCGCGCGGCGCTGCAGCTCGTCGACGACGGCCTCCAGGGTCGTGAAGCCGTCGGCGGCCACGAGGTCATCCGCCACCCCGATCAGGGCCGACCAGGATTCCCAGCGTTCCCGCTGCTTGCCGCCGCCCTGGGGTGCCTCCGACGTCCAGCCCAACCCACCGAGAATCGCCCGCACCTCATCGGCCGCGGATTCCTCCTGATCGGACCGGGCCGCCCTGATGGCGGCCCCGAGGACCCCGAGAGCCTGTCGCACTTCGGGTCGCTCATAGAAGCGCTCGGCCCCCCGCACGAGATAGGGAATGCCGCGATCGGCCAGCGCCTGCTCGAAGGCGGGTGACTGGGCGTTGATCCGGAACAGGACCGCCATCTCGCGATAATCGATCCCCGCTTCATGGCGAGCGGCCAGCCAGTCCGCGACCCGGGCGGCTTCGGTTGCCTCATCCGGTGCATCGAGGAACTCCGGGGCCGGACCGGGCGGGCGCTGGGCCTGGAGCGTCACCGCGGTCACGGCGTTGGCCGATCCCGCTCCTTCGCGCCCCGTCTGCCGCATGATCGCGTTGGCGACCTCGACGACCTGGGGAGTCGATCGATAGTCACGGACCAGGCGGATCACGGTCGTGTCCCGGTGACGCCGCGCGAACCCGGTCAGATAGTCGGAGCGCGCGCCTGCGAATGAGTGGATGGTCTGGGCAGGGTCCCCGACCACGCACAGGTCACGCCGGTCGCCCAACCAGAGGTTGACCAGCGTCTCCTGCAGCGGGGAGACGTCCTGATATTCGTCCACGACCAGATGGCGATAGGCCCGGCGTACCTCATCCGCGACATCGGCGTGATCCGCCAGCATCGCCGCCGTGCACAGGAGGATGTCGTCGAAATCGATCCGGCCCCGGTCCCGCTTGGCCTCCTCATAGCCGGTGAAGACACGCGCCACCACCTCGGGTCGCACGGAGGCGAGCACCCGGTTGGAGCTCTCCGCAATCGCCGGATAGTCGGCCGGGCCCACATTCGACACCTTGGCCCAGGAAATCTCCCCGACGAGATCGCGAAGCACGGCCGTGTCCACGGGTACGCGGAGTCGGCCGGCGGCCTCGGCCACGAGGCTCATGCGGTTGTCCACGACGGCCGGGATCTCGCCGCCGAAGGCACGCGGCCAGAAATATTGCAGTTGGCGCAGCGCCGCGGAGTGGAACGTGCGGGCCTGGACGCCACTCACGCCGAGCTGCTGGAGTCGCCCGCGCATCTCGCCGGCGGCGCGGGTGGTGAACGTCACGGCCAGGACGGCCGTCGGCGCGTAGACCCCCTTCTGCACCCCGTAGGCGATCCGGTGCGTGATGGCCCGGGTCTTGCCCGTGCCGGCACCGGCGATGACGGCCACGGGCCCGCTGAGGGCGGTCGCCACCTGTCGTTGCTCGGGATCGAGGGCATCCAGCAGGGCTTCGGGGTCGGCTTGCATCACGGCCGTCACCCTAGTCGGGGCCGCCGACATTTCCTCTCCTTCGCTCACCCTCGCTGCGCTCGCAGACTCACTCCAGAAACATTGTCGGAGTGCCCGTCTAGGGTGTCGGTGTCATGGTGATCGATATCCCTTCCGAAGGTGTGCCCGGGCTGTTCGTCCATCGGGCCCCCCATACCGCTGCGCTCGCGACCGGTCTGGCCGGTGTGCTGTCGGCGCCCCTGTCCGATCCCTTCGCCACCGAGATCGTGTCGGTGCCGACGCCCGGGGTCGAGCGGTGGCTGTCACAGACACTGGCCGCCACCCTGGGCGCTTCCGGAATGGGTGATGGTGTGGCGGCGGGGATCGATTTCGTGAATCTCGATCGCCTGCTGCGACGCACGGTGCTCGAGGTCCTGGAGATCGACCCGGCCCTCGACCCCTGGCAGCCCGATCGGGGCATCCTGGCCGTCCTCCGGGTCCTCACCGAGACGTCCGGGCAGTCGTGGGCCGCGCCGATCCGGTCCCAGCTCGATCCGGGTTCCCCCGTTGCCCGGCGGTACGCCACAGCGGCGCGCGTTTTCCGGCTCTTCCTGGCCTACGCGGCGCAGCGCCCGGAGCTGCTGCGTCGCTGGAGCATGGGTGACCACGTGGACGCCACGGGCAGTCCGCTTCCTGATTCGTCGCGGTGGCAGGCCGAGCTGTGGCGGGCCCTGCGGAGTGACCTCGGCGGCCCCGACCCGGTCGAGCGCCTGGACCGGGCCGTGAACCTGCTCCGCTCGACTCCGACGGCGTCGACTCTGCCGGGCCGGATCTCGGTGTTCGGAGCGACCCGTCTTGCGCCCGACCAGACCTCCCTGCTGTCGGCGCTGGCGGAGCATCGAGCCGTGCACCTGTGGCTCCCCCATCCGTCGCCCGCTGTGTGGGACCGCGTCCGGGGGTCGGTTGCGCAGCTCGGGCCCGGTCCGCGACGGGACGACCCGACCACTGTCCTGCCCGGGCATCGACTCATTCGCCGTCTCGGCCGCGAAGCGCGTGAACTCCAGATGTGCCTCGCCGCGGTCCCCACCGTGGACCAGCCCCTTCCCGAATCGCCGGCCGAGCCCTCCGCGCATCTGCTCGCCCGGCTGCAGTCGGCGATCCGCAACGACGTGACCGAGCCGCTGCGCGAGCCGGTCGACCCGGCCGACGACAGCATTCGCTTCCATGCCTGTCATGGCACGGACCGGCAGGTCGAGGTGCTCCGGGAGGTGGTGCTCGGCCTCCTCGCCGACCACCCCGACCTCGAGCCGCGCGACCTCATCGTGATGTGTCCCGACATCGAGCGATTTGCTCCCCTCATGAGTGCCGTCTTCGGCCTGGCCGGCCTGCCCGACGGCGAGACCCACCCGGGCCAGGCCCTTCATGTTCGCCTTGCCGATCGTTCGCTGCGTGAGCTGAATCCGCTGCTGCGCACGCTGCAGGAACTGCTCCTGCTCGGCGACTCGCGCGCCGGGATGTCCCAGATCCTCGACCTGTGCGCCGACCCGCCCATCGCCCGGTGTTTCGGCTTCCGCGAGAAGGACCTGGAACGACTGCGCGATCTCGTTCCGCGCTCCGGTGTCCGGTGGGGCCTCGATCAGGGCCATCGCCAGCGCTTCTCCATGGGCGGATATGTCCAGAACACGTGGCGAGCCGGGCTCGAACGCATGCTTCTCGGTGTGGCCATGGATGACCATGACCACCGGGTGCAGGGCACGGTGCTCGGTCTCGCCGATGTCGAATCCAGCGATGTCGATCTCATCGGCCGGCTGGTCGAACTGGTCTCACGCCTCCGGGCCATCGCCGACTCCTTCTCCCAACCGCAATCCCTCGACACCTGGGTGGTCGCCTGCCGATCCGCGCTCGATCTCGTGACGGAGGTCGGATTGTCGGACACCTGGCAGCGAACCCATGCGTGGACGGAGCTGAGCCGCCTCGCCGAGGCGGGCCGGGGCGCCTCCGGGGACGCCACGGAGGTGCTGCTCACCCCGGGCGACATCCGCGCCATCCTGGCCGAGGCCTTCGCCGGGCGACCGAGCCGCGCCAACTTCCGCACGGGCTCGCTGACGCTGTGCACGATGACGCCGATGCGTTCGGTGCCCCACCGGGCCGTCATCCTGCTCGGCCTCGACGACGGAGCGTTCCCGCGACGCGGCCGCCGGGACGGTGACGACCTGCTGGCCGCAGAGCCCTGGATCGGCGACCGGGATCCCCGCAGCGAGGACCGCCAGATCCTCCTGGACGCGGTGCTCGCCGCGCGGGACCACCTCGTGGTCATCCATTCCGGGGCCAGCCCCCAGACCGGAGAGCGTCGCCCACCGGCCGTGCCCCTGGCCGAGGTCAGGGCCGCCATCACCGAGCTCTGTATCGACGATCCCTGGTCCGAGCTGGAGGTGCGCCACCCCCTGCAGCCCTTCTCGCCCGCCAACTTCCATCCCCGCCGCATCAGTTTCGACCCCATCGCCTGCAATGCCGCCCAGGCCCTCGTGCGGACTCATGATCGGCCAGCCCTCCATCCGCGTCGAGTCGTCGACACCACCGGCCTGACCACCCCGGAGGAGCTCACCGGCGACCGGATCACGATCGATCTGGCCGACCTGGTCGAATTCTTCGACCATCCGGCGAAGCACCTGTTGCGACGACGCGCCCAGTTGACCACGTGGTCGTCCGATTCCCGTCAGCCTGATGAGATCCCGATCGAGCTCGACGGTCTCGACGAATGGGCCATCGGGGAGCGCATGCTGCGGGCCCACCTCACCGGCGTCGACCTCCGGGCCATCGAAACCGCCGAGTTCGTGCGCGGCGACCTGCCACCACGGGCGCGAGGGGCCCAGGCGCTGGCCCGCATTGCCGATCGCGTGACCGCCATCCGTCACAAGGCCTCGCCCTGGCTCGAGCTGCCGGCCGACAGCCGGTGGATCTCCGTCGACCTCGGCCGCTATCACGTGACCGGTCTCGTGGCGGGCATCCGGGACCGCACGCTGCTGCGGACCGGCTATTCCTCGCTGTCCGGCCGGCAACGCCTGCGCTCCTGGATCGAATTGCTCGCGCTCAAGACGGCCGAACCCGCCACCCAGTGGCGGGCGGCGACGATCGGTCGGGACGGCCGAGGCACCCTGCTCGGCCCTGTCGCCGAGGCGGACGCCAGAGCCAGGCTCCAGGAGTTGATCTCTCTCCGGGTGCGAGGCTCCAGCGAGTTGATCCCCCTGCCGCCCAAGACTGCAGCGGTCGAGGCCGAAGCCGGACGACGGGACGGCGAAGCCGACCGGGTGCTCAAGCAATGGCAGTGGGAGCACGACGACCTCTGGGCCCGCTTCGGGCTGACCGATTGGCTCACCAGTCTCCACAGTCAGCCCGCCGATCCACGCGATCGGATCGCCAACCTCTCCGCGTTCGGGTCACTCGCCCGCCGAATCTGGAACCCACTCCTCGATGCGGAAGGAAAGCTGTGACCGCGTCTGCCTTCCGGGTCACCGGTCCCCTGCCCGCCATCGGCACGCATGTGCTCGAGGCCTCCGCCGGAACCGGCAAGACCTACACCATCGCCGCCCTCGCCGCACGCTATGTGGCCGACGGGCTGCCGCTGGGCCAACTCATGATGATCACCTTCAGCCGGGCCGCCACGGGTGAGTTGCGCGAACGCATCCGCGGCCGTCTCACCGACTCCGAGGCTGCCCTGGAGCGGGTTCTGGCGGGAGGCGACCCCGGGCCCGATGAGGTGGACCGCCTGCTGTGCACCGGTTCGCCCGATGCCCTGCGCGAGCGACTGCAACACATCACGGCAGCGCTGGCCGATTTCGACGCCGCGGCGATCACGACCACGCACGAGTTCTGTGGACGGATGCTGGACGGGCTGGGCATCCTGGCGGGCAATCACGCCGACGCCGTCCATGTGGAGAACATCGACGACCTGGTCCGGGAGGTGGCCGCCGACTTCTGGCTCCGGGCTTTCGGGGATGCCGATGCCCCCGATTTCTCCTGGGCCGCGGCCCAGGAGATCGCTGCCCAGGTTTCGGAGTTCGACGGTCCGCTCGCTCCCGATCCGGAAGAGCTGCCGGCGTACGCCCGCCAGCTGAGTTTCGCAGCCGCTGTGCGTCGCGAGGTCGCCCGGCGCCGGGCCGCGCTCGGGCTGTTCACCTATTCCGACCTGCAGTTCCGCCTGCGGGACCTGCTGCGGGGGCGGGTCACCCCGGACTCCGATCCCGACCCCGATCTCGCCGAGGCGGTGCGTGCCAGCGTCCGGCAGCGGTTCCCGGTCGTGCTCGTCGACGAGTTCCAGGACACCGATCCGGTGCAGTGGGAGATCCTCGACCTGGCTTTCTCGGGCCAGTCGACGATGATCCTCATCGGTGACCCCAAGCAGGCGGTGTATGGGTTCCGCCACGCCGATGTCAACGCCTACCTGGCAGCCATCGACACCCCGGGAGCCCACCACCACACGCTCGACACCAACTGGCGCAGCGACGGTCGACTGATCGAGGCGCTCCACGGCTGGTTCGGGGGCGCCCGTCTCGGTGACGACCGCATCATGGTGCGCCCTGTGCACGCGCATCATGCCGAGACCCGGTTGACCGCGGCCGATCCCGAGCTCCGTGCGCCCGTGCGGCTGCGTACGCTGCCGCCGGCCCCGAAACGCGGCGACACCGGGCCGAGGCCGACGATCAGCAAGCTGCGGCGGACGATCACGGAAGACCTCGTGGCCGATATCGGCCGGGTTCTCGCAACCGAGGTGTCCCTCCGGCTGGGAGCCGGCGCCGCACGCCGAGCGCGCCCGGGCGACATCGCCGTTCTCGTGCGGTCCAATTGGGCGGCCGAGGAGATCCGTGCGGCCCTGGCGGCGGCGGGCATTCCCGCGGTCCATACGGGTGCCAGCAGCGTCTTCGCCACGCAGGAGGCCAAGGACTGGCTGGCACTCCTGCGAGCCTGTGAATCACCCCGGTCCGAGCGGGTGCGGGAGACCGCGTTGACCGGATTCCTCGGCTGGAGTTTCGTCGAGCTCGTCAACGCCGACGAGGAGCAGCTCGCGAAGCTGTCCACCCGCATCAGGGCCTGGTCACACACCCTCGCCGACCACGGGGTGGCCGGCCTCGTGGAAGCGATGATGGGCTCCGGATTGGCCGAACGCATTCTGCGCCGTCCGGACGGCGTACGCAGCCTCACCGACCTGCGCCACATCGGCGAGATCCTGCACACGGCCCAGATGCGCGACCGGATGGGAACGACCGCGCTCATCGAGTGGTTCGCCGAACAGATCGAACACGAGTCCGAGGGCGGACGGGAGCGCATCCGGCGCATCGAAACCGATGAGGACGCCGTTCGGGTCATGACCATCCATCAGGCGAAGGGCCTCGAATTTCCCCTCGTCTACCTGCCCGATCAATGGGAGATCTTCGAAAAGAAGCCCCACAAGGATCCGTTCACCTTCCACCGGGAGGGCCGGCGCCATCTTTATCTGGCTCCGGGCGGGAGCGACCGGTCACGCGCGTGGAACGTTGCGCAGGCCGATGAGGCCGCGGAGCGGCTGCGGTTGCTCTATGTCGCAGCCACCCGTGCCCAGTGCCAGCTCGTGGTGTGGTGGGCCGGCCTCCATGGTCGCACTCCGTCCGCACCCCTGCATCGGATGCTGTTCCGCGGAGGCGACCCGAACCCGCGCGCCGCCTACCCGTGTCATGACTCCCCCGCCGATCTCCTGCATCCGCCCGGGGTCGTGGTGCAACAGGTGGGCATCGTGCAACCGGAGGCACCGGCCGCTCTGGCGGACCCCCTACCGGAGCTGCGGCCGCGGTTGTTCGGGCGCTCGATCGACACCGAGTGGCGCCGAACGTCCTATTCCGGTTTGACCGCGCGGGCCCATGAGGTAGGTCCGGTCGGCACTCCCCTCGAAACCCGGGAGGACGACGAGCTCCACACGATTGGGGACGAGCCGGCCGCCGAGGTGGCGTCCGGGACCGTGCTGGTGGGTGAACTGGCGCAGGAGTCGCCCATGGCCCGTCTGCCCCGAGGTCCCGCCTTCGGCAACCTCGTGCACGCGATCTATGAAACGTTCGACCCCGGAGCTGCTGATCTGACGGCCGAGGTCGGAGTGCAGGCAGCCCAGTGGTTGAGCAGGATGCCCGTCGGGGCTCCGACCGCCGACCCTCTCGGTGTCACCCAACTGACCGAGGCTCTGCTCCCGGCCATTCTGACGCCGCTCGGAGCCATCGCGCCCGGGCGTCGGCTGTGTGACCTTCCGGCGCAGGATCGGCTGGCCGAGCTCGATTTCGAGTACGCCCTGGCCGGCGGCGACCAACCCACACGCCGAGTGCTGCTCTCCGAGATCGCCGGCGTACTGCGTCGCCACCTCCCCGACACGGACCTGCTCGCGCCCTATGCCGACCGGCTCGTCGATCCACTGCTGGGCGACGAAGTGCTCCGGGGTTTCCTCGTGGGCTCGATCGATGCGGTCTTCCGGGTCACCGACGGGGAGCACACGCGCCACCTCATCGTTGACTACAAGACCAACTGGCTCGGTCCACTCGACGACGAGACCCCTCTCATGGTCGGTCACTATGCCCCCGCGGCCATGGCCACCGCGATGATGGACGCCCACTATCCCTTGCAGGCACTCCTCTATGCCGTGGCGCTGCACCGGTTCCTGCGCTGGCGACTGCCGGGATATCGACCGGAGGAGCATCTGGGAGGCGTTGCCTACCTCTTCGTCCGCGGGATGGCCGGGCCCGACACGCCCGTGGTGGACGGCATGCCGTGCGGCGTGTTCTCGTGGCATCCGCCGGCCGCCCTCGTCACTGAGCTGTCCGACCTGCTCGCCGGCCACCAGGAGACCCGATGACGACTGCCGATCAGGTCCTGGGGGCCACCGGCCTCCTGGCCGAGTTCAACGCTGCGGGTGTCCTCGCCCCCGCAGACGTCCACACTGCTCGCCTCATCGGCGATCTGTGGACCGAGCCGAATGATTCCGTCCGTCTCGCGATCGCCCTGGCCGTGAGGGCGCTGCGGAGCGGTTCGGTCTGCCTCGACGTAACCCGACTCGCCGAACAGGTGATGGCCACCCTCGAGGAGGTTCCCGACGCACTCCCGTGGCCGGATCCGGACGTCTGGGTGGAGGCGATCAGGCGTTCTCCGGCTGTTGCCGCAGCGAAGGCCGGAGGGTCGTCCGGGCAGCCGCTGCGTCTCGTCGACGACCTCCTCTATCTGGAGCGCTGGTGGCGCACCGAAGAGGTGGTCCGTCACCAGCTCGAGCAGCGCTCGGTCGAGACGGTGCCCCTTGCCCCCCTCCCACGGCTCCGACGCGAACTGGATGCCCTGTTCGATGATCAGGCCCTACCGGCCGATGAACCACCCCATCAACGGCTGGCCGCGGCCATGACCGCGCTCAATCAGGTCACGGTCGTGGCCGGTGGCCCCGGGACGGGCAAGACCACGGTGGTGGCCAAGATCCTCGCCCTGCACGAGGCGCTGCACGACACGCCGCCTGTCGTGGCCCTGGCCGCACCGACGGGCAAGGCTGCCGCCCGGCTGGAAGAGGCTGTCCGTCGGTCGGTCGATGACCTGCCGGCTCCTTGGTCCTCGACGGCCGTTCCCGACGCGCTCACCCTGCACCGGCTGCTGGGCGTACGCCCCGGCCAGGCCCACGCCCGCCACAACCCCGATAACCCGCTGCCCCACGAACTCGTCGTCGTGGACGAGATGTCGATGGTCTCGCTGTCGCAGATGGCGTTGTTGCTGCAGGCACTGCGCCCCCACGCCCGGCTCGTCCTCGTGGGCGACCCCGACCAGCTCACGCCGGTCGATGCCGGCGCAGTCCTGGCCGATATCACCCGCGCGGTGCCCCCGACCCCCGACCGCATGCTGACGTCGCTGGCCGAGGTGGCCGACCGGGAACGGCCGCCGGCCCTCCCCACCGGCGCCGGCGTGGCGACCCTGAGCTACACGTGGCGATTCCAGGGCGGGATCGGTCGGCTCGCACGGGCCATTCGGGCAGGTGACGCGGATGCGGCGGTCGAGGTCCTGCTGAGCGGTGCCGATGATGTACGCCTCAGCCCTGCCGGCAGCAACCTCAGCCCCGCCACCGCAGCCGCCATCCGCGACCAGGTGGTCGAGGCGGGCCGCGCCATGCACGCGGCAGCCGACACCGGTGACGCCCGGAAGGCCCTGAACGCCCTGGAGCAACACCGGGTGCTGTGCGCCCACCGCTCCGGTCCGTTCGGGGTCTCGAGGTGGGAACGCCTCGTGCAGGACTGGCTGCGCGGTGCCATCAGCGGTTACGGGCCGACGGGCGATCTCTATCCGGGGCTACCGATCATGATCACCGAGAACGATCCGGACGTCGGGCTCTACAACGGCGACACCGGCGTCATCGTCCGCACTCCTTCGGGTCCGCGCGCCGCCTTCGCCAGGGGTGGGGTGCCCAGACTCCACACGCCTCTTGAGCTGAATGCGTTCGAGCCCGTCCATGCGATGACGGTGCACAAGTCGCAGGGCAGTCAGTTCCGCCGGATCACCCTCGTCCTACCTCCGGTGGAATCCCCGTTGTTGACCCGGGAACTCGTCTACACGGCCGTGACCAGGGCCAGCGAACACGTTGAGGTGATCGGCTCGCCCGAGGCCTTCGCCAGGGCGGTGTCGCGGCCGGCGGAGCGGGCGTCCGGGCTGGGACGGCTGCGGTCCCCCTAGGAGCGGCGTCGCTTCGCCACCACGGCAGCGACGGCCGCTCCCCCGGCCACCACTGCGGCTCCGACTCCGATCGGCAGCGCCTGCTCGAACGTGCCCCCCGACTCGGGGGCCGGCGGTGTCGTCCCGGGTGCTGTTGCGGTGGGCCCGGCCGAGGTGGGAATCCTGGCCTTCGGCGAGGCACTCGCGGTCGGCTCATCGGCGCGGGGGCCAGCCGGAGGCTCCGGGGATGGAGTCGGTGTGGGTGTCGGTGTCGGTGTCGTCTGCTCAACGCCACGCAGCAGGGTCAGCGCCTCGGGCAGGATCCGGCTCCGAACGAGCGGATAGAGCGCGTCCCCGGGGCAGGACGTCATGGACATGTCGCGATGTCCCACCACCGGATCGGTCGTGACCTCGGTCCCTTCGGGCCAGCGGTTCGAGCCTCGGCTGGTGAATCGAATGGTCGGGCCGGCGGCCAGGTCGATCGCATAGCGATCCGCGAGCCAGGCCACCAGTTCCGACATGGCCTGCATCGCCTCCTCCGTCGGAGGGGTCCGGGTGTGATCACCGATGAAACAGGCCAGTTGGGCGTACCCCTGACTCCCTCCTGTCGCATCTCCCCGCACCGGCCCGGCGAGACTCCCCCGGCGTCCCTCCCAGATGCGGCCGAACGGGTCCACGAAGAAGTTGTACGCGACGTCGGGCCACTTCTTGGTGCCCGTGTGGAAGCTGTAGAACCCGCGCAGTCGCCCCGGGATGCTCGCCGGAGTTTCGGAGTTGGGGCTCTCCGAATGGTGGATGACCAGGAATCGGACGTCGCCGGGTGCCTCCTCCTGCAGCGGGCCCGTCGGGTTCGAACCCTCGGCCCATTCGCTGCGCGGACGGATCTCGGGCTGGCGTACGCCGGCGCGACCGGGGGCCGCGGAGGCCACGCCAGGTGCCAGCCCCAGCGCGACCCCGGCTCCCAGGCCAGCGGCCAGCAGGTGACGACGACTGACCGGAGTCATCGGTCCGGCTGCCGGTGAGCGGACACTTCCCGAGTCGACCAGGCCCTGATCAGGCGATGGGCGATGCTGGCCTCACCGGGAAGGATCAGCCGGCCGGCCAGGACCGAGTCGTCCACCTCATCGCGGGTGAACCAGGCCGCATCCTCGATCTCGTCCCGTGCCACAGCCAACGATTCGTTCTCGGCCCGGGCCACGAAGCCCACCATCAGCGAACGCGGGAAGGGCCACGGTTGGGACCCGAAATATTGCACCTCCGTGAGACGCACGCCGGATTCCTCGTGGATCTCCCGGTGGACGGCCTGCTCGAGGGATTCGCCGGCCTCGACGAAGCCGGCCAGCACCGACATCCGTCCCGGCGCCCACGTCGGTTGGCGGCCCAGGAGGATCCGGTCGTCGGGATCGAGCACCGCCACGATCACCGCAGGATCCTGACGTGGGAAGTGCACCCGGCCGCACGCCGGGCAGCGACGGTTCGTCCCCCCGGATTCGACTGTCGTCCGGGTCCCACACGCGGAGCAGTGGGGTTCGAGCCGGTGCCAGGCGGTGAGGGCTGTCGCCCCGACCGTCAGCTCGAGGGCGAGGCCCTCGGCCACCGCACCGATGCGACGCAGCGAGGCGGTCGGCCCGTCGGGTTCGGCGTTGGTGGTGAACCACGGAACGCCGGCGGCGAGGCCGAGCAGGAAGTGGCGCTCGGGGTCGAAGGCACCCTCCGCGCGGACGCCCCGCGGCCCGGCCCCGTCGGGGTCGGCAGCAATCCGGTCCTCGGAGTCGACCCGCAGCAGCTGGGCATCCCGCCGGGCCCACTGGCGCGCGACCCAGTCCGGGTCACGTCGGTGCTGGTCGGCCCGGTCGAGCGCGCCCACCCCCCGCCATTTCTCCATGCCCGTCAGGGTAACGCGCCCCGCACGATCTCCGAGGGGTCGGGCAGCGGGGGCCTCAGGACGGTATCGCTGCGCACCAGATAGAACGCCGCATCGACCTCCTCCACGGGGATCCTCATGAGATCGGCCCAGGCCAACCGATAGAGCGCGAGCTGGCCCGGATCCGTGTCATCGGCGCGGCCGGTCTTCCAGTCGACGACCTGCCAGGAGTACGCCGGGTCGTCGCTGCGATAGACCGCATCGATCCGTCCCCGCAACGCCAGCCCGTCCAGCATCAGCACGAACGCCACCTCCATCCGGTGGGGCACGCGTTCACCGAAGGCGCCCGCGGCGAACTTTTCGCAGAGGCTCCTGAGCTCACGCTCGTCGGCGGCCACTTCCTCGACCCGCTCCGGCAGGTCCTCGGTGTCGACCAGGGGGACAGTCGCCCCGCGGGTGGCGTAGTGACGCTCCACCCACTGGTGGAACCGAGTGCCGAACCGCGCCCGGGGGCTGGGGGGGCCGGGCATCGGGCGGATGAGCGCTGCGGCGTACTCCTCGGGAGATCTGGCCGCCGTCAGCAGCCCGGTGGCCGACAGCGAGCTCGGGAGGGCGACGGTACGCCGGCCCCGCCGCGATTCGCGTGCCTCCGCCACCAACTGGTCGACATCGGCATCCCATCCCGCAATCGTCTCGGCCTCGTCGAGGAGCACCGGGCCCCCACCGGGCAACTCATAGCTGCCCGTCTCGGCGAACCGTGCCCGCGACGCCGCGACGGCAACGGCTGCCGCCTGCCGGCGCGCGCTCTCATCGGGATCGAGAGGTTTCGGCCACGGGACGGGTGCCTCGGCCACCTCGAGCGGATTCCGCTGATCGGGCGTGGGCTCGGTTGTGCGGGCCAGGACCCGACCCTGGAGTTCGGCCTCCGCCAGGATCGCGGTGAAATAGGGCGACGGGGTGCGGGGCCGCTGGTTCCCTTCCCTCCAGATGTGGGCCGAACCGATCAGCCGGCGTTTCGCCCGGGTCACGGCCACATAGCCGAGTCGGTCCTCGGCCTGGGCCTGCTGCTGTTTCAGCGCATCGGCATAGGTGCCGATCGCCTCGTTGGTCGCCTCGGTCAGTTGGGGGATCGACTGGCTGTCGCCTCGGAGGTCGGCCGGCACCGCCTCGGCCCGGTTCACCCAGTTGTCGGTGACCCGGTCGGAGGGAAACACTCCCTTGACCAGGGCGGGAAGGAACACCATGGTCCACTCCAGGCCCTTGGCCTTGTGCACGGTCAGCAGTTTGACCGAGTCGCTGTCGGAGGGCGTGGCCCGCTCCAGCCCGGTGCCGTGGTCCTCCTCCGCTTTCAGATAGGCCAGCAGCCCCCCGAGCGATGCATCACCGTCGACATCGACATAGTCGGCGACCGCGTCGACGAAGACAGCGAGCTGGTTGCGCCGGCCGGTCCGGGCGTTGCGGGGCGTGGCCAACAATTCGACGTCGAGGCCGAGCACGGCGATGACGCGCCGGGTCAGGTCGAGGACGGGCTCATCGGCATGCGATCGCAGCTCGGCCAGTTCGGTGGCGAACAGGTCGAAGCGGATCCGGGCCTCCGCCGAATAGGGCAGCGTCCCCGGATCGGTCACGGCATCCAGGAGGCTGATCACCTCGGTCGGGTCGACCTCGGCGACCGCCCCCTCCAGGGCGGACAGCAGCGCATCATCGAACGGTTCCGCCGGATCCCGGTCGCGCGCCAGAGCACGGGCCCGCCGGCCGAGGAGCGCCAGGTCGCGGGCCCCGATCCCCCACCTCGCGCCCCCGAGCAGGCGAATGACCTCCGGGTTGGCCGTCACGTCATCCAGAACCCGGAGGGTCGCCACCACGTCACGCACCTCGGGCAGCGACAGGAGCCCTCCCAACCCCACGATCTCGACGGGGACGTCGCGGCCGACCAGCTCCGCATACAGCGCCCCGATGTCGGCGTTCCGTCGCGTCAGGACGGCGATGTCCGACCAAGCGCCCACCGAACCGTCGGACCGGGCGGCCACCACCTGGTCGGCCAGCCACGCGACCTCCTCGTTCCAGGTGTCGAAGAGAGCAGCCGACACCTCTCCGGGAGACGCGTCCTCCGGGGCGACGAGCATCGAGTCGCCCGAATCCTGCCCCGCCAGCAGCGGATCGTTCCGCAGGTCGGCGGCGAGTTCGTTCGCGACCGCAAGGATGCGATGGCCGGAGCGCCGGTTCACCGTGAGCGCAAAGGCCGCCGCCGGAAACCCGTCGGGCCCGGGGAAATCGGTGGAGAACTGCAGGATGTTGCTCGCCGCCGCACCGCGCCAGCCATAGATCGCCTGGAACGGATCGCCGACAGCCGTGACCGGGTGGCCCCGACCGGTGGCGGGAGCGGCTCCGGAGAACAGCCCCTGGAGAAGAGCAGCCTGCGCGGCGGACGTGTCCTGGTATTCATCGAGCAGCACCACCCGGAACTGCTGACGCACCAGGTCGGCCACTTCCGGAACCTCGTCGACGAGGCGCGCAGCCACGGCCATCTGGTCGGCGAACTCGACGACGCCGAGTTGCTGTTTCAGCGCCTGGAAGTCGTGGACGAGGCTGGCCAGTTCGAGCCGCTCGGCCAGTGCCTGCTCGGCTTTGGTGACCGCAACATAGGGCCGCCGGGTCCGGCTCAGGGGTGCCTCGCCCCACGCGAGCCGCCATTGGCGCGCATGCTGATCCAGCGCGCGACGATCCACAAGGTGGGCCTGCAGGTCGGCATCCAGTTTGAGCACGCGCTCGGCCAGCGTGATGGGCCGGAACCGCGAGAGCAACTCGAACGGTCCGGCCGCTCCCGACACGATCCGACTCGCCAACCGATAGCGCGTGGCCCCGGTGATCATCGCGCGATCCCCGTCGACACCGATCCGCAGTCCGTGCTCGGACACGAGTCGAGCGGCGAACGCGTCGTAGGTCAGCACCACCTGTTCACCGACCTCGTCCACCCCCGACGTATCGAGGACGCCGGCCCGCAGCAGCGCGGCGCGGATGCGTCCCGACAACTCCGCGGCGGCCTTGCGGGTGAAGGTCAGACCGAGGACCTGCTCGGGCCGCACCGCACCGATCCCGACCAGCCACACCACCCGGGCCGCCATCACGGTCGTCTTGCCGGACCCCGCCCCGGCGATGATCACGCCCGGCTGGGTCGAAGCGGTGATGGCCTGCAGCTGTTGATCGGAGAACGGGATCCCCAGGGCGTCCGAGAGCTCCCTGGGGTCGGTCAGCCGGCGGCGCAGGACCGAGGTCGGCTCGCTCATGACAGCACCTCCTGGCTGCGGGCCGGGCAACTGGTGGCGAAAGCGCACCACTTGCAGGCGACGCATCGTTTCGCCGAGAATTCCTCGGCGCGAATGATGCGGTTGGCCTCGGCGAGACGAATGTGGACCCAGGTGGGATGGCCCGCGCTCAGTTCGGGCGGGTCATCCGCGACATGCGGCACCCGGGTGAGGGAATCCTGCGGGAACACCGCCGGATAGTCGGCCAGATCCTTGCCCTGGCCATGGCGAAGCATCACGAGCTCGGCTCCGGCCAGCCGTCGCTCGCCCGGCGCCAACTCATCGAAGGCCCCGGAAGCCGCCGCCAGCTGATAGACCCCCAACTGTTCGTGCGTGACGAGATCACGCTTGTCGGGCTTGGTCCGACCAGTTTTGAAGTCGATGATCTGCAGCCCCTCACTCGTGAGCTCCAACCGGTCCACGGCACCGTGGAGGATCACCACGTCGTCGCCCACCGCAACGCGCACCTCGAACGGGACCTCGACCCCGAGCAGTTCACGGTGGGCGTTGGGGGCCTCCCAATTCACATACCGCTCCAGCATCATTTCGGCCTCGCCGCGTTCGACCGCCGACAGATAGGTCGCGTCGAAGCCCAGTCGATCCCACACCAGGTCGAGATGATCGATCAGGTCGGTCGCCGGGATCTCCTCCTGCGCAGCATGACGCATGAGCACATGCAGGACATCGCCCGAGCTGGCGGCACTGCGCCGGGCCGGTTCGGCTGCTGCGCGCCGGCTCAGGAACCACTGGCGAGGACACATCAGCAGGGAACCCAACGTCGACCCGGAGATCCGGACCGGCTCGTCGGCAGGGAGCACGCTGGTCGTCGCAACGGTGACGGCGCGCATCCCCCACCAACGGTGGGGATCCGCCGCCGGCACCAGGGTCCGTCCGTCATCGTCGACCGCATCCGCGAGCCGGGCGAGGCGCACCGCGGCGGCATCCCGCAGAGCGGGGCTCGCCTCGGGGTCCACGCTGAGTCGGCGGAGTTCGCCCACCAGTGCCCCGAGAGTCAGGGGTCGCTGCGGCCGGCCGGAAATCGGCTGTGGCATGACACCGAGCTCGGCCACGAAGCGGGAAGGCTGGTCGCCCTCCCCCTCGGTGCCCTCCACCGCGCTCACTACCAGGCGTTCGCGCGCCCGCGTACACGCCACATAGAACAACCGGCGTTCCTCGGCGAGCCGCACCGACAACGGCAGGGGGTCGAGGAGCCCCGGACGGTCGCCGGTCATGCCCAGCCTGTCGGCGTCGAGCAGGGATCCGCGGACCCTCAGGTCGGGCCAGATCCCCTCCTGGACCGAGGCCACGACGACGAGGCGCCACTCGAGGCCCTTGGCCCGGTGGGCCGTCATCAGCCGCACGCCACGCCCCCTGACATCGGCCTCTCGTTGGGTATCGGCCGGAATCTGTTGGGACTCGACCTCGGCGAGGAAGGACTGCACGCCCCGGGCCCCCACCAGCTCTTCGGATCGTCCCGCGACGTCGAAGAGGGCACACACCGCATCCAGGTCCCGGTCGGCCCGGCGGCCCGTGTCGCCGCCGCGCAGGGCATCGGTTCGTAACTTGCCGGGCCACTCCGTCCCCGACCACAGCTCCCACAGCACCTCCTCGGCCGTGCCGCCCGCAGCGATGCGCTCCCGGGCACGGTCGATCAGGTCGGCCAGCTCGGCTGCACGCGCCAGTTCCGGATGATCCCCGGCGGCAGCAGTTCGGCACTCGGCGAGCCACGCCGGCTCGGACAATGCGCGCCGGCAGAGGTCGGCGGACAGGGAGGGCAGGGCGGCCCCGGCCAATTCGTTGCGTTCGGCCTCCCGGAGGATCCGGCCGAGCCGCCGCAGCCCCAAGCTGTCGAGCCCGCCCAGCGGTGACAGCAACAGCCGGGCGGCTTGATCGGAGTCTGGTCCATCGGCCGAAAGCGCGACTTCCAGCGCCAGGAGCAGAGGTCGCACCGCGAGCTCCGCCGACAGCGCGATCTCGTCACCGGCGACCTCGATCGGCACGCCGGCCGCGATGAGGGCCCGCGAGAGCCCGGGCAGGTTGCGTCGACCCGACCTGACCAGCACCGCCATGTCACCCCACGGAACCCCATCGTGGAGGTGGGCCTGACGCAGGAGGTCGGCGATGTGCTCGGCCTCGGCACCAGCCGACTCATAGTGATAGACCTCGACCCGACCCCGGACGCTCTCCGGATGGAGCAGCGGGCGCCGGAATTGCTCGAGCACGTCGGCGGGCAGGGGCCGCGCCAGTGGCAGGCGGTCGGCAATGCGTCGCGTCGCGTCCGCGATGCGCAGGCCGAACCGTCGGGTGGTGGCGAGCGCCACGATGGGCGCCGGCTCGCCACTCGCGGTGCGGAACTGGTCGGGGAAGTCGAGGATCCCCCTGGCCTGGGCTCCACGGAAGGCATAGATCGACTGATCCGGATCACCGAACCCCACGACCGTGCCTCCCGGCCCGGCCAACTGTGCGATCAACAACGCCTGGGCAGCATCGGTGTCCTGATATTCATCCAGATAGATCCCATCGAATTCGCTGCGCAGGGTCTGCAGGACGTCCGCCTCGGTGAGCAGGATCCGACAGCGGTGCACCAGCTCCGGATAGTCCAGGACCTGCTCGAAGTCGAGCACATCCAGATATTCCGCCATGAATCGCCCGACTCCGGCCCATTCCGGCCGACCGGCGTCCGTGGCCACCTCCACGAGGTCCTCGGGATCCAGCCCGAGCTGGCGGGTGCGCGCCAGAACCGCCCGCACCTCTCCCGCGAACGCGCGGGTGTCGAGCGCCCGAACCACCGACTCGGGCCAGGCATGGCGGGCAGGATCGAGCCCGCCCAGGGTTTCGCGCACCCGGAATTCCTGCTCGGGGGCGGTCAGCAGGCGCCAGCCCGGCCCTTCCTCGGCCAGCGGGGCGAAGCGTCGCAGCAGCGCGAAACAGAAGGCGTGGAACGTCATCGCCATCGGCGTGACGGTCGAATGCCCCAGGCGCGCCGCGATCCGCAGGCGCAGGTCGGCCGCCGCCCGGCGGGAGAACGTCAGGACGAGCGGGACGCGCGTACGCCCCTGATCCTCCTGCGCCCCGATCCGCCGCACCACGGCCTCCACGAGGGTGGTGGTCTTCCCCGTCCCGGGGCCGGCCAACACCAGCAGCGGACCGTCGCGGTGGGACGCCACCCGTTCCTGGGTGGGGTCGAGCACCGGCTCCGATCCCTCCAGCCGTCGTCCGCGTTGCAGTGTGAAGCCCGCCATGACCCTCCTTCTGATCGACTCCAGCCAAGCAGACGCGTCCGACACTTTTGGTCGGAGATCAGCGCCGCCGGCTGCGACCCATCTCCTATCCGTTCACTCTGGGCGAAGGGGATTTAGCGACATTTCAGTCGTCCTGTGTTCCCTTGTGCCCGCGAGTGTGCAAAGGTTGGTGCACTGCAGGTACGTCTCTGCGTCGCGCTTTGGGGTTGGTCCCGGGTTTTCGACGGGCTGCGCCCCAGCAGTGTGTGGTGTCGCACCAGCGATACCAGGAGCAACAAGGAAGAGAAAGACATGGCACAGGGAACCGTCAAGTGGTTCAACGCCGAAAAGGGTTATGGCTTCATTGCTGTCGATGGCGGCGGACCCAACGACGACGTTTTCGTTCACTACACCGCTATCGAGACCACCGGCTTCCGGACTCTCGAAGAGGGTCAGCGGGTCGAGTTCGATACCACTCAGGGCCCGAAGGGTCCCCAGGCGGACAAGGTTCGCCTTCTCTGAATCTGAATCAAATGGCGCCCTGCGCCTGGACACACTGATCGGCGGCTCCCTCCCGGGGGCCGCCGATCGGCGTCTGCGGGCGAATCGTCCCTCGTCGTCGCTCAATAGCGCGCGAGATCCGGCTGGATCTCCTCGATCCACGCATCGATTCCGCCGGCCAGGTGGCGAGCCTCCCGACCCGCGGCCGTGAGGGTGCGGAGCACCTGCGCGGACCGGGCGCCACTCTTGCAGTGCACGATCAGGGGCCCGTCCGGCAGGATCGCCCAGGCCTCCCCTGTTTCGAACAGCCCCTTCGGTACGCCGATCGCGCGGTCGATCCGGTTGATCTCCCTTTCGTGCGGTTCGCGGACGTCCACGAGCGTGACCCGCTCGTCGGAGACCAGGAGCGCGGCGAGTTCCCGGGGCGACACCTCGGGCAGGGGCCCCTCGTCGGTGGCAACCGCCGGCCCGGCGCAGAACGCCACATAGTCGATGGGCTCGGTCACGGTGGGAGATTCACCGCACAGGGCACACCGCGGATCGGCCCGCACCCCGATCTCCTGCCAGGTCGCCCGGAGGGAGTCATGGATCGCCACCCGGCCGACGAGCGGGTCCCCCATCCCGACGATCAGCTTGATCGCTTCGTTGGCCTGCGCCGTCCCGAGGAGCCCGGGCAGGACGCCCAGCACCCCACCCTCGGCACAACTCGGCACCGCGCCGGGCGGAGGCGGTGTCGGGAACAGGCAGCGATAGCACGGCCCGCGACCCGCCCAGAACACGCTCAATTGGCCGTCGAATCGGAAGATGGACGCCCACACATGCGGCTTGCCGAGCAGGCCGCACACATCGTTGACCAGATAGCGGGTGGGGAAGTTGTCGGTGCCGTCGACGACCAGGTCATAGCCTTCGATGATGCCGGGGGCCGTGGTGGCGTCCAGCCGCTCCGCATGCCTGATGACCTGCACCAGCGGGTTGACGCGGGCCACGGCCTCCGCCGCCGACTCGACCTTGGCCCGTCCGATATCCCCGGTGCGGTGGATGACCTGCCGATGGAGGTTCGACTCGTCGACCACGTCGAAGTCGATGATTCCGATGGTGCCGACGCCGGCAGCGGCGAGATAGAGCAGCCCCGGGCTCCCGAGGCCACCTGCCCCGACCATCAGCACGCGCGCGTTCTTCAGCCGTCGCTGCCCCTGCCGTCCCACCTCGGGGAGGATCAGGTGCCGGGCATAGCGGCGTACCTCTTCGTCGGTGAGATCCGCACCGGGGTCGACCAGGGGAGACAACTGCATGTGCGGCAGCCTACGCAGCCGGTCCGAACCCGGCGTCTAGGCTCGGGCCATGGCCGCGCGCAGTGAGATCCGCACCGAGGTGGAGGGTCGGCTGTTGACCCTCACCAATCTGGAGAAGGTCCTCTATCCCGACTACGGCTTCACCAAGGGCGAAGTGATCGACTACTACCTGCGGGTCGCCCCGACGCTGCTCCCCCATGTCGCCGACCGGGCTCTCACCCGGGTCCGCTTTCCCGACGGCGTCGGCCCCGGAGCCTTCAGCTTCTTCGAGAAGAACCTGCCTGCTGGCTGCCCGGAGTGGGTGACCCGCCGCACGGTCGTGGGATCCGAGGGCGACATCGTCTACCTGGTGGCCGACTCGACCGCGTCCCTCGTCTATCTGGCCAACCTCGCGGCGCTGGAGCTGCACGTCCCCCAGTGGCGGTTCGGCGACGGCTCCGAGAAGACCGACCTGCGCGACCCGGACCGCGCACCCCGCTCCACGACCCTCGTGGTCGATCTCGATCCGGGCGAGGGGCTGCCTCCGGACCGGCTGGCCCACGCGGCCCAGCTCGTCGGCGGCCTCCTCGCCACCGATGGGCTCCTGCCGCTGGTCAAGTCGAGCGGCAGCAAGGGCCTCCAGGTGTACGCCGCGATCGCGCCCACGCCCGGTCCCGCGGTGGTCGCCTATGCGAAGACGCTGGCCGAACTCCTCGCCCGACGGGAGCCGGATCTCTTCGTGGCCACGGTGACGGTGGCGGAACGCGCCGGGAAGGTCTTTCTCGACTACAACCAGAACCTCACCGGCCGCAACACCGTGGCGCCCTATTCCTTGCGCGGCCGGGCCTTTCCCGGGGTCTCCACGCCGATGACGTGGGACGAAGTCGCTGCCATCACCGACGCGACCGACTTCCGCTTCGGCCCCCAGGACGTGCTGGCCCGAATCGACGACCACGGCGACCTCTTCGCCGATCTCCTCGACCCGGGCGAGGCTCCCGAGCTACCCGCCCCTCGGCAGTCGTCCTGAACTCCTCCTGAACCTCGTCCTGAACCTCCTCACGCGAATCCGACGACCAGCGCGATGCGGGTGGTGCACCGGGAGTGACTGGCCGGTAGCATCTGCAAGATGCACGACGAGGTTGTCAGGAACGGAAAGGCCGCACCCGCCCGTTCCTCCCGGATGCCACGCGATCAGCGGCGCCTGCAGTTGCTGGATGTCGCCGGTCGCGTGTTCGCCGAGCGTGGCTATCACAACGCGGCGATGGACGACATCGCGGAGGCCGCCGGGGTGTCGAAGCCTGTGCTCTATCAGCACTTCCCGTCGAAGCTCGATCTCTACCTCGCTCTCGTGGACAGGGCGTGCGAAGAGATCGTCGAGATCGTCCGGGAGGCGATCGCCGGCAGCTCGAGCAACGCGGACCGGGTCGAGGCTGCGCTCGGCAGCTTCTATCAGTTCGTCGCCCAATCCGGGCGTTCCTTCCGCTTCGTGTTCGAGTCCGACCTGACGGGCGACGCAACCGTGCAGGCCCGCATCTGGAAGGTGCACCAGGACTTGGCGGAGGCGATCGGCCAGACGATTGCGCAGGACACCGGGGTGGCCCCCGCCCGCGCCCGCCTCCTCGGGATCTCCCTGGTCGGGCTCGCCCAGGTCGGCGCGCGCTACTGGGTCGGAAGTCTGCGCGACGAGATGACGGCCGAGGAGGCCAGCCAGCTCATCGCCACGCTCGCCTGGCGCGGCATGCGCAGCTTCCCGCTCATCTGACCGGGAAGTCGGTCCGGGGAAGTTCCCACCTCGGGTCCGGCCGGACCCCCGCTTGTCCCCGAGGCCGCCCGATCTGCGCGCACCGGTCCTTCCCTGGCCCCGCCCGGCGGGTAGATTGACCGCGATGTACTCCCGCTCGACGACGATGAGGACCCGATGAGCAACCAGCCGCCCTTCCCGTCCTATTCCGCAGGTGCCGGTGGCGCCGCAGCAGCCCAGCCCGCGCCTTTGGCCCCGCCCGCGGGCGTCGAGAATGTCCTCACGCTCGAAGCGCCGCCGGCACCCGCCCCCGTGACCGCGACCGCGGCCCCCCGCATGGCCCCGCCGGTGAAACAGGAGCAGGTTCCGGTGCTCGACCAGAAGGTCGATGCCTTCATGTCGGCGCTGACGGCCGCGCAACCCAAGTCGCCCGAGATGGAGGCCCAGGCCACCGCGGTGCGCAACATGGGCGATGCCGATATCCGCAAGGCCGCCGAGACGTCCAACCGGCTCCTGAACGCGCCGGTCAAGGCGCTCAAGGAGGGCGGCATCTCCCAGGGGTCGAGCATCGGCAAGACCCTGCTCGAGCTGCGCCGCACCGTAGAGGATCTCGACCCGGCCCAGGCCACGGGCGTACGCAAGTTCCTCGGCATGATCCCGATGGGCGACAAGATCGTCGACTACTTCCGCAAATATCAGTCGGCCCAGTCCCACCTCAACGGGCTGCTGCATTCGTTGCAGAACGGCAAGGACGAGCTGACGAAGGACAATGTCGCTCTCAACATGGAGAAGCAGAACCTGTGGGCGACCATGGGCCGGCTGAATCAATACATCTATATCGCCGAGCGCCTCGATGCGAAACTCGCGGCCCAGCTCGCCGAGATGGAGATCACCGACCCCGAGAAGGCGCAGTCGCTCAGTCAGGACGTGCTTTTCTATGTCCGCCAGAAGCACCAGGACCTGCTCACCCAGCTGGCGGTGTCGATCCAGTCCTACCTGGCCATCGACGTCATCATCAAGAACAACATCGAGCTCATCAAGGGCGTCGATCGGGCGTCGACCACCACGATGTCCGCACTGCGTACGGCGGTGATCGTGTCGCAGGCCCTCACCAACCAGAAGCTGGTCCTCGACCAGATCACGGCGCTCAACACGACGACCTCGAACATCATCGAGCAGACGTCGCTGGCCCTGAAGCAGAACTCCGCGGCCATCCAGAAGGGTGCCGCCGAGTCCACGATCGGCATCACGCAGCTGCAGAACGCGTTCGCCAACATCTACGCGACGATGGACTCGATCGACCAGTTCAAGCTGCAGGCCCTCGACAACATGGCCCAGACCATCGGCGTGCTCGAGCACGAGGTCGACAAGTCCCGCAGCTATCTCAACCGGGTCTCCCAGCAGGACCAGCGCCTCGCTTCCGGCTCGATGAACTTCGAAGGTGCACCCCCGCAGGTCGACCATCGCACCCAGGAGATGCGCTGAGCGCATTTCCGGCGGGAGCCGACCAGCAACAGGATGCACGCACGATTCGAACAGGGCCGACATGGGATTTCTCGACTGGGTACGCGGGGTCAACGAAAAGCTTGAACCTCAGGGTGTCTCGACCGCTCCCGCGGTGCCGACCGAGCACGACATCCTGAACGCGCTCGACCGCACCGAGAAGCTGGCGCGCGACGCCAAACTGCACCCGTTCGTCCTGGCCCGGGTCGGCCGGGTCTCGCGGGTGATCCGCGAGACACTCCCCCGGATGAAATCCGCCGGCCTCGGCACCTCGGAGTCCTACGCCGTCATGGCCACGGCCACCGACTATCTCCCCGAGGCACTCGGCTCATATCTCCGGCTGCCCCGCGACTGGGCCGACAGCCGGCCCATCGAGAACGGCAAGACCTCCCTCATGCTTCTCATCGACCAGCTCGACCTGCTCGGCGCCACGATGGACAAGTTCCTCGATGCCGTCGCCCGCGCCGATGCCGATGCGCTGGTGGCCCACGGTCGCTTCCTCACCGCACGCTTCGGACACGAATCCACCGGCGGCGAGCTGGACCTCGATCCGGGCGCACGCCCGATCGCGCCCGCCAGCGGGCCGCCCCCGTCCGCGCCCTCCGGCCCGGTCCCGACCAACCCCCTCGACCTGCCCTGACCCACGACGCCCCGCACCCACCGCGAGCCAGGAGACCTTCGACGATGACCGATATTCCCCCGAACGACTCCGGAGCAGAAGTCCCCGCAGGCACCTCCCTGCGTGAGGTGCTGGCGCGCCTCGAGGTCGTGGCCGACGCCGCAGGGCTCGATCGCGCCAGCGCGCGTACCGAGGGTATGGCGCTCGCCGCGACGGTCGCCGAATCCGCCCGGCAGGCCTTCGTCGACTGGGCGGAAGAGGTCGGCGAGGCCCCCAGCGCGGAGCGGTTCATGACCATGGCCCAGCAGGGCCGCCGCTGGCGGGGCGCCCCCACGACCCTGCTGCAGGAACTGGTCCAGACCCGACCGGCGCAGGCGCCGGCGTACGCCAAGGTGCTCGCCGACGTGTGCGCCGCAGCCTGCACGCTCGGGCAGCCCAATCCCCGGGTCGCGGGCAACGCCCAGGCCGCTGCGGCCGCCCAGCTCTCCGCAGCGGGCCCGGTCGGCGCGGTGCCACCCGCCGACGCCTCCCCCAGCGTCACGGATCCCGCCGCTCCCGGTTCGCCGTATGCCCAGGCCCCCCTGTCGGGCGATGTTCTCGCCGGGACCGGACCGCAGCCGCCCAGTCGTCTCGATGAGTACGCCGGCCGCGCGCAGGACTTCGCCAAACAGGCGCCGGAGGTCCTGCGCAACGTCCTGGACTCCCTGAATTCCAGTGTCCGCCGGCAGCAGGCCGAGATGGGGAAGCAGCAACAGCAGCAGTGGCCCGGCTCCAGTCTCGACCTCGACTTCGATACGCCCCTGGGTCCGGGCGCCTTCGCCGGGCTGCCCGGTGGGCCTCCGTTGACGGCGGGTCCCACTGCCCCGACGCCCGGTGACGCACCGGCTCCCGCGAACGCGAATGCCGCCGGATCCGCAGATCCGTACGCGGCCGGCGTACCCGAACAACCCGCCCCTATCGCCACAGCCGACCAGCCGGACGAGTCGACCGCCGAGGCGGACGCCGCCCCCGAACCCGAGCCGAAGACGCTCGAGGAACTGCTGGCCGAGCTCGACGCGCTGACCGGTCTCACGCGCGTCAAGGAGGAGATCCACAAGCAGGCTGCTGTGTTGCGCGTCGAGGGGCTGCGCGCCAAGCAGGGTCTCGCCAGCCCGACGGTCACGCGCCACCTCGTCTTCGTCGGCAACCCCGGCACCGGCAAGACCACGGTGGCCCGGCTGGTCGCGGGGATCTACCGTGCGCTGGGGCTGCTGTCCAAGGGCCAACTCGTCGAGGTCGACCGCTCGGAACTCGTCGCGGGTTATCTCGGCCAGACCGCCATCAAGACCGCCGAAGTCGTGAAGTCCGCCGTTGGCGGCGTGCTCTTCATCGACGAGGCCTATTCGCTGTCGGGCGATCAGTACGGGACCGAGGCGATCAACACCCTTGTCAAGGAGATGGAGGACAAGCGGGACGATCTGGTCGTCATCGTCGCGGGTTATCCCGTCCCCATGGCCGTGTTCGTCGCCGAGAATCCGGGCCTGAGTTCGCGCTTCCGCACCACGATCGGCTTCGAGGACTACACCGACGACGAGTTGGTCGCCATCTTCACCGGCATGGTCGACAAGGCCGACTATGACGCCTCGCCCGAGACGATCGAACGGTTCAAGGAGATCCTGGCCGACCAGGAGCGGGACTCCACCTTCGGCAACGGCCGGTTCGCGCGCAACTGCATGGAGGCGGCGATCGGCGCCCACGCCTGGCGCCTGCGCGATATCGACGAGCCCACCCTCGAGGACCTGCGGACCCTGGCTCCGGAAGACCTCGATTCGATGGACTTCTCCGACGACGATGACGAGCTCCCCGACCTCGCGGCCCTGCAGCCTCGCTCGGACGAACCGCTCGTCGCCCCCGAAGATTATGACGACATCGATGACGCAGTCACCTTCGGCGACGAGCCCTCGGTCTGGTCGGAGCTGCAGAAGCCGGAGGTCGCGGAGGACGCCCCGGCCGGCAAGGAGGCAGAGGAGTCCCGATGACAGCCGCTGCCTCCCCGCCGACACAGGCCAGCACACCCACGGCGACCTCGTCGTCGGTGCCGGCCCGGGTGGGCTCGCAGCCTCCGGCCGTCGCTCCACCCACGGTCGAGGTGGTGCCCGCCCGCCAGCCACCGACGCCCTCGCTGCTGCGCGTCCTGATGGTCGTCACGGTCCTGAGTGTCCTGCTCTTTGCCGGTGCCGCCGTGGGCGGCCTCGTGACGGTCCGCTCCTCCACGACCGAAGCGGCCGCCACCGCCGACCAGATCAGCCGGCTGCAACAGATCCGCATCGAACTGCAGCGCGCCGATGCGCGGGCGCTCGAACACGTGCTCGCGGGGCAGGGCGAGGACGACACTCCCTCCTATCGCGAATCTCTCGCGACTGCGCGAAGGCTGATCATCGATGCGGCCGATGCCGACCCCGGGGAACGAGAAACCCTCCGCTCGGTCAACAGCGCCCTCGACGACTACACGACCCTCCTCGAGCGGGCCCGACTGGGTGGCGAGTCCCCCGATGGGCTGAACGCGCTCGCGAACAGCTCCGTGATCCTGCGTACGCAGGTCGAGGAGCCACTTGACATGCTGGTGACCGGGAACGAGGAGCAGCTCCAACGACAGGGGGTCCGCATCCCCGCCATCGTGGTCACCGGGACCGGTGCACTGGCACTGTTCTGCCTGCTCGGGACCGCCACGGTGGTGTTGGTCCGGTTCCGCCGCGTGGTGAACCCCGGACTGACCGCGGCGGTCGTGCTGGTGGGGCTGGCCTATGGGGTCAGTGTCGGCGTCATGAGCACGGCGGACAACGCCACGAGCGTGGCAGCGCGCGTCGACCTGCCCATTCTCCAGGCGACCGCAGACGCGCAGCGCCAAGCCCACCGGACTCGCAGTGCGGAATCCCAGATCGTGCTCACCCGGGAGGCCGACGGAGCGGCGGCGCAACGCTGGACCGAGGCTGCCGATGAGGTCTCCAGCGCGGTCGACCGGGTCCCGACCCGGTCCCGCATCCACCTCATCAGCTCGACCTGGAACCTCTATCGGGTGGGCCACGAAACAGTCGCCGTCGCGGCCCGGAACGGACGCTGGGACGAAGCGCGGCGCCTCGTCACCGCAACCGACCCCGGATCGCAGGGGGACCTCTTCGCCACCTTCGACGCCGAAATCAGCCAGGAGTTCTCCAGCAACTCCGAAGCGCTGAGCGGGTCGCTGCTCGATGCCCGGCGCTTCGTCACCGCAGCCGCGATCATCGCCCTCCTGGCGAGCGGTGCGGCGGTCGCCGGCACGTTCCTGGGCCTGCGCGCCCGACTCCGGGAGTACGCATGACGGCATCGCACCGGGCGCTGGTTCATGGCCAGTACGGTGGTCGATCATGACCACCCCCAGCACCCCCCGAGCCCGCTCGGTCGTCGCACCCACCGCGCCCGGCCGTATGGGCGTACCCCTGCACCCCGAACAGGCCCGCCGCTATCTCAGCGAACTCCACACGTGGGTGGACGAACGTCGCCGGGAGCTGGACCTGCTGGACGCCGCGGTGCTGCGTTCCCCCCTCAAGTCCCAGCTCACCCGCGACATGATGCTCTCGCTGGCGCTGTGGAAGTCGGTGAAGGACCGGCTCGACCTGCTGATGGTCACCTGGGATTCCGGCCGGGTGGGCCTCACCGAACGCGAACGGCTGTCGGCGCTCATCTGGGGCCGGCTCGACGCGACGCTGGACCCGTCTCTCCTCGTCGCCGACAAATCGTCGGCAAGTCCCCTGACCAGTGGTGACGCCCAGGGCCTGTCGGTCTCGCTGCCCGAGGCCTGCCGGTTGTCCGATGCCATGGCCTCCCAGCTGCGCACGCGGCTCGCGCTGGATCCGGCCGCCGATCAGATCACCGCGAGGCTCCGCGACCTCCGCGCCCAGATCGAACGAATCCGTGACCAGGTCGCACTCGAACCCGCCGGGCTGCGGTCCGGTCCCCAGGCCAAACTCGACGACCTGTCCGCCCGCGTGGCGGAGATGACCGGGCGGGTCGAACGCGGTGCCGACATCGGTGGACTCATCGGCCCTGCCGAGATCGAGGCCGCCCGCTTCGAACGCGACCTGATCGTGGGTGGTGTGGAGCGTCGCGAGGCACGAGGCCTTGTCGAAAAGGCCCGCGAGATGCGGGATGACCTCGAGTCCCGCGAAACAGCCATGCACCAGTTGGTCGCCCAGTGCGTACGCCGCGTCGCCCCCGCGCCGAAATATGCCGTGCCCGATCCCGAGGCGCTCGGGCCGGTGCCGAATACGCGTGCCCAGCTGGAGGACTATCTGGACCGGCTCCACCGCGTCGGCAAGGCGATGCAGGTCGTGCAGGACGCGTACGCCAAGGCGCTGGCCGGGCATGAGGACCTCATCACCCGGCTGGGTTCCCACCGATCCCGCGCCCTGGCCCAGGGGTTCGGCGACGATCCGGACCTCACCGCGCTCGATGCCCTGACCACCGACATCCTCACCCGGGAACCCTGCCCCGTGCCGCTCGCGACCGAGCTGGTGGAGGCCTATGAGGTCTTCGTGCAGTGGATCGCGACCCAGCGCAAGGAGCAGCGTCCGTGACGGCCTGCGCCCAGCCCGGGTGCTCGGGGCAGATCGAGGACGGCTACTGCAACGTGTGCGGCATGCCGGCCGGTCAGCTCGTTTCCACCTCGTCGACGGCTCCCCCGGCGCCAGCCCCGACCCCGGCTCCGTCCGCGCCGACCACCCAGTCGGTGGCGGTCGCCGCCGCCGGAGGCATGCCTCTGCAGGCGGTGGCGGGGTCGCGTCCGTCGGCCGCCTCCGGGCGCTGTCCGATGCCCGGGTGCGGCGGCGAGATCCGGGACGGTTACTGCGATATCTGCGGCTCCCCGCCCGATGCCGCGCCCGGGCCCGACGACGATGCCGCCCTCTCCACGGTCACCCGGGGCTCGTCCCGCCTCGGCAGCACCGCTCTCGGTACGCAACGCGCCACCTCCGACGGCACCCGGGCCACCCGCCGCATCGGGGGCCACGCCCACCGGATGCGCGGCAACCGCATCGGGGCCGGCCTGACCCGCGTGCCCCCGGCTCCGGCCACCGACCCGGCCCGAGCCGTGTTGCGTACGCCCGTCGTTCCCGAACACAAGCGGAACTGCCCGAGCTGTGGCGCCGCGGTGGGGCGATCGCGCGGGGACCAGCCGGGACGCACCACGGGATTCTGCGCGAAGTGCCGCAACCCGTTCTCGTTCGAACCGAAGCTGGTCAAGGGCGACCTGATCGCGGGGCAGTACGAGGTTGCCGGCTGCCTCGCCCACGGCGGCATGGGCTGGATCTATCTGGCGCGCGACCGCAACGTGTCCGATCGGTGGGTCGTGCTCAAGGGCCTGCTCAACTCGGGGGATTCGGATGCGACGGCCGCGGCCATCGCCGAGCAGCGATTCCTCGCCCAGGTGACCCATCCGCTGATCGTCGAGATCTACAACTTCGTCAGCCACGAGGGTGCCGGCTACATCGTCATGGAATATGTCGGCGGCCGCTCGCTGAAGCAGCTGCTCAAGGACCGGATGACGGCCAACGGCGGGGAATACGACCCGCTGCCCGTCGACCAGGCGATCGCCTACATCCTCGAGGCCCTGCCCGGGTTCGCCTACCTGCACGACCAGGGCCTCATCTATTGCGATTTCAAGCCCGACAACGTGATCCAGGTCGGGGACGCCATCAAGCTGATCGACCTCGGCGGTGTCCGGCGCAGCGACGACCAGGAGTCCGCGATCTACGGCACGGTCGGCTATCAGGCACCCGAGGTCGCCACCATGGGTGTCTCGGTGCAGTCCGACATCTTCACGATCGGCCGGACGCTGATGGTCCTGTGTGCCGAGTTCCGGGGCTATCAGTCGACCTATGAGTTCACTTTTCCGGCTCCGGATTCGACGCCGTTCTTCGAGCAGAACGACTCGCTCTATCGCCTGCTCCTGCGTTGCTGCGCCGCCGATCCGACCGACCGGTTCACCAGTGTCGACGAACTTCGGGTGCAGCTGCTGGGCGTACTCCGCGAGACGGTGGCCCGGCGTACGCGTGGCACGGTCCTGACCTCCGCCGCCTCCGTCCTCTTCGAACCACCCACCGCGCTGGGGCACACCATCGAGTGGGACGACCTGCCGGAGTTGCGGCCCGACACGGCCGATCCCCAGCATGCGTGGCTCAGCAATATCGATATCGAGGACCCCCAGCAGCGCCTGGACGCGCTCTATCGGGCACCCGGGCGAAGCCCCGAGACACTCCTGGCCCGCGCCGTGGCCTGCCTCGAGCTGGGGCGCCGCAACATCGTCGACGAGATCGTCGCCGAAATGCTGCGGGACGACCCGTGGGAATGGCGTGCGGTGTGGATGCAGGGTCTCGCGGCCCTGCGCATGGGCGATTGGCCGGCCGCCCAGTCCGCATTCAATGCCGTCTACGGCCAGGTGCCGGGCGAACTCGCGCCGAAGCTGGCGTTGGCGGTGGCCTGCGAACGGGGCGACGAGCCGGCCCTCGCCGAAAGCCTCTATGCCACCTGCGTCGCCACCGACGCCAACTACGTCGCCCCTGCCGCGTTCGGCCTCGCCCGCATCCGCGCCCAGCGCGGCGACCTCGAGTCCGCGGTCACGGCGCTCGACCTGGTCCCGCCGACCTCCCGCGGGTACGCCGAGTCCCGCCTCCTGCGTGCCCGCCACCTCCTGTCCCTCGGATCGAAGCTGAAGAACCTCGACGATGCGATGAAGTCCGTCGCCGCCACCGGGCTGCAGGGCCGGGGCAGCGCCGAGTTCACGACCACCATCCTCGAGCGGGCGCTGCAGGAAGTACGCCGCAGCGGCCCCCGCCCGAACCTCACCGTGGGTGACCACCCGGCCACGGAGCAGGCCCTGCGCCAGGGGCTCGAACAGGCGTACCGCACGCTCGCCCGACATGACCCCACCCGGCGGGTGGAACTGATCGACCGCGCCAACCGACTGAGAAAGTGGAGCTTCCTGTGAGTGACAACCTGGCCATCTGTCCCTCGTGCGCGACCCCCGTGGCGACCTGGGAAGCCTTCTGCGAAGGCTGCGGCGCCACGCTGACCCCGACCGAGGTTCGTCCCGAGGAACCGGCGGAGGACACGCCGATCACGCGATCGGTGCAGATGCCGGGCAACAGCACGGTGCCGGACGGTCCTCCCCTCGTTCGCTCCTGCCTCGACTGCGGCGGCGCGATCGACGCGGACGGCTATTGCGAGCAATGCGGATCCAAGGCGCCGTCGGAGCGCGATCATTTCGCCGAGAGCCCGGCCAGCTGGGTCGGTGGCGTGTGCGACCGGGGCATCCGGCACCACCGCAACGAGGACGCCATGGCGCTCTCGGCCGATCCGGTGCCCGGGACCCACTCGGTCCTGGTGGTGTGCGACGGCGTCTCGTCCGCGGAGAACTCCCACCTCGCCTCCATGGCGGCGGCCAAGGCCGCGCGGGGCGTACTCGTCGCGCAACATCCCGTCGGGATGGCCGTCCCCGAGTCCCAGATCCAGGCCATGAGCGCCACGTTCGCCGAGGCAGTGCGCGTCGCCAATGACGCGGTGATCGCCGAGACCGACCCCCAGAGCGCCAATGCGGCCTCGTGCACGTTCGCGGCGGCCGAGACCGACGGTGACCTGATCGTCTTCGCGAATATCGGTGATTCACGGGTCTACTGGATGGCGGACAGCGGGCCCTCACTGCAGCTGAGCATCGATGACTCGGTCGCCCAGATGAACATGGCGGCGGGCATGCCGCGTGAGGAAGCCGAAACCGGCCCCGGCTCGCATGCCATCACCCGCTGGCTGGGGGTCGACGCCCCCGACCTGATGCCGACGACGGGCCACCTCGTCCGACCGGGCAACGGCTGGCTGCTCGTGTGTTCCGACGGATTGTGGAACTACGCCTCGGACCCGGATTCACTCGAAACCGTGTTCGCCCGGATCCTTCTGGACAAGCCGGAAGCGGTCGATCCGACCATCCTCGCCGGTGAACTCGTGCGGTGGGCCAACGCCCAGGGGGGACGCGACAACATCACCGCCGCGCTCGCCCGATTCGGCCCCCTCGACGACTTCCCGGGACACGTCCGCATCGAGCAGGCCAGCCCCGTCCAGCCGGATGAGTCCACCCCCACCGTGCATACTGGCCCCGTACGCACCGGGCCGGAGCCCCGCGCGGCCGACCTTCCGTCGGATCCCGTGCCGGATTTCGCGCCCCAGCCGACCGGCAGCCCTCTCGCAGACTGAACAGGAGCAGACCATGGCAGATTTCACTTCGGCGGTTTATCAGAACGAGTTCCTGCCCGATGGCGGCACCGATGTGAACGCGATCGTCACCATCTCCTGCACCGGAGCCGGAACGGCGGGTCAGAGCGGTGGAGATGCCGGCGAGATCATCATCGTCGACACCTCCGGATCCATGGGCGAGACCAACATGGAGGCGGCCAAGAATGCCGCGATCGTGGCCCTCGACCACATCGTCGACGGCACCTACTTCGCCGTGGTCGCCGGCAACCACCAGGCGTACCTCGCCTATCCCGTGACCCGCGGCGGCCAGGGCATGGTCCGGATGGACTCCTCGAGCCGCTTCCAGGCCGCGCAGGCGATCCGCTATTTCCACTCCGACGGCGGCACCGCCATCGGGTCCTGGCTCAACCTGACCCGGGCCCTGTTCAACTCGGTTCCCGGGTTGACCCAGCGCCACGCGATCCTGCTCACCGACGGCGAGAACCACAACGAGACCCCGCAGCAGCTCGACGCCGCGATCCAGGCGGCGATCGGTCAGTTCCAGTGCGACTGCCGCGGCATCGGTGTCGACTGGAAGGTCTCCGAGATCCGCCGGGTCGCCCAGGCGCTGCTCGGCACCGTCGACATCATTCCCCACCCGACGCAGATGGGCGCGGTGTTCGCCGAGCTCATGCAGAAGTCGATGGGCCGCGGCGTCGCCGAGGCCGAGCTGCGGGTCTGGGCGCCGCAGGGTGCCCAGGTCATGTTCGTACGCCAGGTCTCCCCCACGGTCGAGGACCTCACCAACCGCTCCCGGCAGGTCAACCCGCTCACGCTCGGCTATCCCACCGGCGCCTGGGGTGACGAGTCCCGTGACTACCACGTTGCCGTCCGGCTGGCGGCCAAGGCGGTGGGACAGGAGCAGCTGGCGGCTCGCGTCCAGCTCTCGGTCGGCGAGAATGTCGTGACCCAGGGCCTGGTCAAGGCCAAGTGGTCGTCCGATGACACCCTGACCACCCGCATCAATCCGGCCGTGGCCCACTACACGGGGCAGACCGAGCTGGCCGAGGCGATCCAGCAGGGTCTCGCTGCGAAGGCGGCCGGCGACGACGCGACCGCGACCACGAAACTGGGACGCGCCGTCCAGCTGGCGGCCGAGACCGGCAATGAGGAAGCAACCGCGAAACTCCGGAAAGTCGTCGATGTGCAGAACGAGGACACCGGTACGGTCAGGCTGAAGAAGTCTGTCGACAAGGCCGACGAGATGGCTCTCGACACCGCGTCCACCAAGACCACCAGAATTCGAGGCTGACCCATGGTTCCTCCCCCCGTCTGCCCGAGCGGGCACACGAGCGAGTCGACCGACTACTGCGATATCTGCGGTTCGCCGATGGCATCTGCGAGTGCCGCCGGCGGTGGCTCGGCACCGGCTCCGACCCCGGCGGCACCCAAGCCCATGGGTGTGGTGTGCCCTAACTGCGAGGTCATGAACGCCCCGGGCGCCCTGTTCTGTGAGGCGTGCGGCTATGACTACACGACCGGGACGATGCCCCGGCCGCCCGAGCCCTCGGTGCTCGACCTCGACACTCCCCTGCCGGATGCGCCGGCCGGAGACGCCGCCCCGTCGGTGTCGGCGGTCGAGACCCCGGCGCCCCTGCCGGACAGCGGATCGGGTACGCCGGCCCCCGAGGCCGGTGCCACCGGGTCCCCCCCGGCGTCCGAAGCCGACCCCGCTGCCGTGGCCTCCGCGGCCGCCGCGCTGGACATCGATGCCCCGGCTCCCCAGTCGCAACCGTCGGCACCGTCCGCACCCCCTGCCCCGGTGTCCGCCGTGGCACCGCCCGCGGTCGCTGCTCCGGCGAGTACGCCCAGCGCTTCGGCGCCCGGCATCGGGCCGGATGCCTCGGGCGACACGTTCGAGTGGGTCCTCGAGATCTGGATCGACCCGGAGTGGTATGCGCTCCAGGAGAGCCCGGACCCCATGCCGTCCGCGGGCCTGCCCGACATCATCCCGCTGCGCAAGCGTTCGCTGCTGATCGGCCGGCCCTCCCGAAGCCGCAATATCCACCCGGACATCGACTGCGAGCCCGACACCGGCATCAGCCGGCGGCAGGCCCAGCTCTCCACCGACGGCACGCGCTGGTTCCTCGAGGACCTGGGTTCCGCCAACGGCACGTTCGTCGCCGAGGCCTCGCAGGGCATGCCGACCGACCCGATTCCGACCGGTCGCCGCTATGAGCTCGACGGCGATGAGCGCATCTATCTGGGTGCGTGGACCAGGCTCGTGCTGCGCCGCGCCACCCCCGAGGAGCTGGAGGCGTACGCCTCGGCGTGACCGATCCCGTCGACGGAGCGGTGCGTGCCCCGAGGGGTGTCGCTGCGCCGTCGGCGAACAAATTCCGGTCCCACCACAGCCGTGTGGCACGGTGGACCCCGCACGCACGCATCAGGAGGAACAGTGGAAGTCAAGGTCGGCATTCAGCACATCAATCGTGAACTCGTCGTCGACACCGACGAAACCGCCGCGCAGGTCATCGATGCCTACAAGAGCGCGCTCGAGGCCGACGGCCTGATCACGCTGACCGATTCGAAGGGCGGCACCACCCTGGTGCGCGCCGCGACGATCGCCTATCTCGATCTCGGCAAGGAGCAGACCCGCCGGGTGGGCTTCGGCGACATCTGAGGTGTCCCGCTTCCTGCGCCGCTGGGCGTTCGCTCTCGTGCTTCTCGGCATCATCATCGGCTATCTGGCTGTGAAGTCGATGACAGGCGACCCCAGCGGCATGGTGTGGGTGGGCGTCCTGCTCCCCGCCGTTTTCATCGTCTCGCCGCTGTTCTTCCCGTCCCGACGCGCCCGCCGGGACCATGGACTCGAGCAGCCCGACAGGGTCGCCATCTATTTCCGGCCCGGCGACGTGTTCAGCATCCGCCTCCGGCTGGCCCTCGGCAACGTCGCGAAACGCGCGCTCTGGATCGACGCCGTAGCCGATCCCGCCGCCGAGGCCTGGGTGCGCGAAGTGAATCGGGGTGACCTGCTCACCCCCACTGTCGTCATCGGGGACGAGATCAAGCGCAACCCGAACCCCCACTGGGTGGGCAGGCATCTCGTCGAGGACGACGAACAGGACGCGGCCGAGAAAGCCGCGCCCGACGACTCCGACTGACAGGTCCGATCAGCTGTTCAGACCCAGCCGCTCCATGCGAAGCGTGTGGTTCTCGACAAGCCGCGTGAGCATCCGCCCGATCGCAGCGAGATCCAGCCCGGGCCGGTCGACGCTCCCACTCAGCAGGCCGGTGAGCGCCGGCCGATCGGCGGCCACACGCTGGGCCTGTGTCAGGGCCTCCCCCACGAGTCGACGCCCCCACAGAGCAAGCCGCCCACCGACGGCCGGCTCATCGGCGATGGCCTGGCGTACGCGACCGACGATGTAGTCGGTCTCCCGCTCATCCGTCAGCACCGACAACACCAGTTCCCTGGTGGCGGGATCGACGTACGCCGCAATCTCCCGATAGAAGTCAGCCGCGAAACCATCCCCCACAAAGGTGCTCACCAGCGCCTCGAGCCAGCTCTTGGCCTTCGCCTGCGCGTGATAGGTGTCGAATGCCCGGTGAAACGGCTCCATCGCGTCCATGACGTCGACATCGAAGGTCCACAGGTGGTCGCGGACGCGTTCGAAATGCTGGAACTGTCGGGTGGCCATCGCCGCGGTCATCACCTGGTCGGGCAGAGTCGGTGCCGACGCCGCATCCTCGGCGAGACGGCCGAACGCGGCAAGCTCGCCATACGCCACGACCCCGAGGAGGTCCACCACGCCGTCGCGATAGTCGGGGTGGCCGGTCGCCGACCCTGGATCATCGTTTGCGCCTGTCGGCATGGGGATTTCGCTCATGCCGGTCAGCCTAGCTAGACTGATTGACCGGGCGCGCCACCGGCGTACCCTGCCCCGGCGAGGTGCCAGCAACGGGTGCCGCCGAGCCCACGCGGTCAGTCTGCCGCAGTGTCCCTTGCTCGATGCGCCGCCGGGAATGAACTGCCTCCGGGTCCTGACGGGTCCGGGACCTGACGAATGGAACTGCACTGACCACCAACCAGACCCCCACCACGTCCGACGTGGACCTGATTGATGACAACAGCCTCGCCGATGTCGTGGCCGAGGAGATCATCACCGACGACGAGCCCATCGAGGATCTCCGCAAGACCTTCGCCGATCTCGGCGTCCTGCCCGAAATCGCCGAGGCTCTCGAACGAGTCGGCATCACCCACCCGTTCCCGATCCAGGCGATGTCGATCCCGATCGCAGTGGCCGGCACCGACATGATCGGTCAGGCCCGCACCGGCACCGGCAAGACCCTCGCGTTCGGTATCTCGCTGCTGCAGCGCATCACCGTCGACAACGAGCCCGGTGTCGCGCCGCAGGCGCTCGTCGTCGCCCCCACCCGCGAACTCGCCCTGCAGGTCGCCAAGGACCTCGAGATCGCCTCGACCGTACGCCGCGCCCGCGTCCTGACCGTCTATGGCGGCGTCGGTTATGAGCCCCAGCTCGACGCCCTGGCCGCCGGCGTGGACGTGGTCGTGGGTACGCCCGGTCGTCTTCTCGACCTCATGGATCGTCGCGCCCTCGATATCCGCCACCTCAAGGTCTTGGTGCTCGACGAGGCCGACGAAATGCTCGACCTCGGCTTCCTGCCCGACGTCGAACGGCTCATCGCGAATACGCCTGCATCGCGCCAGACCCTGCTGTTCTCCGCGACGATGCCGTCGGCGATCGCATCCCTTGCCCGCACCCACCTCACCCGGCCGGTCAATATCCGGGCCGAGCACCACGACGAGTCGTCGACCGTGCCCCAGACGACGCAGTATGTCTATCAGGCGCACGACCTCGACAAGCCCGAGATCGTCGGTCGCGTCCTGCAGGCCACCGATGTCGACAAGGTCATGATCTTCTGCCGCACCAAGCGGGCCGCCCAGCGCATCGCGGACGATCTGGTCGAGCGCGGCTTCCCGGCTGCCCCGATCCACGGCGATCTGCGCCAGGAGGCCCGGGAGCGGGCGCTCAAGCGCTTCCGCGAAGGCAAGGTGAGCGTCCTGGTCGCCACCGACGTCGCCGCCCGCGGCATCGACGTGTCGGGCGTCAGCCATGTCATCAACTACGAATGCCCGGACGACGACAAGACCTACGTGCACCGCATCGGCCGCACGGGTCGCGCCGGTGCCTCCGGCGTCGCCATCACCCTGGTGGACTGGGCCGACCTCACGCGGTGGAAGGTCATCAACAAGACCCTCGACCTCGGCATCGATGACCCGGCCGAGACCTATTCCACCTCTGCCCATCTCTTCAGCGACCTTTCGATTCCCGAGGGCACCCGGGGACGCATCACCGACCCGACGCCCAAGGAGCCGGAGGACGAAGGCCGCGAGCGTCCGCGCCAGCCGCGCCCGAAGCGCACCCGCAATCGTCGCCGCACCCGCAACGGCGAGCCCGTGGCGGGCGAAGCGTCCAACGGTTCCGAGGAGTCGGCCCCGGTCGACAGCGCGGCCGCACCTGTCGGTGAGGATCGCGGAGCCCAGTCGGCCGCGGACGAATCGGCCGACGGAGCCAGCGAAGGCGATTCGAACGGTCGACCCCGGCGTCGGCGCCGTCGGCGTACGCGCCGCAACGGTGACGCCGGCGCCTCCGAAACGAACGAGGACTGAGGTCGATCCTGCGCCGGCCGGGCAATCAGCCCAGGCGCCGGCGCAGCTCGGCATAGGCCTCGGGTGAGGTCGTGTTGCACGCCAGCGGCATCGTCGGCTTGCCGAGGCCATGATGGTCGCTGGACCCCGTGCCCAACACGTCCAGTCGGTCGGCGAGCGCCCTGAGCCGCGCCCGCTGCTGGGGATCGTGGTCCTCATGATCCACCTCGAAACCGTCGAGCGCATGCGCGGACACCATGTCGGCCAGGACTTCCTCGGTCAGCGCCTCCGCGCTCGCCCGGCCCCACGGGTGGGCGACAACCGCGAGGCCACCCGCCGCATGGATCAGCTCGATCCCGTGGCGAAGGTCCGGGTGATACCGCCCCACATAGGCGGGGCGGCCCTCCGCCAGGAAGCGATCGAAGGCCTCCTGCCGATCGGCCACATGGCCGGCAGCCACGAGAGCATCCGCGATATGGGGCCGACCGATCGACGGAGCCTCACCGACCTGGCGCATCACGTCGTCGTGGCTCACGCCCACTCCCAACGCCTCCAGTCGCTCCAGCACCCGTGGCAGGCGGTCTCCCCGTCCTTCCCGGATGCGGGCCAGCTCGCCGCCGAGGTCGGCATCATCGGGATCCATGCCATAGGCGAGCAGATGCACCGACGCGCCCGCATATTCACACGACATCTCCATGCCCTCCAGGAGCTCGATGCCTTCCCTGCGAGCCGCCGCCCTCACCTCCGGCAGATGGTCGAACGTGTCGTGATCAGTCACCGCGAGCACGTCGAGGCCCAGGCCACGCGCCTTGGCCAGGAGTTCGGCGGGCGTATCCGTGCCGTCGGAGATGGTGGTGTGACTGTGCAGATCGATCAGCATGACGTCCTTGTTCGTTGGGTGATCCGATTCAGGACTCAGCGTAGGGTCCCCCTCCGACAATTCTGGCGGACCGGCATGATGGGCGCATGGAACTCAGCACCAGTCTCGTCTTTCCTGCCGATCCCGCCACGGTTTTCACGATGGTGACCGATCCCGGATTCCTGGAGGAGGTGGCCCGCGAAGCTCGTGCGACCGACTGCTCCGTGACCGTCGATGGTCGATCGACGACCAGTTCGCGATCCCTCCAGGCACCGCCGGAGGCCGAGAAGATCACAGGGCCCTCCATTCGGATCGTCGAGACACGGACCTGGTCGGAGGCCGGCCCGGACGGCAGTCGCACCGCCAGCCTGGACCTCAAGGTGCCCGGCCAGCCGATCACGATGGACGGCAACATCCGACTGCATCCCGCCGGCGGCCATACCCGGATCGACATCACGGGAGAGCTGAAGGTCAAGATCCCCCTGATCGGCAAGAAGCTGGAGAAGATGGCGGCCCCCGCAGTCGAGGACGGGATCCGGGCCGAGGAACGCGTGGGTCTGCGTCGACTTCAGGGATAATCTCTGTATTTGAGACATTTTGTCTCTATATGCGAGATTTTCCGCAAGGCTCTGTCAGGCTGCTGTCATGAAGCAGACACGGTATATCCATGGGCATCACAGCTCCGTTCTGCAGGCCCACGCCTGGCGGACTGCGGAAAACTCGGCTGCCTACCTGCTCCCCCACCTGACCGATTCCACGCTCCTGCTTGATATCGGGGCGGGGCCCGGAACGATCACCGACGACCTGGCCGGCCGGGTGGCGCGAGTGGTGGCGACCGAGGTCGATGAGGCGACGCTCGTCCGGACCCGCGAAGGCGTACGCCGCAGCAACGTCGATTTCGTGGTCGCCGACGTGCATGCCCTGGACTTCCCCGACGACTCGTTCGATGTCGTGCATGCCCACCAGGTGCTGCAGCACGTGGCCGATCCGGTGCAGGCGTTCCGGGAGATGCGGCGGGTCTGTCGACCGGGAGGTCTCATCGCCGCGCGGGACGTGGACTATTCGGCGATTTCGATCCATCCGGCTTCGCCGCCCCTGACCGAGTGGCTCGCGCTCTACCGCCGGATCGCGAGGGCGGCGGGCGGCGATCCCGACGCGGGCCCCAAGCTGCTGGGGTGGGCGCGGCAAGCGGGCTGCTCCGACATCACTCCCTCCGCCTCCGTCTGGTGCTTCGCCACGCCCCGTGATCGCGCCTACTGGGGCGGCAGCTGGGCCGACCGGGTGCTCAACTCCAGGTTCGCGGAGCAGGCCGCCGAGTTGGGAGTCCTCCACGAGACACTCCTCGCGATCTCCGACGCCTGGCAGGAGTGGGCCACCGACCCCGACGGTTGGATCACATTGACACACGGCGAGGTTCTCGCGCGCGCCTGACCTGCGGTTCACCCGGATCCGACTTATAGTTCCCCAACAGTCGACCGTGAAGGACTCACCCCATGTCCGACGCTCAATCCTCCCGAGTGACCGCCGACCACCGTCGGTCCGAATCCCTGTCCTCGGAAGATCCGCCGCCTCGTCGTGCGCTCCCGGAGCCGGACGACGAGGAGGCGTCACGCGCAGAGGCCCCCGCCGACGAAAGGCCGGTCGAGGAGATCGGGGCTCCTCCGGGGGAGGATGAGACTCCGCTCGCAGAGGACGAGTCCCCGCTCGAGGGCGGGGCACCGCCCGAGGAGAACGAGACACCGCCCGAGGTCACCGAGCCACTTCCCCCGACCGCAGCCGATCGCGGCCGCCCGACGCGGCCCCCGATCGTCGAAGCACACGCGGCGATCGTGGAAGACACCCGACCGGGACGCATCCAGGTCGCCTCGGAGCGGTTCTGGACTGCCGCCATCGTTCTGGGAATCGTCGGGATCCTCACCGCGCTGGTCACCCACGGGCATGCGGTCGATGAGCTCACGGCGAAGGCGCACCCGGGCGATCCGGAAGAGGTACGCCGCGCGGCCGCGAACATCCTCCACTTCACCATGATCGGCATCGTCGGCGCCGGGTTGATACCCGAGGCCATCCTCGCGACGTTCCTGGGTGCGCGACGCGTCATCGTCCGGGTGGTGCTGTCGGCTCTGGCCCTCGGCGCGGCCCTGATCCTGCCGCTGGCCCTGGAAGTGCTCGGTCCCTCGGGATGGCGCGGAACGGTCATTCAGATATGCATCATCGGCCACGCGGCCCTGGCAATCATCGCGTCGGTGCTCATGTGGTTGCCGAAAGGTCGGCGGGTGAAGAAAAAATGACGGCCATCAGGTCAAGAGCTGCGACGACACAGCGGGCCAGCCTCCGACTGCTCCGCCAGCCGCTCGCATCCTGAGCCACGGCCCGCCAGCGTTCCACCTGCTCGTTCCACTGCGCCACGACCTCATCGAAGTCCGCATCGGGGGCAAGACCCAGTCGGCGATAGGTCCGCGTACCCTTCCCGCCGAGGATCCGGACGGCCTCTGCCAACGCACGATCGTCCAGACCGGGAAACTCCTCGGACCGCAGCCGAAGGAGCATCCCCAGCTCGCTGAGACCCTGTTCGGCGACGATACGAAACCGGTCGCAGGCCAGCTGCAACTCCGTCGCCCCGGGCTCCGGGCATTCGCCCGCCAACAGCTCCATGGCATCGACGAGGTTGCGCCCGATGAGCAATCTGCTGCGGGGCAGGAAGTGGTCCTCCAGCACCTGAACGACGGCGGCCAGACCGCTGTGGTTCTCCAGTTCCCGGGCGAGGCCGGCCGCGGAGGTGTGGCCCTGCCGAATCAGGGCAGCACCCATCCGGATCCCGAAAAGCCCAAGACGCTGAACGAGCGCCCGCCGCTGTTCGGGCGTTCCGCCCAGGCCGTGGGACACATAGCGATCCGCCGAGATCAGCATGGCCTCCCGGTCATCGCGGGGTACGCCCGTGAGCGCGGACATCAGGTCGACATCGTCCTGGCGCAACATGCGCGAACCGTGGGCCAACAGCCCGGCCACCGGAACCACCCCCACGCTGTGGGCACGCAGGAGCGGCTCGTCGGCGTAGGCCGTCGCGATGTCCCGCGCCGAGACCAGGCTGTCGATGCGGCCACCCCCGAGCTCATCCGCGCGGGACAGCACGACCAGCGTCGTGGCCGCGCCGTGGGCGTCCGAGGCCGAGCGGGCAAGCTCACTGACGAACGTGAGGTCGACCGAGTGGCGGTGTCGCATGAGATAGATCACCGCGTCGACATCTGCTCGGCCGGACGCAGTGGAGCCACCCGCCGAGGAACGACCGAGCAGGAATCCCGTGGTCCGGTCGGAGGCCTCAGTCGTCAACGAGTCGATTCCGGGCGTGTCGATGAGCGTCAGGTTGCGGAGAAACGGGGACGGCCAGTCGACTTCGACGCGAGCCACCTCGTCCAGCTCCAGCCCGCCGAGACCCATGACGAAGTGGCCGCCCCGACGGCGGAAGGCGAGTTCCCGGGTCACACCGTCCTTGCCGACCACGCGGGTGCCGGGCACCGCACCGTGCTGGAACCAGGTCGTCACCATCGTGCACTCCCCCGCATCGGTGGGAGCGAGATCGTCGGCGAGGAAAGCGTTCACCAGGGTCGACTTGCCGGCCTTGACCTTGCCGGCGATGGCCACGCGCAACGGACCTTCCAGTCGCTCCCGCGCCTGCTGGACTCTCGCCGCCAACCCGGGGTCGTGGTCCGCCGCCCGTTCCGCAGCGGCGAGGACCACCCGTGCTGCCGGCATGGGGTCGGCGGGATCGAGATCCAGGGCGGTCATGCGACTTCCCGGGGCTCGGCGACGCCCAGCGATCGGGCCACCCCCGTGCCGAGGCGCTCGGCCTCGGCCAGCTTCGCCCGCAGGACTGTGATGCGTTCCTCACGTTCCGATTGGGACGACTGGGCGGCCGCGCGGGCGGCCGTCAACGACTCGTTCAGGGATCGCTGCAGTTCCTCGGCCCGAAGGGTGTAGTAGTCGCGCAACCCGCGCTGCACCTGGCGCAGGCGATCCCGCAGGGTCTTCGACACCTGGAACTGCACATCATCGAGATACCGCCGGACCGCGATCTTCGCATCGTTGCGACGTCGGGCAAGCCGGAGGCCCTTCTCGTCGTGGTAGGCCTTGGCACCCAGCACAAGACCCGCGCCGATCGACAGCGGGTTGATCAGGGCGAGCCCGGCGATCGAAGTAAGAAGGCCGAACATGAGTACGCCGCCGTAGGAGCCACGCATGCCGATGAAGAGTTTCTGGCCCAGATGCAGGCGCCCTCGATCGACGTCACCGAGATCCGGGGCCAGCTCGAGCAGGCCACTGGTCTCCCCCACGGCGAAGCGGGGGACGCTGCTCGCCATCTCGGCGGTGAAGTGATCACCGACGCGTTCACACAGCCACGCCGTGTTCTCCTGTGCCCACGTGAACGTGTCGGACAACAGATCGGAGCTGCGCTCCTCGAGCCACGTGCTGAACTCGTCCCAGACCTGGCCCGGATCGCCGGAGTCGATGCTGGTCTCCGCATCGCGGATCAGAGCCCGCACCCGTTCGCGCAGATCGTGATCCAGGTCCGAATTCAGGTCGGCCACCCCGTCGCTGAGGGTGACCTGCCATCGCGCTGAGCGTTGCCGGAGTTCGTCTGCTTCGGCAGTCGCCCGCTCCAGTTCGACGATCATGTCCGGCAGCCGGGTCGGATCCTCGAGTGCCGCCAGTTCGGGACCCAACATCATCGTCAGGTTCTCGCAGGCGGTCAGCACATCCCGACAGACCGAGCGGTGCGCCAGCACCCGGGACTTGCCCAGGATGTCCGTATCGAGATGCTGCACCAACTCGGCGAACCCGGACTCCTCGTTCAGCGACTGGTCGCGGGTCCGGATCGCCAGGTCGCGGACCAGGGAGGAGACGGCGATGATCGGGGCATCGACCCCCGCCCGCTCGAGATGCCCGCGGTTCAGGTCGACGATGCGTCGCCACTCGGGCTGGAGGTCCGTCTTGGTGGAAAGGCAGGTCACGTTCGGGCAGGCCCGGAGTACGCGCGCAAGAAAATCCAGCTCCGTGGCCGAGTATTCCGCGGTGGCATCGGAGACGAACAGCACGGCATCCGCACTCGGCAGCGCTGCGACCGTCACCGCCCCCTGACTGGTTCGCAGGCCTCCCACGCCGGGGGTATCCACCAACACCAGCCCGTTCTTGAGCACGTCCCTCGGCAGCCCCACCTCGACGTGTTGCACCCGCCTACCGGCGCGCTCATGGTCGTCGGTCGCGAACGTCGCCAGACGATCCAGCGGCAGGTCGTGGCGCTGGAGGTCCTCGATCGCGGGCGAGTCGGGCAGGTCGGCGGCATCGACCACGGTCGCGTACGCCTGCTCGGCATGGGAGACCACCGTCGGCACCGCGGTCGTCACATCGTCACCCACCCGGCAGACCGGAGCGTTCAGCAGCGCATTGACCAGCGCACTCTTGCCCTGCTTGAACTCCCCGATGACCATGACCCGCGTTGTCGGTTCGGTCCAACGGGCGCGGGTCAGCGCCAGGAGATCAGTCAGATCGGTACGCCCGGTTCCGGCCACCATCGCCTCGGCGCGCTCGATGAGCGTGTCGGTGCTGATCCGGGTCTTCTTCGCCTGGGGGGTGGCTGGCATGTGTGGATTCCTCTCGAACGAACAGAACCGGCTGGCCCGGGTCGAGTCCCGGGCCAGCCGGCCCTTCATGTCAGTGCAAGCATGCGGACACGCTATGCGCTGGCAATGTCATTCAGCCAGCGGTCGCATCGCCGATGCCGTCGACGCCGGCCACATCGTTGCCGATGACGTTGCCGTTGAACGAGTCATCGGCCGAGTAGCTGTCGCCCGAGTTGCCGCTGCCGTTGCCCGAATCGACCACCACGACGTTGTCCTCGACCTCGACGTCCACATTGGTGGAGTTGTCGGAGTTGTCCGTCGTGGAGTTGTTGTCGTTGCTGGACAGATCGTTGCCGTTCAGCGAATCGTTGACCGAGTTGTCGGTGAGCGAGTTGCCGTTGAGCGAGTCGTTCACCGAGTTGTCCGTGGAGTTGTCGGTCGAGTTGTCGTTCTGCTGGAACGAGTCCTCGATCTCGACGTCCACATTCGTGGAGTTGTCGGAGTTGTCCGTGGTGGAGTTGTCCGAGTTGTCGGAGTTGTCGTTGAACGAATCCGTGTTGGAGTTGTCGGTCGAGTTGTCGTTCTGCTGGAACGAGTCCTCGATCTCGACGTCGATGTTGGTGGAGTTGTCCGAGTTGTCGGAGTTGTCGGAGTTGTCCGTGGTGGAGTTGTCCTGACCCGAGTTGTCGGTCAGCGTGTTGCCGTTGAAGGAGTCGTTGACCGAGTTGTTCGAGTTGTCCTGACCCGAGTTGTCCGTCAGGGTGTTGCCGTTGAACGACCCATTGACCTGGCCGGAGTTGTCCGAGTTGTCGTTGTAGGAATCGTTGACCGAACGGTCCGAGTTGTCGTTGTAGGAATCGTTGATCGAACGGTCCGAGTTGTCGATCGCGACGTTGCCACCGGCGACGATGTTGCCGTTGCCATTGGTGCTCTGGGCGTCGTTGCCGGCAGCCGTGGCCGCGGCTCCGTTGGCGCTGGTGACGTTGCCGGCACCCGTGCCCACGGTGGCGTACTGACCGTTGGCGCTCGTCGCGTTGCCGCCGTTGGCGACGGTCGCGTTGCCCTCGGCGCGGATCGCGTCGCCGCCCGCGACGATGGCCTCGTCCTCGGCGCGGATGGCCGTGGAGCCGTCCACTGCGACATTGGCCTCGCCGGAGGCGGTCACGGCGTTGGAGCCGTTGGTCGCAACCGTGTTGCCGTTGCCGTTGACAGCCGTGGAGCCGCCGCCGGTGGCATTGCCGTTCCCGTTCACAGCGGTGGAGCCGTCGCCGGTGGCGTTGCCGTCACCGATGAACGCGCCCTCGCCCACAGCGTTGCCGTCGCCGGTCACGTTGCCGTCGCCGGTGGCGTTGCGATCGCCGTTGATGCCGGTCGCGTCGCCGCCGCCGTTGGCCTGGGCCGCACCGTCACCCGACAGGGTGTTCGCCGTCTGGCCGAACCACTGGGCCACGTCGCCACCCTCGGTCCAGATGTTCTGGTTCACCGACTGGTCGACGATGGTGTCGCGGTCATCCACCTGCGTGGTGTAGCTGTAGTTGTTGATGACCTGGTGGAGCTGAGTGATGGCCGGGCCGAGGTCGTGGCCGCCACCGTGGCCGTGGCCGCCGCCGCCGTGACCGTGGTCGCCCTTGCCGCCATGGCCGTGGCCGTTGCCGCCACCGCCGGAGGCACCGGAGGAGGTGGAGCCGCCCGCGGCCGCAGAGCCGCTGCCGGCGTTGCTGGCGAACTTGACGAAGCCCGGGTTGGCTTCGACGTTCGCAGACGTGTTGTAGTCACCGCGGGTGAGGGTGGGCGCATAGTCGACGGTCTTGGTGTTCTCGACATCGATGGTCTTGGCGACATCCACCTTGACCGGCGCATAGTCGACGACAACCGGCATAACGGCCTCGATGTCCTCGGCGGTCACGTTGACCAGACCGGCCTGGGCCAGCTCGCCCTCGGCGTCGGCGTCGAAGGCGGCCCGCGCGGACGGGTCGCGGAGCAGGTTGAGGATGAAGTCGAGCAGAGAGCTCACGGAAACAGCCATGGTTCTTCTCCTGGAGGGGATTCCTGTCGCGACGCCCGGGTCGAACGCCGACAACCGGGACGCTAGGCGTGGAGGAGGGCCGTGGCAGAGCGGTCGTAACCCTTTACCTGCCGGGCACCAGCACCGGGTTCCGGAGCCTCCGACAATTGAGGGATTGAGGGATTGCCCCGCCCTCAGAACTAAGGGCTATATTTCAAGGGTTCCAGTTGCCGGATGACCCTCATCCAGCGAAGATATGAGGAAACTGTAATCATTCGCTGCAAATTTCCACGCCGGCGGGGAGGCGCTGTGAGGGGCAGATTCGTGCATTGTGTGCTAAGGGTGGCAACGTCATCGGTCAGCCTCCACCAAGGAGGCGGGCTGGTGGCCCGTCACCCGTTCACCGGCGCAGCTGTTGCCACCCTGTTCGGGTCCGACACGCCCAGCAGTCTCGACGGACAGCACCGCACGCCCAGCGAAATCGTCGTTGCCGAGATCGATCGGCTTCTGGCCGAGCACGCTCCCGAACTGGGTCTGGTTCTCGTTCCGGACACCTGGGGATCCCATCGCCTCACCCTGTTGGCCGACCACCTCGGCGGCAAGGTGGCCATTGCCAACGAAACCCCGATGCTCCTCGAGTTGACGAGGGATTCGGAGCGTTCGCCCGCGGATGGGGCCACCGTCCTGGTCGTCCGGGTCGGATCGGAGACGACCAGCGCCTCCGTCCACGAAGACTCGGACGAGGGGTGGCTGACCTGCCACCACGCCGAGACCGACTGGGGCGGCGACGACCTGGACGACCTCATGGTCTCCTTCGTGCGCACGAGACTTCTCGACGACATCGCTGCCGACGTGGTGCGTCACGAATGCAGGCTCGCCCGCGAGCGCCTGTCCAGCGAGATTCACGCTGATGTCTGCGGCGTCCGGATCCACCGAGCCGATCTCGACGGACTCGCCCGCGAGGGTCTGATGCGCGCGCTCAGGGGAACACTCACCTCTGTCCTGCAGGAGTTGCCCGCCCCACCCGACCGGATCTGGCTTGCTGGTGGGGTGACGGCGATGCCCCTGGTGGCCCAGCTGGTCTCCGAGGTCGCCGATCGCCCGGTGCGACTTCTCGAGTGGACGGCGGTGACCGCCCCCTCCGCCACACGCTCGACCGCATCCGACGACGAGCACGCTGCCGAGGAGACGGTTGTTCTGCCCGCACTTGCGGCGTCGCCCGCGCGCGTGCTGAGCGGAGCGACCGTGGTCGATCTCGCCTCCCGAGCCAGGCCCCGTGGCGCGGCCGATCATCGTCGCCGATTCCGGCTGGTGGGCCTCATCGCAGCCGGGGTGGCGCTCGTGGCTTTCGCGGGGGCCGCCTTCCTGCAGCCCGGCGGAGCGGGAGCAGTCCTCGGATTCATGATCGGGAGCGGATCCACCCAACCGAACCCAGCGGGTCCGCCCCCTGCTCATGCCGCGACGCGCGGCCCGGCGGCCACGCCGGCCGAGGCCACACCCGAACAATCCGCAGCAACGGCTTCCCCGGGAAGTCCCGAGTTGCTGGCCAATCAGGTTCCCGCTGGGGGTACGCCGGCGGCGCCCCAGGTCGATTCCCCGGCCACTCCCGCTCCGACCGAAGACGCCTCGGTGCCCACCACCGAGGCGCCGGCCGCGGGTGCGCCCGCCGCGGATGCACCCGCCCCGGGCGCGGCCCCTCCGCCGGCCCGCACCACCGGTGCGGCTCCCCCGCCCGCGCCGGCACCGGTCCCGGCCCCCACGACGCGTCCCGCGCCCGCACCACCGGCCACGACCGAGGCACCGCCGCCACCTCCTCCGCCCGCACCCACAACGCAGGCTCCGGCCGAACCGCCGGTGACGCAGGCACCTCCCGCTGACCCGACCGAAGCAGCAGCCGAGCGCAGCGCAGCAGAAAGCACGGGGGACTCGACTCCATGACCCCCGGCCCCTTCGACGTTGACAGCGATCTCAACCGGTGGGCGCCCGAGAATCTCAGATCAGAGCTCGAGCGTGCCCTGCACCGCGCCCAACACCTGTTGATCGTGGGAAGGCTGGGGTCGGGGCGGACTCGGGCAGCCCGGCTGGCCTGCCAACTCCTGACCAATGCCGGTGAATCCGCCGCGATCGCCCACCTGGTCGACGGCGTCCGGACGGAGCCGCAGGGTCGAACCATCTTCGTGGGCGATACGGGCGTACGCGCCACCGACGTGCCCGACGCAGCCAGGACGTTGCTCGTCACGGTGCATCCGTGGGAGCGGGACGAACTCCGCACCACCCTCGCCCGCGTGGGAGTCGAGCGGGCCGTCGCCGATCGGCTGTATGCGCATACGGGCGGCCATCTGGTGTTTCTTCGCGCTTGGGACGCCGCCGGCCGTCCCGACGACCTGGCCGCCCCGGAGACCTGGCAGTCAGCAGTCGACCGGGCCCTCGATGCCCTGTCTCCCGAGGCCCGGGCCCTCGCCGAGGAACTGTCGTGCGGCTACGGCGTGTTGGCCCAACCACCTGCGCCGACGCTCGCCGGGGCAGCCGGCGATCCGTCGACCCTGCTGGCCGAGCTGGACGAGGTGGCTCTCCTGGGTGTCGGCGGCGAGTTGCTCCCGGTGGCCCGCGTCGCCCTCGAGCGGCGGCTCCCGCCCTATCGCCGGCAGTGGCTCCGACGACGCTTCCTCGCCGATCTGGCCGATCCTGTCCGCCACCGGGATCTGCTGGTCTCATGGGCGCAGTCCGGGCAGTCCGATCCCAACCTGAGCCGCCACCTGACGACCTGCGGCGACTGCGTCCGGTTCAGCGATCCGGCCCTGGCAGTGGAGCTCTATGAGGCCGCGTCGGCGCACGCGTCGGATGAGCCGGAGACCCAGGCCGGATTGGCCGAGGCGGCCCTGTTGCTGGGCGACCATGCGCGCGCACTCCGGGCTGCCGAACCTGCGCTCGCCTCCGGGTCGGGCCCCACGCGCTTCCGTGGGCTCCGGGTGATCCAGGAGGTGTGGTCCGACAAGGGTCTCCCTTGGCGTGCGGCCACCCTCAACACCAGATATGCCGAGCATGCCAGCCTGACGGAAGCCGCGACATCCTTCCTGGCCCACGTGCGGGTCGGCGACCTCGCTGCCGCCGACCAGGCCTGGAGCGCCCGGCCCGAAGGCGTCGCCACCACCGTCGATGAGATCGCCGTCGTCGCACTCGTCGACACGGTGCGCGCCAGCGCCACCACGGGCGAGGCGGACCCCACCGAACTCGACCGGCTGGCCGAGCTGGGACGCGACATCTCGGCCGAGTGCCGCAACATGACGGGGTGGGTCTCGGTCACCACGGCGCTGGCGATCGCGGCCGGCCACTCAGAGGCGGCGCGTTCTCTGCTCGACCATCTCTCGGGACACGCTGACTTCACCGCCGAACACCATCTGCTGCTCGCCTGGACCGAACTGCAGGCCGGCCACCTGACCGAGGCAGTCGAACGCTTCGCTCTGGCCCGGACATTGCCTCTCACCCCACGCGATGAGCTCCTGGGGTGCGGCCTGGACCTGGCCCTCGCTCAGCGTCGTCACGACCGGGCCACCCTCGCCGGGACGTGGCCGCTGGCCCTGACCGCCGCCACGCGTTGCGAACCGGACCTGTTCGGTCTCACCGTCTACCCCGACCTCATCGTGGCCGCCGCACGACTGCGGGAGGGACCTGCTCTGGACCAGGTGTGGACCGCAGCACAGGGGCTGCTGGACCGCCTCGGACATCCCCCGGTGTGGTCCAACCTGGTGGACTGGGCCAGGATCCAGGCCGCCATCCTCACCAGTGACAAGGATCAGCTTCGCGAACCCGCCCAGCGGCTCGCACGCGCGGCGAACAGGTCGCCGCAGGCCGCCGTGCTCGCGGCGGCCGGCCGAGTCTGGATCGACGTCCTCGCCAAGTCGTTCGATCCCCACGAGGCCATCGCCGCCGCCCGGTCCCTGGCGACCGTCGGTCTCCCGGGGGACGGTGCCCGGCTCGGCTCGCATGCGGCCGCCCGCTGTGACGATCCCGCGCTTCGCCGGGATCTGCTTGATACGGCCCGCATGCTGAATCCTGGCTCGACCTCGGGCAACGCCTCGGCCCATACGCCCCCCACGAGCCTCCGGCTGAGTGATCGCGAGATCCAGGTGGCGGCCCTCGTCGTGCGACATCGCAGTTATCGCGAAATCGGCGAGGCGCTGTTCCTCTCTCCCCGGACCGTGGAGAACCACATCGCCCGCATCCGCCGCCGGTCAGGCGCGGGCAGCCGTCGGGAGCTGATCGACCAACTCCGCCAGACCCTGCGCGACCTGGGCCAACTAGGCTGACGACTCCGGCCCGGCGGATCCGCGCCTCGAACGCTCAGCCGGCCTTCGACTTCTTCGAGCCGTCGCCCTTCTCCTCGCGCCGCTTCTTGGCCGCCTCGACCGAGGCGCGCAGCGCCGCCACGAGATCGACGACATCGGCATCCTGCGGCGCCGGAGCGGTCTCTTCGGCCGGAGCGGTTCCCGCCAGTTTCGCCTCGACGACCTCCTCGAGAGCCTCGCGATAGGAGTCCTTGTAGAGCTCGGGCTCGAACTCTCCCGACAGCGCATCGATGAAGGTGCGAGCCATGGTCACCTCGGCGTCCGACACCGTGACATCGGCCGGCGGTGCGGCGAACGCGCCGTCGCGGATCTCGTCCGGCCAGATCATCGTGTGCATCAGTAGCTGGTTGTCCTTCACGCGCAGGAGCGCCAGGCTCTCCCGCGAGCGCAGGGCCACCTTGACCAACGCCGAGCGCCCCGTCGCGACCAGCGCATCCCGCAACAGGACATAGGGCTTCACGCCGGGCCCGTCGGCCTCCAGAAAGTAGGTCTTCGCGAAGTAGGTCGGGTCGACCTCGGACTCCTCCACGAACTGCACGACCTCAACAGCCTTCGTGGTCGACAGCGGCAGGTTGTCGAAGTCGGTCTTCTCCAGGATCGCCATGCGCCCGTCGGCCGTTTCATAACCCTTGGCGATCTCGGCGTACGGAATCTCCCGGTCACACTTCTCGCAGACCCGCTTGTATTTGATCCGGCCCCCGTCCTCGGGATGCACCTGCCGGAAGCTGATGTCCTTCTCCTCGGTCGCCGAATAGAGCTTGACCGGGATGGTCACGAGCCCGAACGAGATGGCGCCCTTCCAGATTGACCGTGGCATGTCATGCTCCCTTCATCAGCGGTCGTCGAGCCCGACCAATGCCTGGTCGAGCTCCGTGGGGTCGAACCACAACAGATCATGATCCAGGGTCAACCTCACCGCTGCATCATCGCTCCACACCTCCGCCAGGGCGCGCCCCGCGGCCGTTGCGGCGTACGCCCGGATCCCCGGCCGTGAGGCCGGATCATCGACGAAGATGGCCCGCACTTTCTGCCATCGCACCACAGGCGCGGCCACCTCACCGAACTCGATCGCGCCCTCGGAAGCGGGCAGGCGATCCACCTCGACGGCGAGCACACACCGGTCCAGTCCCTCGATCACGCATCGCAACGACGCGAACACCTGGGCGGCATAATCGGCGTCCTCATCGGCGTCGGCCGCATAATCGAAGTGCTCACGGAACTCGCGCGTCGCGGCGTACGCCGACCCTGCGGCCAGGTCGTCTCCACTGCGGAGCGGGCGGACCTCCCCAGGAGTCACCGGGACGAACACCATCGGCTTCATGCGTCACCGCCTTCCGTGGTCGCCTCCGGCGCGGTGGATGTCGCCTCCGGTGCGGTGGCTGTCGCAGCGACCTGCCCGGTCACGGTCTTCTCGGGTGATTTCTTCGCCGTGGTCTTCCGGACCGTCGTCTTCCTTGCCGTTGTCTTCTGTGCCGTCGCCTTCGTGGCGGCGGTCTTCTTGGCTGCGGTCTGCTTCGCCGGGGTCTTCTTCGCTGCGGTCTTCTTCGCAGGTGTCTTCCGGGCCGGGGGCGTCACGGCCGCAGCCCCTGCGGCGGCTGCCCGCGTGGGTTGACGGGTGGCCTCGGCCCGCGCGGCGGTCTCGGTCAGCTCGCGCAGGGCGTCCTCGATGCACTGGGCGAGCACATCCAGGTCGTTGAGGGAATCCCGGTCACCGGTCAATCCGAAGAACACCTTGCCGTTGTATGACGTCACACCGATGGCGAGGAGGTGGCCCGGCGGAAGGGGCAGCACGGGATAGCTCGCGACCATGCGCGCCCCACACGCATAAAGCGCGTGCTGGGGGCCGGGCGCATTGGTGATCAACAGGTCATGGGGGCGGCGCGACATGGTGGCTGCCACCCTCACCCCGAGTGCGTGCAGCGTGCTCGGCGCGAACCCGGCGATGTCGCTGATGGTGCGTGCACTCACGGCCCTGCCGGTCTCGGTGTGGGCGCGCGTGCCGAAGGAGACCTGGTGGAGCCTCATGAGGGCATTGGCCTCGTCGACGGGCAGCTGGATCAGGTGGGGCGCCACGTGGGACCCCAGAGACGTGGGCTCCCCGTCCTCGTCGATCACGCTCATCGGGACCATGGCGAGCAGGCCACCGGAGCCGATGGCCTCGCCCCGAGTCGCCAGCCAGTCCCGGAGACCTCCACTGATGACGGCGAGCACCACATCGTTGACGGTGTATCGCTCGTTCATGCGGAGGACCCGCAGTTCTTCCAGGTCCATGGTCACCAGGGCCACGCGACGCTGCTCCGACGGCGCACCCGCGAGCGGTGTCTCGCCCCGCGGCCTGGCACCGCCCCGAAGGGCCGAGCCGGCGAACTCACCCAGGGCTCCGCCGATGCCGCCGACCGCCTCGCCGACGGCCACGGCTGTGCCCAACAAGCCGGTCACTCCGCGACGCGCCGCATCGAACAGCGCATCGGAGTCGGCCAGCCCGTGGCGTACGGCATCGACCACGAGATCCACCGGCCGCGGCTCGGGCACCGGTTCCCATTCGCTGCGCGGCAGTGGCTCCTCCTCGGGGTTCTCATCGAGCAGGACCTGACCCAGGTCGACCGCATCGACGCCGTCCACCAGGACCTGATGGGTCTTGGTCACGAGGGCGAATCGATTGCCGGCGAGGCCCTCGACGACATAGGCCTCCCAGAGAGGACGGGATCGATCGAGGCGGCGCGCACAGACGCGACCCACGAACTCCCGGAGCTGCTCCGGCGTGCCCTCACGCGGCAGGGCGGATCGTCGGACGTGGTAGCTCAGATCGAAGTCCTCGTCCTCCACCCAGACGGGTGCTGCCAGAGCTCCCGGCACGGGGAGGAGTCGCATCCGAAACTTCGGGACGTAGTCGAGTCGATCACGGATGGCGGCGATCAGGCGCTCGGCGTCGAACGAATCCGTCACCTCGAAAATATCGACAGTGCCGACATGCGCCGGGGTGTGTTGGGTGTCCAGTGCCAGCAGGGACATCTCACGCGCAGTCAGGCGGGTCGGCATAGTGCCAACCGTAGCCGAGCGCCCCCACCACCGACACACCGCCGAGGACCTGCGCCCTCAACGGATCGGCTGACTAGGATCACGCCTGAGGAGGGAACATGATCATCACGGTGAATGTTGATTGCACGCCCAAGGAATTGCGAACGTTCCTGGGCCTGCCCGATGTGGCGCCCATGCAGAAGGCCGTCATGGACGAACTGGAGCGTCGCATGCTCGAATCGATGGAACACATGAGCCCGGCTTCCATGATGCGCGAGTGGTTCACCCCCTCGGGCACCATGCAGCAGGCGATGATGAACCTGTTCCAGGCAGGCCGCATGCAGACGTCGAGTGATGCCCGTCAGGCGGCGGACGAGGACTCCTGAGACCTCCCCCGGCGTGTCGTCCACAGATCGGGGGCCGCTGGACCGTCATCCGGTCGCCGACCCCGATTCCGCCGACACGCTGGGGGCATGAACGCACTCAGCACCCGCCCCCACGCCTGGGCGTACGCCCGGATCCCCGACGCCCGCCCGGCCGCCATCCACTGGCCGGGACCCGACCGCCGACCCCCCGGTCTGACGGTCCTCCCTCTCTCCGACGATGTGGCCATGCAGCCCGTCGGCACCATCGATGATCCTGCCGCCGAAAGCTTCGCGCACCTCCTGATGTCGGCCCTGCTGGACGCGATCCAGGGTCGCCGCTCACCCACCCAGCTGATCCGCTGGGTCAGCGACGACATCCTGGCCGAACTGGTGACCCGGGCCCGACTCCATCAACGTGCCCCCGTGCCGCTCAGCCTGCGCAGCGTGCGGCTGCAGCAGGTCGGGGACGATGCGCTCGAGGTGGCGGCGCGCTTCCGCTCCGGTGAGCGGTACGCCGCAGCGGCCCTGCGCCTGGAGCGCGTCGGGAATCGCTGGTTGTGCCTGGTGGCCGACTTCGGGCCACTCGCTCCACCGGTGGAGATGCCCCTGCCGAGGCTGCTGGATCAGCGCCGGGTGTAGACGCGCCCGGGCGTCGAGCCGCCCAGGATCTCGCTCACCGTGACCAGCACGTAGCCCTGCCCCTGCAGGTCGGAGATGATGCCCGGCACGGCGTCCACGGTGGAACCGTGGATGTCGTGCATGAGCACGATCGAGCCGGAGCGGGCCTGATCGGCGACGGCCTTGCGCGTCGCGGAGGCGCTCCGGGTCCGCCAGTCATCGGTGTCGACATCCCACAGGATGACGGCTTCGCCGGCTTCGGCCGCCATGGCATCGACCGCGCTGTTGCGGGCACCATAGGGCGGCCGGAAGACCGTGACCTCCTTGCCGGTGACCTCCCGGATCGTCGCGTGGTTGCCGACGATCTCGCGGCGCAGCTGCGCCGCTCCCACCCTGTTCAACTGGGGGTGGGTCGACGAGTGGTTGGCGATCTCCATGCCGGGGGTGTTCGCGATCCGCCGGGCCACGCCGGGATTGGCGCGGACCATGGCTCCTGTCACGAAGAACGTGGCGCGCGCATCCTTGCTGGAGAGCATCCCGAGGAGTCGCTCGGTGTGGGGCCCGGGTCCGTCGTCGAACGTCAGCGCGATGCACTTCATCCGGCTGCAGTCCGCGGCACCGGGAGGCGGCGGGTTCACCCGCCGACCGGACTCCGCCGCGGCGGACGGGCTCGGGGTGCCGGCCACGAACTCCCGCAGCGGCATGGCCTTGATATCCGATGGCGGCTCGACGGTGGCCTCGACCGTCGGCGCCACGCTCGGGGAGGCCTCCACCACCGGCGCCGCTGTGGTCGCCTGCGGCACCGCGGACTGCGGAGCGGGCGCCGAGGATTCGGTGTGGGGAGCGCACGCCACAGTCAGCAGCACGGCAGCGAAGGCCGCTGCCGTCCGAAGCCGGAGGCGACCGCTGGGCCTGGACTGCGAAGTGGGATCGGACACGGGCGTCATCCTAGACAGGGGAGGGCCGACCGAGGGTCTCGATCTCAGCCTCGCTTCCCATGGCACAGCTTGAACTTCTTGCCCGAACCGCAGGGACACGGCTGATTGCGGCCCACTCCGGCGTACGGATCCTTGTCGGGATCCTCGACGACCCGCTCGACCGAACCGTCCTCCGCGGGCGCGGTGTAGTTCAGCTTCCGGGGCTTGCTCTCACTGCCCTTGATGGCCAGCTTCGGCCGGGCGGACGCGGCCACCGGTTCCGGCTCGTCGGCACCGTCGTCGGTCGCGGTCTCGGCGGTCGCACCCTCGTCGGTCGCCTCGGCGGCTGCGGCGGCCAGTTCCTCGTTCGTCGGCTCGCGCTTCGCGCCACCGGTCGGGCCGACGCCGGCCTGCTCGAGTTTCGCCGCGAGGGCGTCCGCCGTCACGGCAGCACCCTTGGCATCGACGACCGGTGCGACCTGGGGCTGCTGCACCTCGACCTGATAGACGAAGCCGACGACCTCCTCCATGAACGCCTCCATCATGGAGTTGAACATGTCGCCGCCCTCGCGCTGATATTCGACCAGCGGGTCGCGCTGGGCCATGGCCCGCAGGCCGATGCCCTCGCGCAGATAATCCATCTCGTAGAGATGTTCACGCCACTTCCGGTCGAGCACCGTGAGCATGACCTGACGCTCGAGCTCACGCATGTTGTCGGCACCGAGTTCGGTTTCGCGCTTGTCGTACGCCTCCTGGGCGTCGGCGACGAAATCGGCCACGAGCTGGTCCTGGTCCACATCGCTGTCGATGTAGTCATCGATGTCGAGCGAAACCGGATAGAGCGTCGACAGCTGGGTCCAGAGCTGGTCGAGGTCCCAGTCCTCCGAGAAGCCCTGCGTACCCCCGCGCACATATTCCTCGACGACCCGGTCGACGGTCTTGCGCAGCTGCTGCTCGACATCCGCACCCTCGAGGAGCTCGCGGCGATCGCCGTAGATCACGTGACGCTGGCGGTTCATGACGTCGTCATATTTCAGAACGTTCTTGCGCATCTCGAAGTTCTGGGATTCGACCTGCTTCTGGGCGCTGGCGATCGAGTCCGACACGCGCTTGTTCTCGATCGGCTGGTCATCGGGGATCTTCAGCGCCTGGAGCACCCAGTCCACGATGTCGGACTTGAAGAGGCGCATCAGGTCATCGCCGAGCGACAGATAGAACCGCGACTCCCCCGGGTCGCCCTGACGGCCGGAACGACCGCGGAGCTGGTTGTCGATGCGGCGCGACTCGTGGCGCTCGGAGCCCACGACATAGAGACCGCCGAGTTCGACGACCTCCTCGTGCTCCTCCGCCGCCTGCTTCTCGAAATCGCTCAGCGTCTCGGGCCAGGCGGCCTCATAGGCCTCGGGATCCTCGAGGGGGTCGAGCCCCTTCTCCTTGAGTTTGAGGTCGGCCATGAACTCGGCATTGCCGCCGAGGATGATGTCGGTGCCTCGACCGGCCATGTTGGTGGCCACGGTGACCGCACCCTTGCGTCCCGCCTGGGCGACGATCGCGGCCTCCCGCGCGTGGTTCTTGGCGTTGAGGACTTCGTGGGTCACCTTCGCCTGCGTCAGCATCTTCGACAGGATCTCGGACTTCGCGACCGAGGCGGTGCCGATGAGGATCGGCTGGCCCTTCGCGTGCCGCTCGGCCACATCGGCGATCACGGCCTCGAACTTCGCCTTCTCGGTGCGATAGATGAGGTCCTTGTTGTCGATGCGGATCATCGGCTTGTTGGTCTGGATCGGGATGACCGAGAGCCCATAGATCTTCTGGAACTCCGACTCCTCGGTCTTCGCCGTGCCGGTCATGCCGGCCAACTTGTCGTACATCCGGAAGAAGTTCTGCAGCGTGACCGTCGCCAGGGTCTGGTATTCGTCCTTGATCTGGACGCGTTCCTTGGCCTCGATGGCCTGGTGGAGACCCTCGTTGTAGCGGCGGCCGTGCAGCGTACGCCCCGTGTGCTCGTCGACGATCAGGACCTCGCCGTCGATCACGACATAGTCGCGGTCCTTCTTGAACAGTTCCTTCGCCTTGATGGCGTTGTTCAGGTAGGAGATCAGCGGTGTGTTGGCCGATTCATAGAGATTCTCGATGCCGAGGCGATCCTCGACCACGGTGATGCCGGGCTCCAGGATCGAGATCGTGCGCTTCTTCTCGTCGATCTCGTAGTGGTTGTCGAGCACGAGTCGCTCGACGATCTTGGCGAATTCCGGATACCACTCATGGGTATCCTCGGCGGGGCCGGAGATGATCAGCGGCGTCCGGGCCTCGTCGACCAGAATCGAGTCGACCTCGTCGACGATGGCGAAATAGTGGCCGCGCTGGACGAGCTCTTCGGTCGAAAGCGCCATGTTGTCGCGCAGATAGTCGAAGCCGAATTCGTTGTTGGTGCCATAGGTGATGTCAGCCGCATAGGCCTTGCGCCGCTCGGCGGGCGTCATGTGGGCGAGGATGCAGCCGACCTCGAGCCCGAGGAAACGGTGGATCCGGCCCATCTGCTCCGACTGGCTCTCGGCCAGGTAGTCGTTCACCGTGACCACGTGCACACCCTTGCCGGTGAGCGCGTTGAGATAGGACGGGAGAGTGGCGACGAGCGTCTTGCCCTCACCGGTCTTCATCTCGGCGATGTTGCCCAGGTGGAGCGCGGCACCACCCATCATCTGCACATCGAAGTGGCGCTTGCCGAGCACCCGTCGGCTCGCCTCGCGCACCGTGGCGAACGCCTCCGGCATGATGTCGTCGAGGCTCTCGCCGTTCTCGAGGCGCTCCTTCAGCTCAGCAGTCTGGCCCTTGAGTTCCTCGTCGGTCATGTCCTCGTAATCGGGCTCGATGAGGTTGACCTGGTCCGCCACTGCCTTCAGCTTGCGCAGAATCCTGCCCTCGCCCAGACGAAGCAACTTGTCGAAAACGGCCACGGGTTCGGCTCCTGAAAATCTCGGGTGTTATCCGGGTGGTGCGGGGCACACCACAGACTTGGCCATCCTAGTGGCACTCCCCGATCGGAGCCGCATTCGCTCACCCGGGCAGGCGTGCCGCCAGCGCCGGTGCGAGGTCGCCGTTGGCGACCGCCTCGACCCGATCCAGGCCGAGCCAGCCGGCCAGATCGGTGAGCTCCGCGGCCAGCTCACCGCTCACGTACGCCGGATCGGCACCCTCCTCGGCCCAAGCGCCGAGGACTCTCAGGACGCCCGTCGCTCGATCGGCCTTCAGGTCGACGCGCGCGACGAAGCGGTCGCCGAGCAGGAAGGGATAGACGTAATAGCCATGGCGCCGCCTGGCCGCGGGGACATAGATCTCGATGCGGTAGTCAAACCCGAACAGTTCCCGCAGCCGTCGCCGCTCGAACACCAGCGAGTCGAAGGGGCTCACCAGTGCGCGCGCCGCGATCGCCCTCGGGCGGCGGGCATCGGCCGCCAGCCAGAGCTCACGGGGCCAGCCCGCCACGGTCACCGGTTCCAGCTCCCCGGTGCCGACCAGGTGGTCGATTGCCGCGCGGGTCTCGGACCGGTCCAATCGGAAATAGTCGGCGAAGCACCCGAGCGAGCCGATCCCGAGCGCGGCAGCGGCCCGGCGTACCAGCGTGAGATGGGCCTCCGCGTCGCTCGGGGTGGGAGCAGCCGTGACCGCGGCCGGGAGCACCCGCTCCGGCAGGTCGAAGATGCGCTCGAACTGGGCGTTGCGCCCGGCGGCCGTGATCTCGCCGGACCAGAACAGCCATTCGCAGGTCGTCTTGACGCTGGACCAGTTCCAGCCCCAGTGTTCGCGGGCGAGATCTTCCTCCACCTGTTCGAGTCCTCGCGCCGTGACCGGCCCGACCCGTGCGACATCCTCCAGGACCCTCTCGATGAGGGCGGGATGCTCTGCGGCGATGCGCCGCATGCTGCCCCAGGCCTCGGCTTCGGCCCGCGCCATGCGGAACCTCAGTGCCGGTTGGAGCGCGACATCGATCAGGCTGGCCGCGTGACCCCAGTATTCGAAGAGGCGGCGCGGGGATCGATGGGCGATCCGGTCCAGCAGGGCGGTGTCATAGGCACCGAGCCGGGAGAAGAGCGGCAGATAATGGGCCCGCCGCACGATGTTGATGGAGTCGATCTGGAACTGGGCGACCCGGTCGATCACGCGTTGCAGGTCGCGCACGGTGACCGCACGCGCCGGCCGCGCCGAGCCGAAGCCCTGCGCGGCCAGCGCGATCCGGCGTGCCTGGGCCGGGGAGAGCGCGCGCGTCGTGATCAGGCGATCCGATCGAGTGCGTCCGCCAGCCGCTGCACCGTGCCATCGACATCGGCCCACTTGTCGAGCCCGAAGAGGCCGAAACGGACCGTGGCGAAGTCGGCAGGCTCGTCACAGGCCAGGGGTACGCCCGCAGCGGCCTGGACGCCGGCCTTGACCAGCTCGCCGGCGGTCGAGCGACCCGGCACCGGTTCATGGCAGACAACGACAGTCGGCGACTCGAAGCCCTCGGCCGCCACGGACACATAGCCACGCTCCTCGAGCATGGCGCGCACCTTCTCACCGAGCTCCTGCTGCTTCGCCCGCAGCTCTTCCCGGCCGGCGGCGAGGGTTTCCTTCATCACCTCGACGTTGTGGCGGATCGTGTCGGTGGGAACGGTGGCGTGATAGGCGTGCTTGCCCTCGGCGTACCCTTCGGAAATCGTCATCCACTTCTTCAGGTCGATGGCGAAGCTCGAGCTGGTCGTGGCCTCGATGGCGGTGCGCGCATCGGCGCCGAGCATCACATAGCCCGCGGACGGGCTGCCGCTCCAGCCCTTCTGGGGGGCACTGATGAGGATGTCCACACCGAGCTCGCCCATATCCACCCAGAGCGGCCCGGAGGCGACGCAGTCGAGCACGAACAGCCCGCCGGCGGCATGGGTGGCATCGGCGACCGCGCGGACATAGTCGTCGGGCAGCACGATCCCGGCGGCCGTCTCGACATGCGGCGCGAACACGAACTCGGGATTTTCGGCCTCGATGCGGGCCACGACCTCGTCGATCGGCGCCGGGATCCACCGGGCGCTGCGATCGGCGGAGTCCGGGGAGGCCTTCAGCACGGTGTGGTGATCTGTGATCGCGCCGGCCTCGATGATCTGCGACCAGCGATAGGAGAAGAATCCGTTGCGCAACACCAGGACCCGTCGCCCATGGGCGAACTGGCGAGCCACGGCCTCCATCGCATAGGAGCCACCGCCGGGGATCATCACAGCAGTGGGGGCCGCATAGGTCTCACGGAGCATGGACAGCAGGTCCTGCATCACGCCGACGAAGCGCTTGGACATGTGGTTGAGGGAGCGGTCGGAAAAGACGACCGAATATTCGAGCAGGCCGTCGGGATCGACATCGGGCAAAGGCAGCGACATGGGGCCCACCTTAGAGGTCTTGTCACCCATCGCCACGGTGGACCCGGCAGCGGTACGCGACGCCGTGACCGGTTCCGGACCGGCAGGACGCCAGCGGCCCCGGAACCGTGGAGTTCCGGGGCCGCTGCCGATCGACTGGGTCAGGCTGACCTGACTTCTTCTTCCTCCTCGACGACGTCGAGACGGATCACGCCGTAGTCATAGGCCTTGCGGCGATAGACCACGCTGGGCGCGCCGGTGCGCTTGTCGACGAACAGATAGAAGTCGTGACCGACCAGCTCCATCTCCTCCAGCGCCCGGTCGAGGCTCATGGGCACCGCGGTGTGCTCCTTCTCGCGCACGACGAGCGGGCCGTCGCCGGTGACCTCGATGCCCGCGACGGTGCGGGTCTCGGTGTCCTCCCCCTCGCCCGTGGCATCGGAGGGCGACTCGATGATCCAGTCACCGGCATCCCGGATCGTCTGGTGACCACGGTGACCCCGATGATCCCGACGGCGATCAGCTGCGCGACGCAAACGCGCCATCAACTTGTCCAGGGCCTGCTCGAACGCGGCTACCTTGTCGCTGGCACTGGCCTCTGCACGAATGACCGGACCCTTGCTGCGCAGGGTGATCTCAACCTGCAGGGCCTCATCGGGCTGTCGCTTGGTCCCGGTCGCCGAGACCTGCACCTCGACGCGGATGACCCGCTCGGACAGCTTGTCGATCCTGGTGATCCGATCCAGAACGTGGGCACGGAAATCGTCCGAAATCTGGCAATGTCGGCCCGTCACCGTAACGTCCATCACAACCTCCTTGGGGTGTAGACACAAAGACACCGAGGCCCACCCGTCCCGCAATGCGGACAGATGGCTTCACTCGGTGCCATAACCAAACGTTAGCCCTCCCCCGCATGGTTTGCCACCCATTCATGTTGGTGTCTTGCGGAGATCACCCTCCGGACATCCACCCCTGCCGGAAGCGAGACCTAGGATGGCGGGAGTCATCAACGAGGAGGCGGCCGTGTCCGGAATCGGCGATCTGCAGGGGACGATGTTCATCGCGGGAGAACGCGTGACCGACGGAGAAGGATTCTTCCGGGCGATCGATCCCGCAACCGGCACCGAGCTCGAGCCGGCCTATCCCGCAGCCGGCGATGCCCACCTCGACGCGGCGGCCGGCGCCGCAGCCCGTGCCTTCGGCGACTATCGCCGGACGAGTGCCGAGGAGCGCGCAGCCTTCCTGCGGAGCATCGCCGATGGGATCGATGCCGCGCCGGGGCTCGTCGAGCGGGTCCACGCGGAGAGCGGCATCGCGATCGAGCGCATCGAGGCCGAGCGGACGCGCACCACCAACCAGCTCCGACTCTTCGCCGACGTTGTGCTGGACGGCAGCTATCAGGGCCTGCGGATCGACTCGGGCGATCCCACCCGGACTCCCCTGCCCAAGCCCGACCTGCGGCACCGGTTCATCCCCCTGGGGCCGGTCGCGGTCTTCGGCGCCAGCAACTTCCCCCTCGCGTTCTCCGTGGCCGGCGGTGACACGGCCGCGGCGCTCGCAGCGGGCTGCCCCGTCGTCGTGAAGGCCCACGAGGCCCACCCGGGCACGTCCGAGATCGTGGGCCGGGTCATCGCGGATGCGGTGCAGGCCCACGGCCTGCCGGCTGGCACGTTCTCCATGATCCACGGGAGCTCCCCCGAGCTGGCCGTCGCACTTGTTCGCCATCCGGCCATCGCCGCCGTGGGCTTCACCGGCTCCCGGCGGGCCGGGCTGGCGCTCGTGGCGGCCGCCCAGTCGCGGCCGATCCCCATCCCGGTGTTCGCCGAAATGGCCAGTGTGAATCCGGTGTTCGTCTTCCCCGGCGCACTGGAGTCGCGCGCGGCAGAGATCGGGGGCGGGCTGATCTGGTCGGTGCTGACCGGCATGGGCCAGCTCTGCACCAGCCCCGGTCTGGTCTTCGTGCCCGACAACCCCGAGGCCACCACGCTGCTCGAGGCGGCGGCCGCCGCCCTTGACACCGCCGACGCAGGCTGCATGCTCACGCCGCGGATCGCCGCCTCGTTCGACGAGGGCGTCGCGCGGATCTCGGCGGTGCCGGGCGTACGCCTGGTCGCCCGGGCCACCGAGGGGAGCGACGCGGTCGCGCGCTGCACCCCGACGTTGTTCGAAACCGATCTCTCGACGTTCCTGGCCCACCGCGAGGTCCTGTCGGCCGAGGTGTTCGGCTCGGTCACACTCGTGGTCCGGGTGAACGACGTGTCGGTCGACTTCGACACGGTTGTCGACGGACTGGAGGGCCAGCTCACGGCCTCCCTGCAGCTGGAACCCGAGGATCACGGGCTCGCCGGCGAGCTCGTCGACCGCCTGGAGTTGGTGGCCGGACGGCTCGTCTTCAACGGCTGGTCCACGGGCCTGGAGGTGAACGACGCGGTCATTCACGGCGGCCCGTTCCCCGCCACGTCGGCCCCCTCGACGACGTCGGTCGGCACGCGCGCGATCGGGCGTTTCCTGCGCCCGGTGGCCTACCAGAACGCGCCGGCGGACCTCCTCCCCGACGCCCTGCGCGATGCCGCGGTCGGGACGTGGCGACGGGCCGACGGACGCTTCGGCGATGGCGCGATCGGAGCCTGAAAGGCGCTCAGCGGTCTGCCGCGGACCCGGGTCTCACTCGTCGTAGGGCACGCGGATCTCGATGAGCGACGGGGTCCCGTCGGTCGGTCGGCTCCTCCAGGCGTCGGCGAAGTCCTCGGGTGCGGTGACCGTGGCGCCGAAGGCCCCGTACGCCCGGGCGAGGGCCGCGAAATCCGGGTTGGCGAGCACGGTTGCCACCGGCCGGCCGGGGAACTCGCGGCGCTGGTGGTTCCGGATCACGCCGTAGACCTCGTTGTTGATGACGATGACGGTGAGCCCGAGTTTGTTCTGGACGGCGGTGGCGAGTTCCTGGCCGTTCATGAGGAAGCAGCCGTCACCCGCGAACGCGACCACCTCGGCCTCGGGCGAGAGCAGCTTCGCCGTCACGGCGGCGGGCAGCCCGTAGCCCATCGCACCAGATGCAGATCCGAGACACGTGCGATACCGGGTGTAGTCGTGGAGCCGTTGGGCCCAGAAGGTGTACGCCCCGGCCCCCACGGTGAAGACGGCCGTCTCATCCACGAACTCCTCGAGCACGGCCATGTAGCGCGCCGCCAGCTCCGCCTCCGCCGACCCACCGGCTCCGGAACGAACCCGGTCATAGTTGCTCCGCAGCCGCTCGCGCCAGGTCTGCCAGCCTGCCTGCCGGGTGCCGGAGACCCGATCCCGCCAGGCGAGCGCGAACTCTCCGGGACCGGCCACCACGCCCACCTCGGTCGGCAACAACTTCCCGATGAGGCCCGGCTCGGGATGGACGTGGAGCACGCGGGCCGTCGGCACCGCATCCTCGAGCCAGCCGGCGGCGGTCTGCTCGTCCGGACGCGTGCCCAGCAGCAGGACCACGTCCGCGTCCCGCGCGAGCTCGGCCAGGCCGGTCGTCGAGAGTGGCCCGAACCCACCGACGTACGCCCCAGCGGTGTTGTCGATGAGGTCTTGGCGGCGGAAGGCCGTGGCGAACGGGAGCCCGGAGTCGGCGACCAGCTCGCCGAGCGCCGCGACACCCTCATCCGTCCAGCCGGTTCCGCCGACCACGACCAGGGGCCGTTCGGCTTCAGCGAGCGCGGCAAGCACGGCGTCGACACTCCGGGCATCGGGGACGGGACGCAGCGGCGGGCTCGGCGGCACGATCGGCGCACAGGTCAGGACCCGGAGCATGTCCTCGGGCAGGACCACCACGACCGGTCCGGGCTCCCCGGTCACGGCGGTCCGCCACGCCCGCGCCACGTATTCGGGCACCCGGTCCGGATCCCGGATCTCGACGACCTCCTTGGCGATCTCGGCGTACATCAGCCGATAGTCGACCTCCTGGAACGACCGGCGATCGAGTTCGCGCAGGGGCACCTGCCCGACGAACAGCAGCATCGGGTTGGCGTCCTGGTTGGCCATGTGCAGGCCGATCGACGCATTGGTCGCCCCCGGTCCCCGGGTGACCATCGCGATCCCGGGCCGGCCGGTCAGCTGGCCGTACGCGGACGCCATCATCGCGGTCCCGCCCTCCTGGCGGTTGGTGATCACCCGGATGGCATCGCGGTGCTCGAACAGGCCGTCGAGGACGCCGAGGAAGCTCTCCCCCGGCACGCAGAACACCGTGTCCGCCCCGAGCGCGACCAGCTGTTCGACAAGGACGTGTCCCGCAATACGAGCCTCGACCATCATCCGTCTCCTTCGATCGGCGGGTGCACGGCCAGCCTAATGAACCGGGCGCGACCGCTGGGGCGTACATGTTGCGGAGAGTGTGAAACGCGCCCGAAACACAACGGGTCAACACGCCACGGACTCGTAACACCGTGACAATCGGCACGAAACAGCCGTCCGCGAGTGTTCTGCGCATGGTTACTCCACTCGAACTGAGCGCAGGCGACACAGCCTGGGTGCTGACCAGCGCAGCCCTGGTCCTGATGATGACCGTCCCCGGTCTGGCCCTCTTCTACGGCGGCATGACGCGCGCCAAGTCCGTCCTCAACATGATGATGATGAGCTTCTCCGCGCTGGCCGTGGTGGGGGTGCTCTGGGTGCTCTTCGGCTACAGCATGACCTTCGGCGACTCCGCCGGCGGGCTCGGTCTGGTGGGCAACCCGCTCGAAGCGCTCGGCCTGACCGGCCTGATGAGCGAGAGCGCGATGTCGGGGTCCATCCCGACCCTCGCGTTCGTGTCGTTCCAGGCGGCCTTCGCCATCATCGCCGTGGCCCTGATCTCGGGCGCGGTGGCCGATCGCATGAAGTTCGGCGCCTGGATCCTGTTCGCGATCGTGTGGGTCACCGTCGTCTACTTCCCCGTCGCCCACTGGGTCTTCGCCTTCGACGGCGACACCACGAAGGGCGGCTGGATCGCCAACACGATCGAGGCCCTGGACTTCGCCGGCGGCACAGCGATCCACATCAACGCCGGCGCCGCCGCCCTCGCGCTCGTCCTCGTCCTCGGCAAGCGCCTCGGGTTCGCCAAGGAGCCCATGCGGCCCCACAACCTCCCCCTGGTCATGATCGGCTCGGCACTGCTCTTCGTCGGCTGGTTCGGCTTCAACGCCGGTTCCGCGCTCGGTGCCAACACCCTGGCGGCCGTGGCATTCATCAACACCATCGCGGCCACGGCCGCCGCCGTCATCGGCTGGCTCGTGCTGGAGAAGCTGCGCGACGGCCACGCCACCTCGCTCGGTGCTGCCTCGGGTGTCATCGCCGGCCTGGTCGGCATCACGCCCGCGGCCAACTCGGTGAGCCCGCTGGGCGCGCTGGCGATCGGTCTGGTCTGTGGTGCCATCGCCGCCTGGGCCGTGGGTCTCAAATACAAGTTCGGCTATGACGATTCGCTCGATGTCGTCGGGGTCCACATGGTCGCCGGCCTGGTCGGCACCCTCCTCATCGGGCTCCTCGCCGATCCGGCCTCGCCGGCCGGGGTGGCCGGGCTGCTGTACGGCGGCGGCCTCGAACAGCTCGGTCGTCAGTCCGTGGGCGCCTTCGCGGTCATGATCTTCTCCTTCGTCGTGACCTTCGTCATCGCCAAGATCCTGGATGCCACCATGGGCCTGCGGGTTTCGGCCGACGAGGAGGCCCAGGGCATCGACACCCACACCCACGCCGAGTCGGCGTACGATCTCAACCCCTTCGGTGGGCGTCTCGGCAAAGGCGCGCTCGCCCCGGCTCCGGCAGTTGCCACCGAGACCACGACCCCCGAATCCCTCACCCCGGAAGAGAGCGCAAAGTGAAGCTCATCACCGCCATCATCAAGCCCCACCAGCTCGATCCCGTTAAGCAGGCGCTGGAAGCCTTCGGCCTCTCCGGCATGACGGTCTCGGAAGCCTCCGGCTACGGCCGGCAGCGAGGACACAGCGAGGTCTATCGGGGCGCCGAATACGAAGTCGACTTCGTGCCCAAGGTCCGCGTCGAGGTGCTGGTCGACGACCAGGACGCCGACTCCGTCATCAACGTGATCGTCAAGCAGGCGCAGACCGGCAAGATCGGGGACGGCAAGGTCTGGTCCGTTCCGGTCGACGAGGTCGTCCGGGTCCGCACGGGAGAGCGCGGCACCGCCGCACTCTGATCCATGTCGACCACTCGGAAGCGCACCACGCTGGCCGAGGTCATCGGTCTGCGCGCACACGCCGGCGTCCGGGGGTCATTCCTTCCGGGCGCCGGCGTCGGCCTGCGGGCGGAGATCTCCCGGAGCACCGGCGGCTGGCTGCACGACCTGTGGCACGAGGTGGAAGGTCCCACGCACGGCGTGGCGCTGGCCTGCACCGGTTCGCTGGCCCGGCAGGAGTCCGGACCCCTCAGCGATCTCGACCTCATCGTCCTCCACGACCCCGGACTCGAGGCTGCCAAGGTCGCCCAGCTTGCCGAACGGCTCTGGTATCCCATCTGGGACTCGGGATTGGCCCTCGACCATTCCGTCCGTTCCGTCAAGGAGTGTCGGCAGGTCGCCTCCCATGACCTCAATGTCGCCGGCGCCCTGCTCGACCTCTCCCCGCTCGCCGGCGACACCGACCTGGTCCAGCGGGCCAGCAGGCAGCTCGCCGAGGACTGGCGGGCCAACGCTCGCAAGCGCCTGCCCGAGGTGCTCAACCACATCGCCGGACGCCACGAACGTTTCGGAGAACTCGCCCAGATGCTCGAGCCGGACCTCAAGGAAGCCAAGGGTGGGCTGCGCGACATGTCGGTCCTGCGAGCCGTCACGGCCTCCTGGCTGGCGGATCGCCCGCACGGAGCGGTCGACGAGGCGTACGCCTTTCTCCTCGACGTCCGCGACACGCTCCACCTCGTGACAGGTCGCCCGCGCAACATCCTGGTCAAGCACGACCAGGCCGAGGTCGCGGTTCGGCTCGGCTTCGACGACCCCGACCAGCTCCTCAGCCGGATCGGGACTGCATCACGCCGTGTCTCGAGCGCCACCGACGACACCCTGCGCCGCGCCGGGCAGTCACAGCGCATGCGCCTTGGACGCCGGAGGCGGCGTCCCGAACTCGTGCCCCTGCACCCGGGGGTGTACGCCCACGACGGCGAGGTCGTGCTGGGCCGGATGCGCGGAGGTTCGCCCACGGACGAGGTCCTCCTGCCGTTCCGGGCCGCCGCGGCCAGTGCGACGCAGGACCTGCCGCTGTCCCCCGTCACGGCGCGCAGGCTGGCAGCGCTCCCCGGCCCGCCCGGACCCTGGCCGGCGGATGCCCGGGCCGAGTTCGTGGCGTTCCTGGGCGGGCCGGGACTCGTCAGGACCTGGGACACCCTCGACCTGGCCGGAGTGATCGACATCTGGTTTCCCGAATGGGCCGCGATCCGGGACCGCCCCCAACGCAACCCCCTCCACCGGCACACCGTGGACCGGCACAGCCTCGAAGCCGTCCGGGAGGCCGCGAAGCTCATCGATCGCGTACCTAGGCCCGATCTCCTGCTGGTGGCCACGCTGCTGCACGATCTGGGCAAGCGGCCCGGTGGCGCCGACCACTCCGCCGAGGGGGTACGCCTGATCGGTCCGGTGGCGGAGCGCATGGGCTGGTCCCCGGCCGAAGCACGCACCCTGGAGATCCTCGTCGCCGAGCACCTGACCCTGATGGCTCTCGCCACCGGCCATGATCCGACCGAACCGGAAACCGCGCGCCGGCTGGCCGGAGCCGTCGGGCAGGATCCCGGGACACTACGGCTGCTCGCAGCACTGACCGAGGCCGACGCCAGGTCCGCAGGCCCCCGGACCTGGACGACGGTGCGCGCCAGCCTGATGAAGGATCTGGTCGCTCGCACGATCGGGATCATGAAGCCCAACGCGATGGCCTGATCTCACGGGCAGGTACGCCGCGCGGCGCCGCTCAGCGGGAGGGGCTGCGCCGCACGGTCGCGGCGACCACCACCGCTCCCAGTGCCGGGCTGCCGCTGTCGGCCAGAGCCCGGGCCGCCGCGGCGAGCGTCGAGCCGGTCGTGGTGACGTCGTCGACCAGGATCGGGATCTCGCCGCGCGGGGCCGGCACGGCTGCGTAGTGGTTTCTCCGATTTCTCAGGCGGGCGACGGCGTCGAGGCCGACCTGGTCCACTGCCCGTCGCGGGGGTTGCACCAGCCGGCGTACCGGCAGCGCCAGTCCCACCTCCCGCCGCACCAGCCGGGCCGCCCGCGTGGCGAGGAGGTGGGTGTGATCGAGCCCGCGTTCGCGGATCGCCGCGGGCGACGAGGTCACCGGGACCAGGGCGTACGCCGACCCGACGCGCCCGAGCGCAGCGAGCAGGTGCATGACGGACGCCCCGAGCCGCGCGGCCAGCGGGGTCGCGAGGTCGAGCAGTCGTTCATCCTTGAACCCGGAGAGCAGCGCGGGCATCACCCCGGTGTAGTCCCCGGCGCACACGGTCAGGGGGAAGCCCACCGGGCTCGGATCGCGTTCGACGAAACGCACCCGGCCGCCGGCGAGCCGTTGCCGACAGGCCGCACACAGGCTGCGGCCCGGCTGGTGGCAGCCCGGGCAGCGACTTCCCAGCAGCAGGTCGGCCGCGTGATCGAGGAGATCGGACATGCCCCCACCATGCGCGCGCGGGCGCCGAATGATTCAGAAATTTCAGGAGGCGTACGCGACCGCGATCAGGCCCTTGCCTGCCAACGGCCACCGATAGTCGTCCTCGTAGCGCCAGATACCGTTGCGCCCCTGGACGAGGGCTCGGCCGCCGCCGGTGCGGGGTGCGGTCGCCACGGTCTCGGCCTGCCAGTTGTCCGGCTGTCCGATCTCGGTGACCGACGTGGCATAGACCCCGACGCGATAGGGCTTCACCGGCTGCCGATCGCCGGCTCCGGCCAGGACGATGAGGGTGGTCGGGTCGAGCCAGCCCACATCGACCACCAGCGTCGGGCCCGGATCGTTGGCGTCACCGAGCGGGACCGGGCGCCAGCCGTCGAGCACGATGTCGGGCAGCGAACGGTTGACCCGGGCCACGCCGAGTTCCCGGCGTCCCTCGGGGGTGGTCCGGATGAGGGCCATCCGGGTGCCGTCCGGCGACAGCCGGAACGCCAGGACCCGACTCTCCATCACGGGCAGCGCGAGGTGGTCGGTGCGGTCGGGCGCGATCCGCACGACGGTCTGGCTCGCGACGGCGCCCGGCTCAGCCGGCGGGTCGAGGTCTCCGATCGTCCAGACCTCCGATGTCTGGGACTGCACGAACTGTGGCCGCAGCAGTCCGCGGGCGGACAGGACCTCCGGCGGTGAATCGGTCAGCGCGCCGAGCCGCAACGCATGTCCGTGGTCGGTCACGACCGCGACGCGGTCCCGCCCCGGCGCGACATCGAACGACGTCACCCCGGCCAGTTCGCCCATCGGCCCGGCCACGGGTTGAATCTCGGTGTTGCCGGCCCCCTCGGCCATGGTGACCAGGCCTGCCTCGGTGGCGCCGAACACGGCGGGCGGCCGGCCTCCCGCGGGCGTGCGATCCAACCATTCGAAGGCCCGGATGTCCACGACGCCCTCGTTGGCCTCCGGGATCGCGTAGGGCGCCCCGTTCATGTGGAAGCGGACGCCGGAGACCCCATCCAACTGCCCCAGCGTCCACACCACCTGGGCAGCCATCCGGGAGCGCTGCTCGTCGGCGAGGGCGGCGACGGATTCGCTGAGGGAGACCTCGACGACACCGTCGGCATCGGCGTACGCGGACTGGACGTTGAGCCGGGTCTGCGAAGGAATGGCCGAGACCACTACGGGGGACAGCCAATCGGTCGGGCCGCGGAGCAGGCCCTGGAGCAGCGCCGTCGGAGTCCGGTTGCCCGTCGGGACCAGCACCGGGTCGGGCACCATCGTGGTCCAGGACGGATCGAAGAACCACAGGTTGACCGAGGCATAGAACTTGTCGAACAGGTAGCGCGAGATCAGCAGCCCTTCGGGGGGATTGCCGATACGCCATTCGCCATCGGTGTCGCGGACCAGGTGGAAGTCGTGGATGAGCGGGTCGGTGCGGTGCCGAAAGGACCCGTCCGCCTCGATCGTGCCCACCAGCGGAGCTTCGAGCGTGGCGACCTCGGGGGTGGCACTCACGCCGTAGCCGTCCTCATAGACGGTCACCCCGGTCTCGGGCCGCCAGCTCTCCCGGACGGCAGACGACAGATAGAGCCGGGCCACGCCATAGCCCTGCTGATAGTTGGCCATGGCCTGCAGGTAACCCTCGACCACCATGCGTGGGGATGCACCCGGGGTCGGCGGCTCGGGCGCCACTTCCACCGACACCTCCGGGACCTTGGTCGGGCCCTCGGCCGACTCCACCGTGCCGGAGGTGGGGATGCGTGTGCAGCCGGACAGCACGAGAAGAGCCAACGCCATCAGGAGCACGAGCCGGCGTACGCCTCGGCGCGTGGAAATCCTCATGCGCCCACCTCCCTCGGGGCGGCCTCCAGGGCGGGACGACCGGCGACGCCGGCAAGGTCGCGGGGGATGACCGGCAGGGGCGAGATCTCGAGGACCTGCCCGGCCTGCCGCGGCAGGGTGAGCCGGAACTGGGCGCCCTGCTGGGGCCGGCCCCAGGCGTTGAGCCAGCCTCCGTGGAGCCGTGCGTCCTCCATCGCGATCGACAGGCCGAGCCCGGTGCCGCCGACGGTGCGATTGCGCGCGGGGTCGGCTCGCCAGAAGCGGTGGAAGACCTGCTTGACGTGGGCCGCCTCGAACCCGACCCCGTGGTCGCGGACGGCAACGGCAACGGCCTTGTCGTCACCCGCGAGGTGGATGTCGATCGGGCGCCCCTCACCATGTTCGATGGCATTGGTGATGAGGTTGCGGAGGATCCGGCGTACGCGCCGGACGTCGATCTCGGCCGTCATCGGGCCGGTCGCGTGGATGCGGAGCTGCGTGCCGCTGCGTTCGGCGAACGCCCGCTGGGCCTCGACCTCCTGGCTGACGACCTCGTGGAGGTCGGCGACTTCCCGGCTCAGCTCGGCGGCGCCGGCGTCGAAGCGGGAGATCTCGAGCAGGTCGCCGAGCAGGGCCTCGAACCGGTCGAGCTCGTGCTGGAGCAGTTCGACGGACCGTTGCTCGAGCGGGTCGAACGATTCGCGCGCATCGTGCAGCACCTCGGCGGCCATGCGGACCGTGGTGAGCGGGGTTCGCAGCTCATGGGAGACATCGGACACGAAGCGGTGCTGGACGCGGGACAGTTCCTCCAGCTGGCTGATCTGTTTCTGCAGCTCGGCGGCCATGTTGTTCATCGACATCGCCAGCGACGCCAGGTCATCGGTGCCGCGCACGGTCATCCGGTCGTCGAGCTGCCCCGAGGTCACGCGCTCGGCCTGCAGCCTCGCCTCCCGGATCGGCGCGACCACCTGTCGCGAGACCAGCGCGGCGATGATGGCGAGCAACACGACGAGCAGGACGCCGGTGCTGACGGCGGCGCGTTCGAGGACCTCGAGGGTCTGCTGCTCCTGGGTGAGCGGGAAGATCAGATAGATCGGGTAGCGCGCCAGTGTCGGCGTTTCGAGATTGGCTCCGATCGCGAGACCGGGCTCGCTCGGCCGCCCGTCCGCATAGACCACCTCCGTCGGGGTCACCCAGAGCCGGCCGATCTCGGCATTGCGCGTCACGACCTCCCGCAGGGATGCGGGCACCGATTCGGGCAGCACCCGGCCCGAGCGGATATCGGACACCGGGCCCTGCACGATGATCTGATACTGCCCGGACACCGCTCCGCGGTTGGCCACCTCGAACGTCAGCTGGGTGAGCAGGTCGTTGATCGTGATGGTGCCCGCATCGGCGGCGCGCAGCTGGCGCTGCGCCGTATCGACGGCGATCGAGGCTTCGGCCGTGGCCGAGCGGCGCTTGCCGTTGAGTACGCCCTCGGTGGCCTGCTGCAGCAGCAGGAACATGCCGAGCGCGATGACCAGCGCCGATGCCACCAGCGTGCTGCCGACCACCCGGACCGGAAGCGAGCCCCACCAGATGCGCCCCGGTGCTGTCAGCAGCCGGGCGCTCCTGGTGCGCCAGTCACGATCAGGCAAGTTCACCGGCCTTGTAGCCGATGCCGCGCACCGTGACCACGATGCGGGGGCGTTCGGGGTCGAGCTCGATCTTGGACCGCAGGCGCTGCACGTGGACGTTCACCAGGCGGGTGTCGGCCGCGTGCCGATAACCCCAGACCTCCTCGAGGAGGGTTTCGCGGCTGAAGACCTGTTTCGGCTTGCGGGCCAGCGCGAGCAGCAGGTCGAATTCGAGGGGGGTGAGCGCGATCGCGACCCCGTCGCGCTGCACCGAGTGACCGGCGACCGAGATGGTCAGGTCGCCGATGCGGAGCTGGTCGGTATCGCTGCCGTCGCCGAGGCGGCGCAGGCGCGTCCGGATGCGCGCGAGCAGTTCCTTGGCCTTGAACGGCTTGGCCACATAGTCATCGGCACCTGCTTCGAGCCCGGCGACGACATCTGTGGTGTCGGAGCGAGCGGTGAGCATGACGATCGGCACCCCCGATTCGGCGCGGATATCGCGACAGATCGAGACGCCGTCCCGGCCGGGCAGCATGAGGTCGAGCAACACCAGGTCGGGGCGGGACGAGCGATAGGCCGCCATCGCGTCGGCGCCGTCGGCGCACCACTCGGTCTCGAAGCCCTCCTGGCGGAGCACAATTTGCAGCATCTCGGCCAGCGCGGCGTCGTCGTCGACCACCAGAATGCGCGCAAGAGATTTCTCCGTCACCTGGTCCCCCTGTCGTGTGGCTCCGCCCATCCTAGACGTGGCGGCCCAGAGTCCCGGGGTGCGGCAAACCGTGTCGCAGCGCGGTTCTGTGCAGCGGGGTGAAGAAATCAGTTGGTTTCCGGGTCGTCGGTCCACGTCGAATAGACCGCGACATCAGGGTTCTGCCGGCGCAGCACGCGCTGCCACAGGTCGCTCTGGTCGACTCCGAAGATGTCGTCATGCCGCGCCGGAGCAACGAACCAGGCATCGCGCGCGAGCTCCGATTCCAGCTGCCCGGGCGCCCAGCCGGCGTACCCCGCGAAGATCCTGAGGCCCGCATAGGCGCCCGCAACCAGCTCGACCGGCGTATCGAGATGCAACAGGCCGACGTTGTCGAACAGGCGCCGCCAACCCGGCGGTTCCTCGGAGCTGTCCACACTGGCCAGGCAGATTGCGCCGTTGCGCGACACCGGCCCGCCGTCGAACAGGACCTGCGGGTCGGAGACCACCTCGACCCACGTCGGCAGCACGGCCGACAACGGCAGTTGCGCGACCTTGTTGAGAACGACACCGAGCGTGCCCGATTCGTCGGCGTCGAGAATCAGCACCACGGTGAAATCGAAGACACCGTCCCGAAGATTCACGTGGGAGATCAACAGGTCGCCCGGGGCAGCATTGATCATCCGCGCGCCCACGAGGGTCGTTCCGGCCTCACCACGACAGAAACCTTACCGAGACAGATCCACGGACCGACTGTTGACCTCGCAACACCGCGAAGGAATAATTGTTGAATCTTCAACCTTAGGGGAGATATGACACGCCAACCCGTCCTCTTTCTCGGCCACGGCGCACCGCCGCTCGCCGACGACGCCCGCTGGACCCGAGAGCTGGCCGACTGGTCGGCCCGGATCCCCCGCCCCGAACGCATTCTGATGATCTCGGCCCACTGGGAATCGCGCCCGGCGACCGTGTCGGCGCATCTCGCTCCCCAACCGCTGGTCTATGACTTCTGGGGCTTCCCGGAGCGCTATTACACGGTCACCTATCCGGCGCCGGTAGCCCCGGAGTTGGCCTCCGATGTCGCCGGGCTGCTCGGTGCCGACAATGTGGCCGCCGATCACGAACGCGGCCTCGACCACGGTGCGTATGTGCCCCTGGTGGAGATGTATCCCGACGCCGACATTCCCGTGCTGCAGCTGTCGCTGCCCATGCTGGCGCCGCAGGAGCTGTTCGACCTCGGGCGTACGCTCACCCCGCTTCGCGATTCGGGCACGCTCATCATCGGTTCGGGCTTCACGACCCACAACCTGCGCTGGTTCAACCCGCGCCAGCCTGCCGATGCCCCCGCGCCGACGCCGTCGGTCGAGTTCGACCACTGGGCCGACGAAGCGGTGTCGTCGATGGATGTCGAGGCGCTTCTCAACTTCACCGAGACCGCGCCCGCAGCGCTCGAGGCTCACCCCCGCACGGAGCACTGGGCCCCGCTCTATGTCGCCCTGGGCGCAGCCGACGCCGGATCGGGTACGCCCAGCACCGCGGTCGACGGGTTCTGGTTCGGCCTGTCGAAGCGCTCGTGGGAGTTCAACTGAGCGATACGCCGACCCCGGCGTGCGACGGGGACGCTGAGGTCAGGTGCCCGCGAGGATCCGCTGCGAGTGAGGCGCGAGCTCGGCGAGCAGCCTGAACACGGCCTCGAGCTCGGCCCTGTCGACGATGCCGGTCGCGCTGGCTCCGGTCAGGACAAGGAACGGCAGGAGCGCGGCGGTCCGCGCGTGCTCGACCGGCACTGCGCGGCTCCAGATGGCCTCAAGAGCGTCGACGCGTGCGCGATCGATGCGCTCGGCCGTGACAGCGGCGTCGTCGTTCGTCGCCGCCCAGGCGCGCACCACGCGTTCGAGCCGGTCGTCAGGCAGCTCGGCCACGAGTGATGACAGCAAGGCGATCGCCTGCTCGCCGTCGAGGGTCGCGACTGCCTCCCGGATGGCGGCGACCAGGGATTCCTGCCGCCGCTCATGTTCTGCCAGAAGCGCTGCGCGCAGCCCCGCAGCGCCCTTGAAGTGGTGGTGGAACGAGCCCTTCGTGACGCCCAGGTCGCGCGCGATCCGGTCGATACGGACGCCGTCGCCACCGTCGGCCCGCAGCGCGCGCATCCCGGCCTCGATCCAGTCCTGCTTCGTTGGCACTTCTACTCCTGTGTGCGATGGCGGTCACGGATGTCCGACATACCATACCGTATGGTACGGTTCCCGCATGGACCTGCTGCCTGACCCCGTCTGGCCCATGGTGCTGCTCGCGGTCATCTGCGCCGTAGATGCCGCGATCAGTTGGCGTCCTGTGTCCTTCGTCGCTAGCTGCTGGGACGCGGTCCGGTTCCCGAGGCGGTATTGGCGGCTCTTGCCGTGGATAAAAATCGCGGCCACGATCGGGCTCATCGCCGGCGTCTGGATCCCCGTCCTCGGCTCCGTCACGCTCGTGTGCCTGGTCCTCTACTTCGTCATCGCGATCGCGATGCATGTTCACGCGCGTGACTTCGGCCGCAACCTCTTCGTCAACGCGACCGGCATGTTGCTCCTCTGCATCGCTGTGCTCTGGTGGTGCTTCCTGGCGTGAACAAGCCACGCCGGACCCGGCGTACCAAGGAAACACAACGGGCCCCGACCGATGGTCGGGGCCCGTTGCCAGGTGGGTGGAGGTGCGGGGAATCGAACCCCGGTCCTCGAAGGATGACCTGAGACTTCTCCGGGTGCAGTCAGTGTGACGGTCTGCTCGGCCCCTGCACTCGCACTGACACGTCGCAGCCGGGCCCAGTTCCAGTAAAGTCCCCCGCCACCCCTGGAACACAGGTGGCGGAGCAAGCCTTCTTGATGAGGCCAGGATCCGGACCGAAGGCTAAATCCGGGCTGACCCTTCGGTCACTGCTCAGGCAGCGAGAGCGAAGTCAGTGCGCTTGTTGTCGGCACTTATGGGTTTCCACAGAGCGTTAACGAGATAACTGTGGCTCCTCGACCCGCTTCCCTCAGGACTACCGCCCCAAGTCGAAACCGATCACCCCCCTGTTCAGTTGTCACTCGCCCTGAGGCGAGAAACGCGGCCGGCGAACCGGCCGAAGATCCATGCTACCGCACAACACCCCGGGACCTCCGATTAATCCCGGGGCGCCGCTGTTCGGGGTCACTTCTCCTTGAGCACTTCCCAGCGCACGATCTTGCGAACCGGGTTCTGCCAGTTCTCGCCCTGGGCGGCCTTCACGCCACCGATGAGCGTGAGCACGAACCAGGACACCCAGATCAGGCCCATCATCCAATCGGTCGCACCGTCGGTGATGCCGGTGACGATGGCGCCGACGATGAAGGCGGTGCTCGCGATCAGCTGGAAGTTGAATGCCTTGGCGGCCTCACGGCGCGCATAGCTGCCGCGCGAGGAGATCGCGAACATGAACAACGGCCCGAAGATCCAGCTGACGAACGGCGACAGGTGGGCGATCGCCGCGCCGGCGCGACCCGTGTTGCTGTCGGCGCCCTGCGGGATGAGCGTCGGATGGTACGCCGGATGCAGCCCCAGCGCCTGCGAGGTGGTCGGCACATCGACGAGACCATAGAACGCCTGATTGAGGTCACGCCGGGACTGGGCCCCGAGCACCTGGTCCATGCGAGCGTCGAACTCGAATTCGTTGAGGCGACCGTCGGCGTACGCCTCCGCGAGGTAGCGCTCCGCACGGTCGCGCTGCTCCGGGGTGACACCGAGGCCGAGACTGGGATGCAGGGCACCGGCCGCCTGGCGTACCGGCTGGGCCTGCGGGGGCAGAGAACTTCCGGTCGGCACATAATCGGAGTAATGCGGGAAAGGGCTGCTCATGGCTCCTATTCTTTCCGATCCCGGCGCACGACTGAATCGGGCGATCCCCCGGCCCACCCCTGAAAGACCCGACCCGCCCCCGAGACATTCCGCCAGTAGAGTCGGTGAGCATGAACAACAAGCCTGAAGTCGATTTCCCCGAGGGCCCGCCGCCCGCCGAGCTCGAGATCACCGATATCACCGAAGGCGACGGCCCGGAGGCCGCTGCCGGCAACACCGTTCACGTGCACTACGTGGGTGTCGCCTATTCGAGTGGCGAGGAGTTCGACTCCTCATGGAACCGTGGCACTCCCCTGGCCTTCCCGCTGGGCGCCCAGCGCGTCATCGCGGGCTGGGACCAGGGCATCCAGGGCATGAAGGTCGGCGGCCGGCGCAAGCTGGTCATCCCGCCCCACCTCGCGTACGGCGACCACGGCGCCGGTGGCGTCATCGCGCCCGGCGAGACCCTGATCTTCGTCTGCGACCTCGTCGCGGTGCAGTGACCCTGCAGTGACCCGCCGGCGACGCTGCTGACGAGAACTCAGCGGCGTCGCTGGCGCTCCGCGAGAGCGCGCTCGGTCTCCCGGTTCGCATCCCGACGACGCAGCGTTTCGCGCTTGTCGTATTCCTTCTTGCCGGTGGCGATCGCGATCTCGACCTTGGCGTACCCGTCGTTGAAATAGAGCGACAGCGGGATCAGCGTCGATCCCGCATCCTGCAGCGCCCGCTCGATCCGATCGATCTCGCGGCGGTTGAGCAGCATTTTCCGCGTCCGCCGCGCCGTGTGATTGGTCCATGTCCCGTGGCTGTATTCGGGGATATGCGCCTGGCGCAGCCACACCTCACCGTCATCGACCGTGGCGAACGCGTCGACGAGTGAGGCCCTGCCCTGCCGCAGCGACTTCACCTCGGTGCCGGTGAGAACCAGGCCCGCCTCATAGGTGTCGTGGATGTGATAGTCGTGCCGGGCCTTCTTGTTCTGCGCCACCATCTTGCGCCCGGTTTCCTTGGCCATCGTCCTGCTTCCTTGTTTCGCGAACGCCCAAGACTAGCGTGAGTCACCCAAAACGAACGGCGCATTTCCTGCCCCGCTGTGCCCGGGGAGGAAATGCGCCGTTCCTGCTGATGGCGAGGAGACTCAGAACAGGGTCTGCGGGTTGACGACCTTGCCGTTGACCCAGGTCATGAGGTGCAGGTGGCAGCCGGTGGAATAGCCGGTGGTGCCGACATAGCCGATGACATCGCCCTTCTTGACCCGCTGGCCCACGCCGACCGTGTAGCGCGTCGCGTGGTTGTAGCCCGTTGTCACGAACTGGCCGTTGACGCGGCCGTGATCGATCATCAGACGGTTGCCATAGCCGGCGTTGTAGTAGCGCTCCGCCACCACACCGTCGGCGGCCGCACGCATCGGCGTACCGCACGAGGCCGCGTAGTCGGTGCCGTCATGGAGCTTCCAGACCTTCAGGACCGGGTGAAGCCGCATGCCATAGCGCGAGGTCAGCCGCCCCTGGACGGGGAGGATGAACGGGCTGCTGGCCTCCGCAGCGGCGGGCGCGGGAGCCGGAGCTGCCTCTCGCGCCGGCTCGGAGTTGGATTCGGCCTTATCCTCGGCGGGCCGGGCCCGCTCGGCAGCCGCTTCGGCTTCGGCCTTCGCCCGAGCCGCGTCGGACTCGGCGCGGGAACGGGACGTCATGGCTTCCTCGTCGGCCTGCCGATTCGCCTCCCGCTGGCGCGCATCCTCGGCCTGCTGGCGTGCCATCCGGTCCGAGATCCGCGACTCGACATCGCGCTGCTCACCCGCGAGCGCCTTGGCCTGGCTCTCGCTGGCCGCGAGCTGCTGCTCCGCTGCCGCCTCGAGCGAGGCATTGCTCTGGACGAGTGCAGCGATGCTGGCCTGCTGCTGGCTGGCTGCCAGCGTGAGCTGCTGCCGGGTGGCCAGGTTGGCGGCTGCATCGGCGCGCTCCTTGGCCATCTGCTTCTCGATCGTCGCCTGGCGATCCTGGGCGGCCACGAGCTGCCGCTGCAGTTCCTGGAGCTTGTCCATCTCGGCCTGGGTCGAGTCGAACACGGTCGTCGACCACTGGATCCGGTTGTTGATGTCGCCGGTGGAGCTGCCGGTCACCACCATCCCGATGCCGACCATCCCGGAACGCTGCTGGTATTGCGTGCGGGCGACCGAGCCGACTTCCTGCTGCTGGGCTGCGACGGTGCGTTCTCCCTCGACGACAGCCGCCTTGGCCGTCTCGAGGTCGTCCTGCGCCGTGGCCCAGCGGGTCGCAGCGTCCTTGTCCTTCTGCTCGGCGACGGCGAGCAGTCGTTGGGTCTCGGCCAACTGCTTCTTGGCAGCCTCGAGCCGCCCCTGGGACTGGGCCAGGGCGGAGCTGGCATTGGCCAGGGTCTTGACGTCGGTATCCACCTTCGCCTGGGCGCTGGTCAGATCCTGGGCGATGCGGTCGCGCTCATCGTTCAGTTCGTCGGCCCAGGCCGGCACGGCCAGCGTGAGGCCGAGGGCGAGAGTCGCCGCTCCGGCCGTCAGCCGGGCCAGTAGTCGTCGTGTGTGTGCGAGACGTCGGTGTGACGCTTCGCTGTTTCGCGGGCCGCCCGTGAGGGCGGAGGGAAGGTCCCGTTGCACAGCTAGTCCCCATTCATCGATTGAGGGCGGAGAACCGCCCTTTTCGGTTACACCTTCAAGTACTTCCTCGTTGCTATCAGCGTGGGCATTATGGACAGCAGGATTCCGACGATCGCAACCCCGAGCATGGCCAGACCCGCGTGGGGCCAGCCAATCCAAGGTGAAGCCTTGATCAAGACTTCAGCCTTTTGAATGATAAGGAAGTAAACAGCTGCGGCCAGTGTGGCGCAAGCGAGAGCGATGCCGATGAGGGCGCTGATGAGGGCCTCGAGCAGAAAGGGCAGCATGATATGGAGGTTGCTCGCGCCCACCAGCCGCATGATGCCTATCTCCCGTCGGCGGGCGAAGGCGGCCATCCTGATCGTGTTGCCGATCTGCAGAGCTGCGGCGAGCAACAGCAGGCCCGAGGCGATGATCGTGCCCCATTGGAGCAGCCCCAACCAGCTGAACAAACTGTCCAGCACCTGGTGAAGGTCCTGGACGGCCTGCACGCCCTTCAGCCCGCTCACGGCTGAGACGACGCCCTGATACTGCTCCGGGTCCTTGAGCTTGACCCGGAAGGATTCCTGCATCTGCTCAACGGTCAGGGAGTCCTGGATCGGGCTCCCCTCATAGGCCTTCCGGAACTCCTCATAGGCCTGCTGCTTGGACTCGTGGAAGACATCCGCGACCTCCGGATTGGTACGCAGAGTCTGCTCGATCTCGTCCTTCTGGGCCTGGGTGACTTCCTGACCCGGATCGCAGTTGTCGCCGCGGGTGTCTGCGGTGCAGAGGAAGACCGAGATCTCGATCTTGTCGTACCAGTTGCCCTTCATGAGATCGACCTGCTGGTTCGCCAGCAGGCCGACACCGAAGAGGGACAACGACACCCACATGGTCACGATCACCGCGACCGTCATGCTCAGGTTGCGGCGCAGGCCGTTGAAGGTTTCGGAGAGAGTGTGGCGCATGTCAGCAGTCCTGCTCGATCTGGGAAAGGGAGACGGCGAAAGAGGGGTTCGCGATCACTGGTAGCCGTACACCCCCTTGCTCTGGTCGCGCACGACCTCGCCGTCGTCCAGCTCGATCACGCGCTTGCGCATCTGGTCGACGATCGTCGAGTCGTGGGTGGCCATCACGACGGTCGTATCGGCCCGGTTGATCCGGTCGAGCAGCTTCATGATGCCGACGCTGGTGGCCGGGTCGAGGTTGCCGGTGGGCTCGTCGGCGATCAGGATCTGGGGCCGGTTGACGAAGGCTCGCGCGATGGCCACCCGCTGCTGCTCACCGCCCGAGAGTTCTTCCGGGAGCCGTTCGCCCTTGTTGCCGAGCCCGACGAGCTCGAGAGTCTCGGGGACGGCCTTGCGGATGAAGCTGTTGGGCTTGCCGATCACCTGCAGCGCGAAGGCAACGTTCTGATTCACCGTCTTGCCCGGCAGGAGCCGGAAATCCTGGAAGACCGTCCCGATCTGGCGGCGCAGGGCGGGGATCTTCCAGTTCGGCAGGCGGGTCAGGTCTTTCCCGGCGACCCACACCTTGCCCGTGGTCGGGCGATATTCGCGCAGGATCAGCCGCATGAAGGTCGACTTGCCGGAGCCCGAGGCCCCGACGAGGAAGACGAACTCTCCCTTGTCGATCTCGACGTCGACGTTCTTCAGCGCGGCCCGTCGCTGGCCGTCATAGGTCTTGGAGACGTTCTCGAATCGAATCACTGGCGTGGTCGGGCCGGGCTAGACGATCGTGCCCGCCGGACGCTTGCGCGCTGCGGGCACGCCCCGGCACTTCAGCGCAGGGGAACGGCCTTGAGCGAGTGTAGGCGGTGAATTCTGCGACTCCCGCGTATTTCAGTCCCGGTGGGTGTGTTGACCGATGTCGGCTCGGGCTCAGTCGTCCGCGAGTTCCTGGCGCTTGCGCCAGCGGATGCCCGCGTCGATGAAGCCGTCGATCTCGCCGTCGAACACTGCGGTGGTGTTGCCGGTCTCGTGTTCGGTGCGGAGGTCCTTGACCATCTGATAGGGGTGCAGGACATAGGAGCGCATCTGCTCGCCCCACGACCCGCTGCCGCCGCCCTTGAGGGCGTTCATCTCGGCTTCCTTCTCGGCCCGGGCCTTTTCGAGCAGTCGGGACTGGAGCACGCGCAGGGCTGCCGCCTTGTTCTGCAACTGGGACTTCTCGTTCTGGCAGGACACCACGATGCCCGTGGGCAGGTGCGTGATGCGTACGGCCGAGTCGGTCGTGTTGACCGACTGCCCGCCCGGGCCCGACGAGCGGAACACATCGATGCGCAGGTCGCCCTCGGGGAGGTCGATGTGATCGGTCTCCTCGGTCACCGGCAGGACGTCGACACCCGCGAACGAGGTCTGTCGACGGCCCTGGTTGTCGAACGGCGAGATGCGCACGAGGCGGTGCGTGCCCTGCTCGACCGACAGCGTGCCGTAGGCGAACGGGGCCTTGACCATGAACGTGGCGGACTTGATGCCCGCCTCCTCCGCATAGGAGGTGTCATAGACCTCGGTGCCGTAACCATGACGCTCGGCCCACCGGAGATACATCCGCATCAGCTTCTCGGCGAAGTCGGAGGCGTCGATGCCGCCGGCCTCCGCGCGGATGGTGACGACTGCCTCGCGCTCGTCGTATTCACCCGACAGCAGCGTCCGCACTTCCATCGCCTCAATGTCGCCGCCGAGCTTGCCGAGCTCACGCTCCGCCTCGACCAGGGAGTCCGCATCGCCCTCCTCCTCGCCGAGTTCGACCAGCACCGCCAGGTCGTCGAGCCTCGAACGCAGGCCCGTGACCCGCTCGAGTTCGGACTGCAGGTGGGACAGGCGGGAGGTCACGCGCTGGGCGTTCTCCTGGTCGTCCCACAGGTCGGGGGCGGCGACCTCCTGTTCGAGCTGGGCGATCTCCGCCCGCTTCGCGTCGGGGTCGATAACCGCCTCGATGGACGTCAGGGCCCGGTCGAGGTCAGCAAGGGAGGATCCGAAGTCAACTGCCACAAGGGGCGAGTCTACTCCGGTCCGCGCACCACGCGCGACGACCTATCGCTGCTCGCTGATCAACACCGCGCGAGTCCCGGATTCGAGCGCTTCGAAGACATGGGGAGCGTCGCCGGCGTACGTGATGAAGTCGCCCGGCTCCAACGTGACCGGATCATCGGTCGGACCGACCAGTGCCCGACCGCTGCAAAGGACGACGTGTTCGATCGTCCCGGCCGGATGGGGGTCGGCGCGGCGGGGCGATTCGCGCTCGGCATCGATCAGGTAGAGGTCGCGCCGCGCTCCCGGCGGGGAGGCCGACAGGAGGGTCGCGACATAGCCACCCAGCTCAGTAGCGGCCCGGGGACCCTCGCCGGCGCGGATCACGGTCACGTCCGTCGACTGGGACCCCACCAGCTGCGCGAACGATACGCCGAGCGCGGTGGCGAGCGCCCACAGCGTCTCCAAGCTCGGGTTGCCCGAGGCCGCCTCCAGCTGCGACAGCGTGGATTTGGCCACCCCGGCGCGCCGAGCGAGCTCGGTCATCGACCAGCCCACCCGAGCGCGCTCCCGCTGGAGATTGGCTGCGATGGCGCCGAGTGGCAACGATGACATGTTCGACCAACCCTCCCAGGCGTTCGGCTTGACGAACGCAGCACGTCCGTTCAGACTAGCGAACAAGAGTACGCCACACCGAACCCTGCTGGACGTGTCATGACCTCCCCCTCCCTCCGCCAATCCCCCGGCATCCGGGCTGGAGTGTCGATCGCCGTCGCGGTCGGGGTGTACGGGGTGTCGTTCGGGGCGCTGGCGGTCGCCTCCGGTCTCAATGTGTGGCAGACCCAGGCCCTCAGCCTCCTCATGTTCACCGGCGGCTCCCAGTTCGCCTTCATCGGGGTGATCGCCGGCGGTGGCGGCGGCGCAGCAGCCCTGGGGGCCGCCACTCTTCTGGGCCTGCGGAACGGCATCTATGGCATGCAGATGAATGCCCTCCTGCGGCCGCGGGGCTGGCGTCGGCTGGCCGCTGCCCACGTCACGATCGACGAATCGGCCGCTGTCGCGATGGGCCAGGAAGGGCCGACCGAGCCCCGTCGCGGCTTCTGGGCCGCCGGGCTCGGGGTGTTCGTGCTGTGGAATCTCTTCACTCTGGTCGGCGCGCTGGCCGGCAATGCCATCGGTGACCCTCGGCAGTGGGGTCTGGACGGTGCCGCCGTTGCCGCGTTCGTCGGCCTGCTCTGGCCCCGGCTCCGCAACCGCGAGCCGGTCGCGATCGCCATCATCTGTGCGGTCGTCACGGCGGCGTGCATCCCGTTCCTGCCGCCGGGCGTACCCATTCTCGTCGCGGCCGCGGTCGCCGGCCTCCTCGGCTGGTGGGTCAGGGGACCCCGCGACGAGGGCCTGGAGCCCGATTTCGACACGGGCCGGGAGACGTCATGATCTGGTTCTGGGTGCTGGCGGCCTGCGTGATCGCGTTCGCCACCAAGGGCGCCGGTTATCTCATTCCCGCGTCCCGACTCGAATCACCGCGCATCAGCCGGATTGCCGGGATCCTGACGGTGGGCCTGCTGGCGTCGCTCATCACCATGAACGCGTTCGCCACGGGACAGGCGCTGCGGTTGGACGCCCGCATCGCGGCACTCATCGCCGCCATCGTGGCGTGTGCCCTGCGGGCGCCCTATCTGGTGGTGGTGCTGGTCGGCGCGCTCGCGGCGGCGGGCGTACGCCTGCTCGGCTGGGGCTGAGCCCAACCGTCAGTCGACGCCCAGAACCTGCCGGGTGCGGACCACGTCGGCGGCGATCTGATCGATGAGCGCCGGGATGCCGTCGAACTTCACATTCCCCCGCAGCCGCTCGACGAAATCGACGGCCACGGCGACGCCATAGAGCTCGAGGTCATCATGGTCGAGCGCGTGGGCCTCGACCACGACAGCCGGCACGTCATCGAACGTGGGGTTGGTGCCGACCGAGATGGCGGCCGGCCAGGCCGGCGCGTCGGGCTGATGCATCAGTGTCAGCCAGCCCGCATAGACGCCCGCCGCAGGGACCGCAAAGCCGGCCGGCACGGGCAGGTTGGCTGTGGGAAAGCCGAACTCGCGCCCGCGCTGGTGGCCCATCACCACGGTGCCGGCGAAGCGGAACGGACGCCCGAGGTGATGGGCGGCCTCGGCAACCATGCCCTCATCGAGCAGCCGGCGGATCTCGGTCGACGAGGTGGTCTTGTGTTCGTTGACCAGCAGCTCGAGCCCAGTCACCTCGAACCGGCCGGCGCCATAGGCCCGCAAGGTCTCCACATTGCCGCTGGCCCGATGACCGAACCGGAAATTCTGACCGACCACGACGCGCACCGGGTTGAGAGGCGAGATGCAGGCCTCGAGGAAGTCCTCGGGCTGCATCGACATGAGGGCCCGGTCGAATGCGATGACCTCGACGACATCGGCTCCGGCCGCGCGCAGCAGCTCGACGCGCTGGTCGAGGTCGCTGAGCAGCCGTGGCTCGGATCCGGGCCGCACGACTGACATGGGATGTGGCCAGAACGTCACCGCCACCAGGCGTGCGCCGGGCTCGAGGCTCCGCGCAACCCGCAGCACCTCCTGGTGGCCCTTGTGCACGCCATCGAAGTTTCCGATGACCACCACGCTGGCTGGGTTCACCCTTGATCCTCCCTGTTGGTCGCGGACACATGCTAGCCATGCCCTCGCCCGCTGGCACATCGGATCTCGCCGGCTGCGAGGAACTGGTCAGCTGCCCCCGGTCCGCCGTTGGGCGTCCAGGTCGGCCAGCTTGCGCTCGAGCCGGGCCATCACGTCCTGCAATTCGTTGATGGTGTCGGCGAGCTCGGGGTCGTGTGCTGCTTCGCGATCCCGGTCCTGATAGGCCCGTTCGAGGGAGTTGATCACGATGCCGATGACGAGGTTGATCACCACATAGGTGCCGATGAGCAGGAAGGAGATCACATAAGGCAGCGCCCACGGGGACACCTCACGCAGGTCATAGAGCACGCTGTTCCAACCCTCCAGCGTCAGCAGGGTGAAGAGCGTGAGCATGGCCTCACCGAGATTGCCGAAATATTGGGGCGCGACCCGACCGAACATCATGAATCCCACGACGGCATACAGATAGCACAGCAGCGCCGTGAGGGCGAGCAGGCTCAACGCGGGCGGGGCGGCGATCCTGAGTCCGTTCATCAAGACCCGGAAGTCGGGCATGATCCGGGCGAGTCGGGCGATCCGGGCCAGGCGGACCATGCGCAGGGCGGTGGGGTTCGCGCGCAGCCAGGGCAGATAGCCGAGCGTGATCACCACGACATCGAAGATGTTCCAGGGGTCTTTGAAGAACTGCTTCAGGTTGAAGCGATAGGAGGCCATCCGGATCAGGATCTCGACCACGAAGAACGCGAGGCACAGACCATCGAGAGGCTCGATGAGGCGATGGACAGACCCCGGGAGCTGGTCATACGTCTGCAGGCCCAGGATCGCCGCGTTGAACACGATCACCGCCACGACCAGCCACTGGAAGCCGGCCCCGTTGACAATCCGATGCGCTGCGCGTTGCCAGCCGGGAGCATCGGCGGTGAGCACCGCCTCGCTCTCTCCGATGATCGAGTTCGACATGCCCGGAAACCTATGCCCCCGGGGGATCAGACGAAGACGGCCTCCGCGACGGCGTCACTGCCCCGGTCGCCCGGTCGATAGAGCGCAAGGAAACGGTCCCTGTGCAGCACCGCGGTGATCCCGCTGAGGCTAATCCCGGGCAACGGCCGCCCATAGCCGACTTCCCGCGCACCCGCCTCGTCGACCTCGACAACGGGAAAACAGGCCCGAGCGACGGTGGCCAGATCAAGGACGGGCAGCTCGGTGGTCTCCGCCGAGATCGGCCGGGCCTGATCCAGTCCGAACGGGCCGACCCGCGTACGCCGCAGTGCCGTGAGATGCCCGGCGCTGTCGAGCAGCGCGCCGAGGTCCCGGGCGAGGGCCCGGATATAGGTCCCGGAGGAGCATCGGACGCGCACGTCGCAGTCGAGGACGGGTACGCCGTCCACGTCGCTCTCGCTCATCCCCAGCAGCGTGAACTCGTGCACCGTCACCGGCCGCGCCTTCAGCGCGACCTCCTCCCCCGCCCGGACCCGGGCGTACGCCCGCTGCCCATCGACCTTGATGGCCGACACTGCGGTCGGGACCTGGAGGATGTCGCCGACGAACGTGGCGATGGCGGACGTGAGTTCCGCCTCGGGTACGCCGGCACAGCCCGGGGTCGCGATGGTCTCCCCCTCGGCATCGTCGGTCACCGTGGCGATGCCCAGACGGATCGTGGCGGCGTACTCCTTCTCGGTGAGCATCAGATGCCCGAGGAGTCGCGTGGCCCGGTTGACCCCGACGAGCAGGATGCCCGTCGCCATCGGATCAAGCGTGCCGGCGTGACCGACCTTGCGCGTGCCGAAGATCCGGCGGCAGCGTCCGACGACCTGGTGCGACGTCCAGCCCGCAGGCTTGTCGACCACGGCGATGCCGGCCAGGGGCTGCCCGGCTGGCGCAGGTGCGCTCATCGCGAGGCGCCGTCGGAATCCCGGTCGTCGTCCGAATCGTCGACGTCGTCCACGTCGTCGTCCTCGTCCTCCGCGCGCCGATAGGGATCGGCGTCACCGGCGTACTGGGCATGGGAGGCCTGCTCCGCGAGTTCGCGATCGTGGTCGCGTGTCTGGGCGAGGAGGTCCTCGATATGCCGGGCATTCTCCGGGATGGCATCCAGCACGAACTCCAGCGAGGGCGCATAGCGCAGCCCGAGCTGCTTGCCGATCGTGGAGCGCAGGAGGCCCTTGGCCGACTCGAGCGCCGCAGCGGACGAGGCGAAGTCGGCATCGGCGCCGAGGACCGTATAGAAGATGCTGGCCTCGCGGGAATCACCCGTGAGACGAACATCGGTGATCGTGACGAACCCCAGGCGGGGATCCTTGATGCGCCGCTCCAGCATCTGGGCGACGATCACCTTGATCTGGTCTGCGAGCTTGCGTGCACGGGGGTTGCTCATGGCAGTCCCTTCGGTGTCGATGGTGATCCGATCGTGGCAGACCACGGCGGGTGGGCCCGGAGGACCCGCCCGCCGCGGTTACTGCTGATGATCGGCCTGCCGGCCTGGCCGGTCAGGTGCGGGGCTTCTCCCGCATTTCGAAGGTTTCGATGATGTCTCCGATGTGGAGATCGGAGTAGTTCGTGAGCGTGATGCCACACTCATAACCCTCGCGCACCTCGGTCGCATCGTCCTTCTCACGCCGCAGCGAGTTGATATCGGTCTCCGCGATGACGACGCCGTCGCGCAGCAGTCGCGCCTTGGCATTGCGTCGCATGATGCCGCTGAGGACCATACAACCAGCGATCGTGCCGGCCTTGGAGGACCTGAAGATCTCGCGGATCTCCGCCTGACCCAGCTGGGCCTCCTCGTAGATCGGCTTGAGCATGCCCTTGAGCGCGGCCTCGATCTCGTCGATCGCGCCGTAGATGACCGAGTAGTAACGGATGTCGACGTTCTCGCGGTCAGCCTGCTCGGTCGCCTTGCCCTGGGCCCGGACGTTGTAGCCGATGATGACGGCACCCGAGGCAGCGGCCAGCGAGACGTTGGTCTCGGTGATCGCACCCACGCCACGGTCAATGACGCGCAGCGACACCTCGTCGCCGACATCGATCTTGGACAGCGCCTCCTCGAGGGCTTCGACCGAACCAGCCGAGTCGCCCTTGAGGATGAGCAGGAGCTCCTGGGTCTCGCCCTTCTCGAGCTGCTCGAAGAGCTGATCGAGGGTCTTGCGGCGAGCACCCGCGGCCTGGGCAGCAGCCCGCTTGCGAGCCTCCCGCTGATCCGCGATCTGACGGGCAGTGCGGTCGTCGGCCACGACCAGGAACGAGTCACCGGCACCCGGCACCGACGTCAGGCCGAGGACCTGGACCGGCATCGACGGCGGAGCCTCCGGCACATGCTCGCCGATGTCGTTGACCAGAGCACGCACGCGGCCGTGGGCCGGGCCGGCGACGATCGAGTCACCGACCTTGAGCGTGCCGCGCTGGACGAGCACCGTGGCGACCGGGCCGCGGCCCTTGTCGAGGTGGGCTTCGATCGCAACGCCCTGGGCGTCCATCGTCGGGTTGGCCCGCAGGTCGAGGGCCGCATCTGCGGTGAGCACGACGGCTTCGAGGAGCTCATCGAGACCCTGACGGGACACCGCGGAGACGTCGACGAACATCGTTTCGCCGCCGTATTCCTCCGGCACCAGGCCATATTCGGTGAGCTGACCGCGAACCTTGGAGGGGTCGGCCGTTTCCTTGTCGATCTTGTTGACCGCGACGACGACCGGCACATCAGCGGCCAGCGCGTGGTTGAGCGCCTCGATCGTCTGGGGCATCACACCGTCGTCGGCCGCGACCACCAGGATGGCGATATCGGTCGACTTGGCGCCACGGGCACGCATGGCGGTGAACGCCTCGTGACCCGGGGTGTCGATGAAGGTGATGCGACGTTCGACGTCGTCGACCTCGGTGCTCACCTGGTAGGCACCGATCGTCTGGGTGATGCCACCGGCCTCACCCGCGACGACGTTGGAGCGCCGGATCGCGTCGAGCAGTTTGGTCTTGCCATGGTCGACGTGACCCATGACGGTGACCACCGCAGGACGGGCCTCGAGGTCTTCCTCGTCGCCCTCGTCCTCGCCGAATTCGAGATCGAACCGCTCGAGCAGCTCGCGATCCTCGTCCTCGGGCGAGACGACCTGGATGTTGTAGTTGAGTTCGGCACCCAACAGCTGCAGCGTCTCGTCGTTCACCGACTGGGTGGCTGTCACCATCTCGCCCAGGCTGAACAGCACCTGCACGAGCTGTGCGGCGTCGACGTTGATCTTCTCGGCGAGGTCGGTCAGCGACGCGCCACGGCGCAGCCGGACGGAGGCACCATCACCCTGACGGATGCGCACGCCACCGATCGACGGCGCTTCCATCTGGTCGAACTCTTGACGACGCTGCTTCTTCGACTTCCGTCCACGACGCTGCTGGCCGCCACGGCCGAAGGCACCCTGCGTACCCGTGCCGCCACGGCCACCACGACCGCGACCGCCGGCGGGCGGACCGCCACCGGGACCGCCGGGGCCCATGCCACCGGGGCCACCACGGCCGGGACCGCCACCGGGACGACCACGGCCGGGACCGCCACCGGGACGACCACCGCGACCGGGAGTCGCACCACCCAGCGTGCTCTGCTTGGGCATCATCGCCGGGTTGGGACGCGGCATGCCGGGCACGCCGCCGCCACCGCCGGGACGGGGACCGCCGGGACGCGCGCCATCCGGCCGAGCGCCCTGGGGACGCGGACCGCCGGGACGGCCCTCACCCGGACGGGCGTCGGGACGCCCCTCGGGTCGACGTCGCTGCGTGCCCATGCCCTGGGAGGACGCAAAGGGATTGTTGCCGGGACGCGGCGTGCCGGGACGCGGCCGGGGTGCACCCGGCAGACCACCGGTGGAACCCGGGCGCGGGGCCTGGGGCGCACGAGGACCGGGCATCGGCGGACGCGGAGCGCCGGGCCGGGGAGCCGACGCAGCAGGCCGCTCGGGCGCTGGCCGCGGGGCCTCCGGACCACGAGGGGCCGGGGGTCGCGGCTGGCTCTCGGGACGGGCTGCCGGGGGACGAGGCGTCTGGGCACCGCCACCGGGTCGCGGAGTCGGCGGCCTACGCCGTTCCTCGAAAGGACGGGTCTCCGCAGGCTGGCCGGCGGCCTTCGGCACGCGTGGCGTCGGCCGCGGGCCGGGCGTGGCCGGCTTGGGTGCCGCCGGAGTCCGCGGAGATGGCGCTCCGGGGGCGGCGACGGGTGCACCGGCTGCGGGCGCGGCCGGCGGACGCGGCCCGGGTACGCCCGGGCGTCGCGGTGCGCCGGGCTTCGCTGCGGGTGCAGGCGCCGGGCTGGGGGCGGCCTTGCCAGCTGCGGGCTCGGCCGAGCCACCGGACTCAAGTCGGTCACGGAGGCGACGAACGACGGGGGCCTCGATGGTCGACGAGGCGGAGCGAACGAATTCGCCCATGTCATTCAAAGTTTTGAGAACTTGCTTGCTTTCGAGTCCGAGCTCTTTCGCGAGCTCGTAGACACGGACCTTGGCCACTACTCTCCTTCAGGTCCGCGTCGTGGGGCGGACCAGCTAGTTGTCGAACATGCTCATTGGTGCGTACTCATCGAGTGGTCATGAGCGTTAGCCCACCTTCTGATCTGTGCCCTGCCCCGGAACGGGAGGGCGCTGGTCAACTCCCCCGGGCAAGAACGCCGGGAGCGCGTCGGTCATTCTACGCCCCCAGACCCCTTTTCGCACAAAGCGGCCTCCTCTGCGGACAGCGCAGACCCCAGTGCGGACAGGGCGGAGACGTCTGCGCGGGGCGCACGCAGGGCTCGTTGAGCCGCATTGCGTTTCACCGCCTGCGTGATGCAGCGGGGGTCACGGTGCACATACGCGCCGCGACCGGGCGTACGCCTCTGCTCGTCCACGACCACCACGAGACCCGAGGAGTCGAGCGCCACCCGGACCAGCTGGTCCTGGGGTGCGGTCGCGCGGCAGCCGACACAGGTTCTTTCGGGGGTCACAGCCCGAACGCTAGTCGTCTGCGGACGCCCGGGGCACGTCGGTTCCGCCAGGATGCACAGGCTCTCCACAGTCGCGGCGAACCGGGCTGACAGGCGGCGCTGGCTCACTTGGGTCATGGAGCACCCGGAAGATCGGGGCCGATGAACAGGAGACATCACATGAAGAAGCGCGTTGCCGGAATCGTCCTCACCACGGTGGCGGTCAGCGGACTGGGGTTGGGCGCGGCCGGGGTCGCGTTCGCCGATCCGACCGCGACGGGTACGCCGAGCGCCACCGCGTCCACCGGCACGGACGGTCAGGCGCGACAGGACACGCCCGGTCGCGGTCACCATGGCAGGAAGGGCGAGGCCGAGATGGCGGCCCAACTGGCCCAGAAGCTCGGCGTGGACGAGGCGAAGGTCACCGACGCGCTCACGGCGATCCGGACCGAACGCAGGGCCCAGGCCCAGAACGAACAGAGCACGCGACCCGACCGGGCGGCGATGGAGGCCGAGATCGCCAAGGGCCTGGCCTCCAAGCTGGGCGTTGACGAGGCCAAGGTCACCGCCGCGCTGCAGGAGATCCGCGCGGCGAACGAGGCCGAGCACAAGGCTCAGTTCACCTCGCGACTGGATCAGGCCGTGACCGACGGCAAGCTCACCCGCGCCGAGGGCGACGCGGTATTGAAGGCAGCCGAGGCCGGAGTGATCGGGATGGGAGGTGGTGGTCGCTGATCTGTACGTCACCGATCCGGCCCGCCGACCCTCTCCCCCGGGGGCGGCGGGCCGTTCGGCGTCGCCGGGTTGTCGCGTGGTGCATTCCTCCGGTGTCGCACCTAGGGTGACGCCGTGACTGTGTCATGGTCTGCGCTGGCCGAGCGTCTCACCGGCCTCCAACCTGTTCCGGAGCCCACGGTCGTCGCGATCCTCGGGGTCGTGGCCCTGGCCTGCGTCGTCCTCGCCTGGCCGGTGACCCGCATGGTCGTGACCGTGGCGCACGAGGCGGGACACGCCATCGTCGCTCTGCTGGCCGGTCGGCGCCTCACCGGGATCAGGCTGCATTCGGACACGTCGGGGCTGACCGTGTCACGCGGACGCCCGCAGGGACCGGGAATGGTGGCCACTCTGCTCGCGGGCTATCCCGCGCCCGCGCTCATGGGTCTCGGCGCCGCCTGGCTCCTGGCATCGGGACGGGCGCTGCTGGTGATGGCACTGCTGGTCGTGGTCATGGCCGGGATGCTGCTGATGATCCGCAATCTCTTCGGCCTGCTGGTGGTGGTGATCGGCACGACGCTGGTGGGGCTCACGGCGTGGTATCTCCAGCCGGTCCACCAGTCGTGGATCGCCTATTTCCTGACCTGGGTGCTGCTGTTGGCCGCGCCGCGACCCGTTGTCGAGCTGGCCCGGCAGCGTTCGCGGACCAGCGATCCGGCGCAGTTGGCGCGGCTGACGGGCGTACCTGGTGGGATCTGGATCCTGCTTTTCGGCACCGTGACGGTAGGCAGCCTGATCGCAGGGCTGGGCGTACTCGCGCCGGGCGTGCTGCGCTGGGGCTGAGCCCCGGCGCAGCGCCGGGTCACGCCTGCTCGGTGTCGGGCCGGATGTCGATGCGCCAACCGGTGAGCCGGGCGGCGAGTCGAGCGTTCTGGCCCTCACGACCGATAGCGAGCGACAGCTGGTAATCGGGCACGATCACACGGGCTGCGCGAGCCTGCTCGTCGACGACCGTCACCTTCGACACCTTGGCCGGCGACAGGGCCTGGCCGACGAAACGCGCCGGGTCCTCCGACCAGTCGATGATGTCGATCTTTTCCTCGTTGAGCTCGTGCATGACCGCCCGGACGCGCTGCCCCATCGGGCCGATGCAGGCACCCTTGGCCGACACATCGGGATTGTGGGAGACGACGGCGATCTTGGTGCGATGGCCGGCCTCACGCGCCACGGCCATGATCTCGACGACGCCCTGCTCGATCTCGGGCACTTCGAGGCGGAAGAGCTTCTCGACGAGACCGGGATGGGTGCGGGAAACCACCACCTGGGGACCCCGGAGTTCCTTGCGGACAGAGACGATATAGACGCGGATGCGCTTGCCGTGGCTGTAGACCTCACCCGGCACCTGCTCGGCCTGGGGCATGATCGCCTCGAGGGTGCCGAGGTCGACACGCACGGTGCGCGAGTCACGGTCCTGCTGGATCACGCCGGCGACGATGTCGCCCTCGCTGGCGGCGAAGTGGCCATATTTCTGTTCGTCCTGTGCGTCCCGCAGGCGCTGGAAGATGACCTGGCGGGCCGTCGAGGCAGCGACGCGGCCGAAGTCGGCAGGCGTGTCGTCGTATTCCCCGACGATATTGCCCTCCTCGTCGCGCTCGGGGGCAATCACCTGCACCCGGCCGGTGCGGCGATCCAGCTCGACCCGGGCCCCGCGCACGGGATGCTCGGTCTTGTCATAGGCGTTGAGGAGAGCCTCCTCCAGCGCGGTGACCAGGACGTCCAGCGGGATGTCCTTGTCCTTCTCGATCGTGCGCAGGACGGCCATATCGATATCCATCAGGCGTCTCCTTCTTCTTCTGCTGCTTCGTCCGACCGGAGGTCGGCATCGTCAATGTCATCGTCGTCCGACTCGTCGTCGGTCTTGCGGTTGAGTTCGACCTGGATGAGGGCTTTCGCCACCTCCGAGTACGCCACCTCACGCTCGGCGGTCGTGCCGCGCTTGGGGTCGGTGACGACGGTCAACACCGCACCGTCCTCGTCGCTGCGGGTGATCCGGCCCGTGACCTCAGTGCCGTCGGCGAGCTGGGCCTTCACCAGTCGGCCGGCGTTGCGGCGCCAGTGCTTGGGTTCGGTGAGCGGCCGGGACGTGCCGCGCGACGACACTTCGAGGGTGTAGGCCTGCTCGCCGAGCAGGTCGGTCTCGCCGAGGGTGTCGGAGATGGCCCGGGTGGCCTCGGCGATCTCGTCCAGGGTCGGGCCGTGGCCCTTGGGTCCGTCGCCGTCGACGATGATGCGCAACAGGCGCCGTTTGCCGGCAGGCACCGAATCGAGCGACTCCAGCTCGAGCCCGAATTGGGCGAGCACCGGACTCAGCAGGGAAGTCAATTGGCTGTCTTTCACGCTCCGCACCTCCATGCGAGTGGACCATCCTGTTGTCGCTTCAGTTGTCCCGGAGGCGCAATCGAGCCGTCGGGTTGTCGGGACAGCATACCCGGCCGCAGCAGGTCTGCCCGTGCGATAGTTTCGGCGCGTGACTGCCCTCCCCCGCCGTGGCTTCCTGACGCTTGCCGGAGCCCTCGCGCTCGGGGTGACGGGCTGCCAGCTGAGTGATCCCCGCATCACCGGCGGCCCGACCGCGCCGCCCCCGCGTCCGACGCCGACCCCGGTGCCCGATATCCCCGGGCTGGAGGCCGCCCTGCGCCATGAGTCCGACCTGGCCGCACTGGGCAAACAGGCCCTGGCCGCGGCTGATCGGCTCCAGCTGGGAGCGGGACAACGGGCCGCCCTCGGTTGGATGAGCCGCGATCACGGCGTACACCTCACCGCGCTCCTCGCCCCCCACCCGGCCGAGCGCCCGACGTCCCCGCCGACTCCGGGCCCTCGCTTCACCCCGCGACCGGAGCCCACGAGTTCGGCGACCCTCGCGGCCGCTGCCAGGGATGGCGCCATCCGAGACCTGACCGGCCGGCTCGACGCTGCACTCGTGGACTATCGCGCGAGCGCCCGGGGCAGCCGGGGCCAGATGGCGCTGCTATGGGGATCGCTGGCGGCGTACGCGCGGGCGGCCCAGGTGGCACTCGTGCGTGATGCGCCGCGACCCGACCCGCTCGTCGTTCCCGTTCGCGAGCTCGAGCCGTGGAGCGATGCCGAGGCCGAGCAGCAGGTGCTGCGCCAGATGCACGCGCTGGTCTATGGCTACCAGGCCGCCATCCCGTGGTTCCGGCGGCCGGAGTCACAGACTGCCTATGACCTGCTGGTGCACTGGCGCGACCTGCGGGATCGGGTCACGCGTCTCCTGCGCGATCGGGGCCAGACCGCACCGGCCGCGGAGGCGGCGTACGCCCTGCCGGTCCAGCCCACCGATCGCAATACGGCCGCCGAACTGCTGTGGCGCATGGAAGCCGCCTTCATCCCATTCGCCGGAGCGTGGCTCGCCGCCGCGACCGAGGACGAATCGCGCCGGATGGCCGCCGAGGCACTCGAGGAAGCCGCCCGGCTGTGCCTGGAGTGGGGTGGTCCGATGACCACCTGGCCGGGCTGGCCCGGCTGACCGCACGGACGGTGTGGAGATCGTCACACGGGCTCCGAACCCCAGCCGGAAGAGTGCCCTTTTTCGTAGAATGGAGTACCCAGAACGAGGGGGCTCGAGATGACTACCGCCGGCAAGCGCATGGCACACGATCACTACTTCATCGACGACAGGTTCAACGCGTTCGCCGAAGCAGCCCGCGCGGGCAGAGTCGCCCGGTTCCCCCTGGAAGACGCGATCCAGCGGCTGCGTCACCACTTCTGGGTCGAGGAGGAGTTCGTCTTCCCGCCCCTGGCCCACAGCGCTCCTGGACCAGTCACGACCATGCTCCGCCAGCACGGAGCGATCTGGGATCACGTGAACGAGTTGGAGAGCCTTCTGGAGGCGGACGAGCCCGACCCGGAACTGGCCCTGGCACTCTTCACCGCACTCCGCCAGGAGTTGGATGCCCACAACCTCACCGAGGACAACGTTCTCTATCCCGTCGCGGACGACGTCCTGGCCGATGACCTCGCGAACGTCGTCCTGAACGCCCTCGCCACGGACATGCCGGAGGGCTGGACCTGCGCCATGTCGAAGGCCGAGGTCTGAGTCAGCCCTCCGGGTGCCACAGGCGCGTGGTGCCATCGGCGGTTGTCGTCGCCACCACCGGGTGCCCCTCGGCATCTGTTGCCATGGCCGTGGGTACGCCCGGCACTGCGATTCGTTGCCTCGTCCCGCGGGCCTCGGTCAGCTGGGTGTGGTTCCCATCGGCCAAGGCGATCCAGTCGGACCTGCTTCCGCGCGCCACGAAGAGCCGCAGGTTCTCGATCACGTCCTGAGCGACGATGACAGGGGGGTCCGCGTGCGCGGGACCGTCTCCGGCCAAGGTCAGTCGCCAGCTCAACAGCTGGGGTCCTGCCCGTCCGGCCACAACGCACCTCGAGGCGGCACAGGACACAGCCACCGCGCGCGCCTGACCGGTGGCGGCTGACGGGACCGGCAGCTCGGTCAGGCGCCAGGGACCACGTGGCGAAGTCGAGTGCCACAGCGCCGGCCGCTCGACCGGCGGCGCCCCGAGCTCGGTCACCGATCCGACTGCGAAATAACTGTCGGCGTCAGAAGTGACCGCGAAAGCGGCCGGCTGACGGGTGGCGGTGGCCCGCAGATCTGGCCCGGCATCGGCGATTCGCAGCCAGCGCTCCCCCACCGGTTGCCAGACCGCGAAATCGACGCCTCCGGAAGGGCTGGCCCAGCTGCCCATGATCAGCGGGCCGGCTGAGGCGTACGCCGAGCCGACCAGTCCTCCAGCTTCCCATCCCCCGAACGTCTCGAAGGTCTGCGGCTCCTCCTGGAGTCCTGCAGGGCTGCCCCGCCACACGGACCAGCGCACGTTGCCGTGCGCGCCGCCGCGGGCCCCACCCACCGCAACGACATCCGAACCGAGCACGCTGACAGACACCAGTTCGGTCTCCCGGGCGTACCCGGGGCCCATCGTCAACGGCACCTCACGCGACTCACCCGTCTCGAGGTCCACCCGTTGTAGGGACACACGGGTTGCGGCGTCCGGGGCGTACCGGCCGACGAGCATGCCTTCAGGCGTGCCGGTCAGCGTCACCACTTGTCCGGAGCCGGCGAGAACGACAGGACGCCACGGCACGTGCGGCGGGCTCGCCACTGTGCTGAGTGCGGCCGTCGTGGCGACCACAAGCAAGCTGACGAGAACGACGCGCGGGGACCGAAACATCCGTCCCTCCTCCAGTTTCGGGAATTCATCCTCCCGGATATGTCGAATCCGTGCTGGCGACGCCGTCCCCGGAACAGACGCGAGAAAGAATGTCTCGCAACGACCAGGAGGCTGACATGGCCAAATATCTGCTGCTCAAGCACTATCGCGGCGGCAAGCCCGCACTCAACGACGTGCCCATGGACCGGTGGACGCGACAGGAGGTCGACGACCACGTGAAATATATGGGGGATTTCCAGGACCGACTCCGCGATCGCGGAGAATTCGTCTCCGGTGAGGCGCTGTCGATGGACGGCTGCTGGGTGCGCTACGACGGCGACGGCAAGCCGCCGATCACCGACGGCCCGTTCGCGGAGACCAAGGACCTCATCGCAGGCTGGATGGTGATCGACGTCGATTCGCCCGAGCGAGCCCTCGAGCTTGCAGCCGAACTGTCTGCCGCGCCGGGAGCGGGCGGCCAGCCCCTCGGCGAGTGGCTCGAGCTCCGTCCCATGCTGACCGAACCGCCGACCATCTCGGACTGAGTTGGCGATGGAGACGGAAGGCATCAGGGACCTGATCCCCGCCGTCATCGGCATCCTCGTCCGACGCGGCTCTGGACGGGTGGCAATCACCCGGGCGTACGCCGACTTCGCGTCGGCCGAGGATGCCGTCCAGTCCGCCCTCGTGCGAGCCCTGGAAACGTGGCCCACGGACCCGCCGCGGGACCCCAAGGGTTGGCTGATCACCGTGGCCTGGCGTCAGTTTCTCGATGGCGTACGCAGCGACCGCGCCCGTCAGGCTCGCGAGGAGCGGATCGAGCGTCAGCCGGGCGCCACTGGCGTACCCGACGCGGATGACACCCTCCAGCTCTATTTCCTTTGTGCCCATCCCAGCCTGACTCCGGCCACGGCCGCGGCGCTCACGCTGCGCGCCGTGGCCGGGTTGACCACTCGCCAGATCGCGGAGGCCTACCTGGTGCCCGAGGCCACCATGGCGCAGCGGTTGAGCCGGGCCAAGCGCCAGCTCAGAGATGTTCGCCTGGACCAACCGGGTGATGCAAGGACGGTCCTCCGCGTCCTGTTTCTGTTGTTCAACCAGGGCTATTCGGGAGATGTCGACCTGGCCCTCGAAGCCATCCGGGTCACCAGGCAGCTGTCGCGGCTGCTCGACGAGCCGGAGGTGCGGGGACTCCTGGCGCTGATGCTGCTCCACCATGCGCGCCGCCGCGCCCGCACGACGCCCGGCGGGCAGCTGATCTCCCTGGCCGACCAGGACCGATCGCGGTGGGATACACAGATGATCACGGAAGGCGTGGCCATCCTGCAGGCTGCCCTCGCCGAGGACAGGCTCGGTGAGTTCCAAGCGCAGGCTGCCATCGCCGCCCTGCACGCCGACGCCCCGAGCACAGCGGAGACGGACTGGGTCCAGATCGTGGAGTGGTACGACGAGCTCGTCAGGCTCACCGACTCTCCGATCGTGCGCCTCAATCGCGCCGTCGCACTGGCTGAGGCAGACGGCGCCCCGGCCGGGTTGGCAGCCATCGCCGACCTGGACCCGGGCCTGCCGCGGTACGCCGCCGTCTCGGCGTACCTGCACGAGAAACTGGGTGATTTCGGTGCGGCTGCCCGCTTGTACGCCGAAGCCAGCCGGCTGGCCACAAGCGCGGCAGAGCGCGATCATCTTGCTCGGTGCGCGTCGGTGCTCAGCCGCGCAGAAAATCCAGGAACGTCTGGACGTCGTGCGGGGTGACGGTGTGGTGGCCGTTGGGATCCTGACTGTCGATCTCGGCGGCCAGCCGCTCCATCGTCGCGTCCAGTTCGGCCGCTGTGCCGGCCGCGCGGCGCAGTTCGGTGGTCAGGTGATCCGGCACGGCCTTGTCGTATTTGTAGAAGATCTTGTGTTCGAGCGACGCCCAGAACTCCTGCGCGATCGTGCGGAACTGGATCTCCACGGGCACGTGCATGGTCTCGGTCGACAGATAGACCGGGATCGAGATGATCGCGTGCAGCGAGCGATACCCACTCGGTTTGGGGTTGGCGATGTAGTCCTTCAGGTCGAGTAGGCGCACGTCGGACTGGGAGCACACGAGCTCCTGCAGCCGATAGACGTCGCTGACATAGGTGCACACCACGCGTACGCCGGCGATGTCGAGGATCTCGGCCCGGATCGATTCGACGTCGGGCCGGCATCCGCGCTTGCGCGCATTCGCAATCAGGCTCTGGGGAGTCTTCAGGCGGGATGAAATGTGTTCGATCGGGTTGTATTGATGAGCCTGCTCGAACTCCCGCGACAGGATGGCCAGCTTGGTGCGCACCTCGTCGATCGCGCTCTCATAACCAAGCATGAAGCGGACCAGCGTCGTGCGGCTCTCGGCCAGTTGGGCAATCATGGAGCCGATCGGAACCTCGGTGACCACGTTGCTTTCCACCACTGCTTCTCCCAATGAGGCTGCTGTCGATCGGTCCATCCTAGGTGTGGTTCGGGCCCACCCAAGGAGGCGTACGCGGCCTCCTCACCGGGGATCAAGGTCTCTGACTCGAGTCCTTCAGTTGCGGTTCAGGCCATGGCTAATCGAGTCGAGCGCACGCTTGAAGTGACTCTCGGCCGCATTGACGGCGGACGTGGGGGTGGCCGGGTCGAACACCCTGAGGAGTGAGAACCGAAAGCGGCTCGGGTCGATGGTGCGCAGCTCGACGTTGCCGCCGTGGCCATTGGTGGCGTATGCGTTCCAGCGCTGGCAGATGTTTTCTTCGCCGTCGGCCTTGCCGACATAGTGCCGCCCATCCCTCGTGTCGGTTATCAGATAGATCCCGATGACAGATGCGAGCGCGGTCCGCCACGCCGCGTACCGGTGCTCACGCATGACTCCCTGGAGCTGTGCGTAATCCAGGACGAGACGATCGAACCCCGGAAACGGGATCGGCTGGGCATCCGCGATCTCCATGACCGGGTACGCCGCAGCGGTCGGGCCGTTGAGCCGCCAGGCGCGCGGCGATCGCCAGCCCACAACCAACCGATTCCTGAGGTCGAGCATCCGTTCGGAAACGACCAGATCGAACATGCGGTGGATACCGTCGTTCGAGACCTCCCCACGATTCTCGACCACCGCCCAGAGTCGGGCCCGGTCGCCTCCCTCGCGGATAAAAACCACCCAGAATGGTGGCGGGGCGATCGGGAACTTCTGTGGCCGAACCGACTGCTCGCTCGTATAGAACATGATCTCGTCATCCGTGGAATCCGCATGAATGCCGTGGTGATCCGGATCGCCGGGGTTGCGGACATAGGCGTGTCGAATCGCCTGGGACTCCTTCGGGTCGATCCCTGCGCTCTGCAGGATTGCGCCGAGTGTCAACGTCATCGGGGACCCTCCAAACTCCGGGTGGACCACGAGCCTAGGGGGCTGGACACGAAAGGGCGCCCTGATAGCGATATGCCGAATCGGGTGCCTGTGGTCAGCCGAAGAACTGCATCCACGTGTCGTACGCCAGCTTGATGATGAGCAGGCCCACAACCCCGAGGAACACCTTGCGGATGAAGGCGTTGCCGTTCCGCAGCGCAGTCCGCGCACCCAGGAAACCGCCGGCGAGGTTGGCCGCTGCCATCAGGCCGCCGATCAGCCACAGCACCTCGCCGTTGATGCCGAAGACGGTGATCGCGGCGATGTTCGTGGTGAGGTTGGCGATCTTGGCCTTGGCGCTGGCCTCGAGAAAGCCATAGCCCAGCAACGCGACCATCGCGATCACGAAGAACGATCCCGTGCCCGGTCCCAGCAGTCCGTCATAGAGCCCGATGGTGCCGCCGATCGCTCCGGTGCGTACACCCTCGGCCACGCCGGAATGCCGCGGCTGATGGATCAGCCCGAGCTCAGGACGCACCCACGTATAGAGCCCAACCCCGATCAGCGCCACCAGCACGATGGGCGTCAACCATGCTTTCGGAATCAGCCGGGCGAGCGAGGCTCCCGCCGCGGACCCGGCGAACGCGCACACCACGAGCGGGATGAGCGTCGGCAGATGAAGTCGGATCTTCATCGCGTAGGTGATCGCAGCCGTCACCGTTCCCGCCGCCGAGGAGATCTTGTTGGTGCCGAGGACGTGGGCGGTGGGCGTGTCCTGCGGCAACCCGATCAGCAGCGCCGGCAGCTGGATCAATCCGCCGCCGCCGACCACCGCATCGACCCATCCGGCGACGAACGCGGCCAGGACGAGCCCGGCGACGATCAACAGCGGGATGGATTGCACTTCGGGCACCCGTGCAGTCTCTGCCCTTGCGCCCGATCACGCCAGTCGGATGGCGAATCAACCGAAAGGTGGATGCGCACGGGTGGGGCGTACGCGAGATTTTTCCTAGCGTGGGTGGCCGACAACTCGACCGATGCCGTCGGAAAGGACCTCATGATCACCCAGCTCTATCGCTCGCTGCCTTCTGGACCTTCTTCGGTCTGGCGAGCGGACTGTTCTATCGCGAGTTCACCAAGTTGAACGACCATCCGGGCGGTACGCAGCTCGCGGTCGTCCACACCCACGCCCTCACCCTCGGGACGCTGGTGATGCTGGCCTTCCTCGCGCTGGCGCTGCTGCTCCCGCATATCGGCAACGACAAGCGTTTCCGCGTCGGGTTCTGGCTGTGGCAGGGCGGCCTGACGCTCGCCATCGGCGGGCTTCTCGTCAAGGGCTGCCTCCAGGTGCTCGGTCACCCGATGGCCGACAGCCCGATGATCGCCGGCTTCTCCGGGCTCGGCCACATGACCCTCACGGCCGCATTCATCCTGTTCTTCCTCGGCTTGGGTCGCGCCCTGAAGCGCCGTCCAGCGGCCGGGCCTGTCCCGGGTACGCCTGTCGCTGCGGACACCCACGAGAACGCCGCGACCCACTGATCGACCCGACCGCGTAGCGTCGTGCGTATGCAGCACGCCCTTCGCAGCCTCAGGGTCCTGCAGCATGCAGTTTTCGCGGCCCTGGTCGCGATCTGCGCCAGCCGGGCGTGGGCCATCGGGGTCCACCCCGGCGTCTTGCTGGGCGTCACCGTGCCGCTGGTCGCCTGCTATGCCGCCGGACCGTTGCTCGCACGGCGATTCGGGGCCGGTCCGAGTGGCTGGGTGCCGGCGGGCACAGTCGGCGTACTCTGGCTGCTCGCCCTCACCGGATGCTGGATCGCTTCGGTGATCGTCGCCCCGGACCACGTCTGGCTCGCGTTCTCGCTGTGGTTGCTGGCCGGCCAGGTGCTGTCCTTCGGCTGGGCGATCGCGTACGCCGCAGCGGCCCTCGCCATCGTTGTCCTCCACCCCTGGTCGGAGACGGGCCACCTCACCACCGCCGGGGTCCTGGGCCCGTCGTTGGGAGCGGTGTTCGCCGTCGTCGTATCGCGCGGCCAGATGGCACTGGTCTCCGAGGTCCTGGAACGCCAGAAGCTGGTGCAGTCCCTCGTCCGCGCGCAGCAGGAGGCGGACAGCCTCCACACAGAGCTCGCGGATGCCCAACGGCGCGCAGGCGCCCTCAGCGAGCGCGCCCGGCTCGCGCGGGACATTCACGACACCCTGGCCCAGGGGTTCTCGTCCATCGTGCTGCTCTCGCGTGCCGGAAGCGAAGCCGACGACCCCGTTCGGCTCCGCGACAGCCTGCAGCGCATCGGGCAGACCGCCGGGGACAACCTGCTCGAGGCCCGGCGCGTCGTGGCCGCCCTTACTCCGAGCGATCTGGCCGGGTCGAGCCTGGTCGCCGCGTTGACCCGCGTGGTCGATCGCTTCGCCGACGAGACCGGGCTCCACACCGAACTCCATCTCGATGGCGAACCCGGTGGCCTGCCGACCACGATCGAAGTGGCCCTTCTGCGCACGGCCCAGGGCGCGCTGGCGAATGTACGCCGCCATGCCCGCGCCAGCCGCGCCGATGTCTCCCTCAGCGTCCTGGCCGATTCGGTCCGGCTCGACATCGTCGACGACGGCATCGGCTTCGACCCGGCGGCCGCTCCCCCGGTCCCGGATCCCGCCCACGGCGGCTATGGCCTGCCATCCACCCGGGCCCGGCTCCGTGAGCTGGGCGGCGGGCTCGAGATCGAATCCGCTCCCGGCCAGGGCACGGCGATCTCCGCCTGGCTCCCGCTGGGCACCGGGAGCGCCCCGTGACTCCCCTGCGCTGTGTCGTCGTCGACGATCACCCGGTCGTGCGGGCGGGGCTCATGGCCGTTCTCTCCGGCCGACCCGGGATCGAGGTGGTCGGCGAGGCAGCTGACGGGCGTACCGCGCTGCAAGTCTGCGCGGAGTTGCGACCCGATGCGGTGCTGTGTGACCTGCGGCTGGGTACCGGGCCCGACGGCGTCGACGTGACCCGCGCGCTGACCGGCGTACCCGAGCCACCGGCCGTCGTCATCCTCACCACGTTCGATCACGACGCCGACATCGTCCGGGCCGTGGAGGCCGGGGCTGCGGGCTATCTGCTGAAGGACGCTCCGCCGGACGAGATCGTGGAGGCCCTCGAGCGGGCTGCGCGGGGTGAGACCGTCCTGCGCGCCGACCAGACCGCACGGGTGGTTCGGACCATGCAGGAACAGCGCCGGGCCACCCTGAGCGAGCGCGAGCTGGACGTGCTGCGCCTGGTCGCCGAGGGCCGCGGCAACAAGGAGATCGCCCGGGCCCTGTTCGTCAGCGAGGCCACCGTGAAGACCCACCTCAACCATGTCTTCGGCAAGCTCGACGTGACCAGCCGCACCGCCGCGGTGGCAGCGGCTCGCCGAACCGGCGTACTCGACTGAGGCTGAATCACCCCCGGACCGTCTCCACGATCCGGGTCACGGCCTCGGCCACGGGCACGTCCTGCTTGTCACCGGACTTGCGGTCGCGGAGTTCGACAACACCGTCGGCGAGGCCCCGACCCACGACGAGCGAGGTCGGCATGCCCAGCAGTTCGGCGTCGGCGAACTTGACGCCGGGCGAGGCCTTGCGGTCGTCGAGGAGTACGCGAAGCCCCTGCCCAGCGAGCTCGGTGGCAATCTCGCTGGCCTTGGCCAGGATCTCGTCTCCCTTGCCGGTGGCGAGGATGTGCACGTCATAGGGCGCGAGGGCCCGCGGCCAGCACAGGCCCTTGTCGTCGCAGGTGCCCTCGGCGACGGCGGCCACGGCGCGCGAGACACCGATGCCGTAGGAGCCCATCGTCACGGTGACCTGCTTGCCGTTCTGGTCGAGGACCTTGAGGCCGAGCGCGTCGGCGTACTTCCGGCCGAGCTGGAAGATGTGGCCCATCTCGATGCCCCGGGCGAGCTGCAGCGGGCCGGAGCCGTCGGGCGAGGGGTCGCCCTCGCGGATCTCGACGACGTCGATCATGGCGTCGGGGGTGAAGTCGCGCCCGGCCACGAGGTCGATCACGTGCCGCTCGGGTTCGTTTGCCCCGGTCACCCAGGCGGATCCGTCGACGACCGCCGGGTCGACCAGATAATGGACCCGGTCGCTCGGGGGCTCCTCGCCCTCGGCGACCTCCCCGAGGCCGAGTGCCTCCGGCCCGATGTAGCCCTTCTTCAGCGCGGGATAGCGCGCGAAGTCCTCATCGCCGAAGGGCTCGGGCTCCGCCGGTGCCACCATGGCTTCCAGACGCTTGAGATCGACCTCGCGGTCGCCGGGTACGCCGATGGCGAGGGCTTCCCGACGTCCGTCGGGGTGAACGAGCGCGAACAGGACGTTCTTGAGAGTGTCCGCGGCGGTCCAGGCGCGATCCTCGCGGGGATAGCGCTCGTTGAGCAGGTCGACGAGCTCGGCGATCGTCCCCGAGTCGGGGGTATCGACCACGCGCTTGGGGCCGACCCCGGACGCGTCGAGCGCGGGGCCGGGCTCCCGGCGTACGGCCTCGACGTTGGCCGCGTAGCCGGCCGGGGAGCGGACGAACGTGTCCTCGCCGTTCTCGGCGACCGCCAGGAACTCCTCGGACGCCGAGCCGCCCATGGCGCCGGAGGTCGCCTGGACGATCACATAGTCGAAGCCGAGACGGTCGAAGATCTTGATGTACGCCTCGCGGTGGGCGTCATAGGACGCCTGCAGGCCGGCATCGTCGACGTCGAAGGAGTAGGAGTCCTTCATCACGAACTCGCGGCCACGGAGCAGGCCGGCGCGGGGGCGGGCCTCGTCACGGTATTTGTTCTGCACCTGATAGAGGCTGAGCGGCAGGTCCTTGTAGGAGCTGTAGAGGTCCTTCACCAGGAGCGTGAACATCTCCTCGTGGGTCGGACCGAGGAGGTAGTCGCCGCCCTTGCGGTCGTGCAGGCGGAACAGGTTGTCGCCATATTCGGTCCACCGGTTGGTCGCCTCATAGGGCTCCTTGGGCAGCAGCGCCGGGAAGCGGACTTCCTGCGCCCCGATGGCGTTCATCTCCTCGCGGACGATCTTCTCCACGTTCTGGAGCACGGCCAGCCCGAGCGGCAGCCAGGAATAGATGCCCGGCGCGACGCGGCGGATATAGCCCGCGCGGACCAACCAGCGGTGCGACGGCACCTCGGCGTCCGCCGGGTCCTCCCGCAGGGTTCGCACGAACAGCTGGGACATCCTGGCGATCTCGGACAAGGCACACTCCTGCGAGGCTGAAACAGACTGGCTCACCTTATCGCTCAGGCCGGGTGCCTTGCCGAACGCGACCACGGCCGGGGAGCGTCCCGTCCGGGCTGAGATGGCGAACCAAAAGACGAACGCCGCCCAATTCACCAGTCCGAGGAGGAAAGGCGAACGAGGCGGCGTTCGTCGACGTGAGTCATCTCAGAGCGACCGTTCGCGTCGCGGAGCGACGCAATCAACACTGAGGGCGACGACGAAGAGCAATGCTCTTCAGGGGAGTCGCCGTAGCGTCCACGCGGCGGAGCCGCGTCATGTTACGGCCGGTGCTTTGCGAACACTCCGGCAGTAACTCCGTCGGGGTCGGTCACGGTGAAGAACGGCGTGTCCGCCTCCAGGATGACGTCGCCGGTGAAATACCCGGCGTCGCGCATGCGGGCCGCGACCTGGTCGAGGTCCTCGGTGGTGACAAAGCCGATCTGGACTTCGGCCTGGCCGTCGTCGCAGCTGGGCAGGTTGCCTTCGGCGAGCCCGATGATGCCCGAGGGGTCATCGGAGTTGAGGACGCGCCAGTTGACCTGGCCATCCTGCTGCTTGTCGAAGCCCAGGACCTCGAAGAATTCGCTGTCGCCGGCGACGGACAAGCTGTGGCGCAGAGCCAGGATCTCAACCTGGTTGGCGGCTTTTTCGGCCTCGGTGCGATCGAGCACGGCCTGGCCGACCCAGATCGCCTGACCGTTGGTGTCGGTCACTGTGACGCCGGGCACGGCGTCGGCTTCGGCCTTCACGATGTTCAGGTCATAGGACTCGAACATTTCGCTGGCGGCCTCATAGTCGTTGGTGCAGAAGGAGAGTTCGGCGCGGCCGGGGCGGCCACGGTCGGGGTTCTCATACAGAGCGATCACGCCGCCCTTGCCGTAGACGTAGGTCAGTTCCGGATCGTGCTCGTTGTACAGCACAGGTCCCATCCCCAACGTCTGCAGGAACGCAACCATGCTGTCCACGTCATTGGTGCCGCGGTAGAGACACACAGTGAAGGTGAGTTCGTCTTGCATGGTGGTGGTCATTAGTCCTCCCTATAACTCCGGCCAGTCGACCGGCGTTGATACAAAGGTACGGCAGGGTTAGCAGAGTTAGCTAAAACCGTATTGCCCAACGGCACAGGATCGACAGGATGGACATAACCCCTAGTCAGAGCAGGATTACGAACGAGTAGGTTTCTGGCGAAAACGATCAGAACAGGACCGTTGCGAACTCGCCCACCTCGCGGAACCCGACCTTTCGGTAAGTGGCGCGTGCAGGGGCGTTGAACGAGTTGACATAGAGCGAGAGGGTGCCGAACTCCTGCCGCGCCAGACGGGCGACTCCGGCCATGGCCCGGGTTGCCAGGCCATGACCGCGATAGGCGGGATCAAGCCAGACTCCCTGGATCTGGCCCACGTCCTGGGCCGCCGACCCGATATCGGACTTGTAGATCACCCGGCCCTGATCGAGAATCCCGAAGGCCCGCCCGCTCTCGATGACCTGACGCACATAGTTGCGATATGGCCCGGAGTCTCCGCCCACGATGGGTGAGACCCCGACCTCTTCCGTATACATGCGGACCGCCGCATCGAAATAGGCGTCCATGTGCTGCGGCCCGATCCGCTGCAGCCGGCTGTCGGAGTCCACGACGGGATCGGAACTCAGGGCCATCATGGGTTGGCTGGCCCGGAGCTCCCGGATCTGCGACCAGGGCCGCCCCCACCGCTCCGAGAGTCGGTTCCACAGCGCCAGTGCCTGATCGGAGGGACCCACGATCGAGCTGCAGCGGCGGATTCCGGTCAACGCCCGCACAAAGCCGTCGATCGCTTCCTCGTCTGCCGCGACGGGCACGAGATTGGCGCCCTGGTGACACAACGACACCAGTTCACCGGCCCGGAAGAAGCCATGGATGGGACAGCCGAGGCGCCAGGACTCCAGCCCGAAGGCGCTGACGCGGGCCGCGACGAAGACATGCGAGACCGGGTCCCGTCGCAGCAGTTCCCAGACTGCGTCGAGATCTCTCGTGTCGAGCGTCCGGACGCCGGTCCGGCCGCCTCGTCTTGTCATGGGCACCACCGGGGCTTCAGGCGGTGACGTCCACCTGGGGCGTACCCGATTCGGGCATGTCCTCGGCGAGCCGCAGGGCCTCCTCGATCAGGGTCTCGACGATGTCGGACTCCTTCACCGTCTTGATGACCTCGCCCTTGACGAAGATCTGGCCCTTGCCGTTGCCGGAGGCCACGCCCAGGTCGGCCTCGCGCGCTTCACCGGGTCCGTTGACCACACAGCCCATCACGGCCACCCGCAGCGGCACGGTCAGGCCCTCAAGCCCGGCAGTGACGCGCTCGGCGAGCGTATAGACGTCGACCTGCGCACGGCCGCACGACGGGCAGGACACGATTTCGAGCTTGCGGGGACGCAGGTTCAGGGATTCGAGGATCTTCGAGCCGACCTTGACTTCCTCGACGGGGTCGGCCGACAAGGAGACACGGATGGTGTCGCCGATGCCCTTGCTCAGCAGCGCGCCGAAGGCGACCGCCGACTTGATCGTGCCCTGGAACGCGGGGCCCGCCTCGGTCACGCCGAGATGCAATGGCCAGTCACCCCGCTCGGCGAGCATCTCGTAGGCCTTGACCATGACCACCGGGTCGTTGTGCTTCACCGAGATCTTGAAGTCGTGAAAGTCGTGCTCCTCGAACAGGGAGGCCTCCCAGACCGCGGATTCGACGAGCGCCTCGGGGGTGGCCTTCCCATGCTTCTCGAGGAGCCGCTTGTCGAGCGAGCCGGCGTTGACGCCGATCCTGATGCTGCAACCCGCATCCTTGGCAGCCCTGGCGATCTCGCCGACCTTGTCATCGAAGGCCTTGATGTTGCCGGGATTCACGCGTACGGCTGCGCAGCCGGCATCGATGGCCGCAAAGACATATTTCGGCTGGAAGTGGATGTCCGCGATCACCGGGATCTGGGAATGGCGCGCGATCTCGGGCAGCGCGTCGGCATCATCCTGGCTCGGACACGCCACCCGCACGATGTCGCACCCGGCCGCGGTGAGCTGGGCGATCTGCTGCAGGGTGGCGTTGACGTCGGTGGTCTGGGTGGTGGTCATCGACTGAACCGACACCGGGGCGTCGCCGCCGACCAACACCTTGCCGACCTTGATCTGGCGGCTGCGGCGACGCGGTGCCAACACCTCCGGCGCTTCCGGAATGGCGGGGACAGGCAGGTCGACGGCCATGGGGATCCTCCAACGCGCTCAGAACTCACGACCCGCGGCAGCGGGCCGTGGTCCAGTCTGGCAGACAGCCCAAGCCGGGCCGAGTGCCGGACACGACGAGAATTCACCACCTCGATCGCGCCCGGGCATAGTGTGCCCCCATGTCTTCTGCCGAACGGCGCAGCCGGGCCCTGCACCGGGCCTGGATCGTCGCTGCCGTCACGCTCGGCGCACTGGTCGCGGCGGCGGCTTTCCGCTCGTCCACCGGCGTCCTGATCCAGCCGATCGAGGAAGAATTCGGCTGGAGCCGCGCCACCACCTCGGGCGCGGTCTCTCTCAACCTGCTCCTCTACGGGCTGATCGCGCCCTTCGCGGCCGCCCTGATGGAGCGCTGGGGCGTACGCCGGGTCGTCGCGCTCGCCCTCGTCGTCATCGGCGCGGCCAGCGCCGCGACCACCGTCATGACCGCGAGCTGGCAGCTGTGGTTGCTGTGGGGCCTGTGCATCGGCATCGGCACGGGCGCCATGGCCCTGGTGTTCGGTGCCATCGTCGCCAACCGGTGGTTCCACACCCACCGAGGCCTGGTGACCGGCATCTTCTCCGCCGCCAATGCGACCGGTCAGCTGGTGTTCCTGCCGTTGATCGCGCGTACATCCGAGACCGCCGGCTGGCGGGCCGCCGCCCTCATCGTGGCGGTCCTCGCAGCCATCGGCGCCGTGTTCGTCACGCTCTTCCTGCACAACAAGCCCGAGGATGTCGGGCTCCAGCCCTACGGCATCGCCGAGGGGTACGCCCTGGAGACTGCCCCCGCACCCTCGCCCGCGGCTGCCGGTCCCCCGGTCAACCCGGCCCGGCTGGCGTTGACCACCCTGTTCTCGGCCTCGAGGCGCTGGACGTTCTGGGCACTGGCGCTGAGCTTCTTCGTCTGCGGCTGGACGACCAACGGGCTGGTGCAGACCCACTTCAACCCGCCGCGCACGATCACGGGATGCCGGCCACGACGGCGGCCGGCCTGTTGGCCCTGGTCGGAGTCTTCGACGTGGTCGGGACGATCCTGTCCGGATGGTTGACCGACCGGGTGGATGCCCGGATCCTGCTGGCGGTGTATTACGGCCTGCGCGGGGTGTCGCTGTTGTTCGTGCAGCAGATGCTCGCGCCCCACGTCGAGCCGTCCATGTTCGTCTTCATCATTTTCTATGGGCTGGACTGGGTGGCCACGGTGCCGCCGACCGTCGCGCTCTGCCGCCAGTGGTTCGGGCTGGAGGCGTCGGGCATCGTGTTCGGCTGGGTGTTCGCCAGTCACATGGTCGGCGCCGCCGCGGGAGCGAGCTTCGCCGGCTGGATCCGCGCGGCCCAGGGCACCTACGCGCTCGCCTGGCCGGTCGCCGCCGGCCTGTGTTTTGCGTCCGTGGTCATCGTCCTGACGATCCGCAAGCGGGCGCTGGAGAAGCCCGTCAGAACAGGCGTACCGGCGAGATGATGTCCGCGAGGATGAGCACCACGCCGGAGAGGGCGATGAAGGCGAACACGGCGTACGCAATCGGCAGGAACTTGGCCGTATCGAGATAGCCCGGGTCGGGCCGGCCGAGCAGCCTGGCCCCGGCGCGACGGAGCCATTCGATGATCGCGCCCACGATATGGCCGCCGTCGAGCGGCAACAGGGGCACGAAGTTGAAGATCGCGACGAACAGATTGACCGCCCCCAGCAGCGTCATGAAGGTCGCGACCTTGTCGCCGGCCGTGAGCTGCTGCGTGCTGCTGATCTCGCCGGCCGCCCGACTGGCGCCGACGATGCTCATCGGCCCGTTGATGTCACGGGGTTGACCGGTGATGAGGTCGACCGCGGTGTTCCACACCTTCACGGGGAATTGGGAGAGGGCGACGATCGATTGGCCCGTCATCTCGGTCATGTCCCGCACGACCATGCCGGGGGTGCTGTGCACGCGTTCGGTCGTGGGATAGAACCCGAGGAATCCGGCCTCGACACGCTTCGCCGGGTCCCAGCGATCGGCGACGCCGGTGATCACGGTGTTGACCGGGGTCAGGGCCACTTCGCGACCGCCCCGCTCGACGACGAGCTGGGCCCGCCCGTCGCGGTTCCCGCGGATCAGGTCGCTGAGTTGGCGCCAGTCGTTCACCGCCACCCCGTTGAACGACAGGATCCGATCGCCGTCGGCCAGCCCGGCGAGCGCCGCGGGCGTGGCCGGGTCCCCGGGCAGGCAGGTCGCCTGGTCCGCGCGGTCGGCCGGGATGATGCACTGCGAGACCTCGCGCACGACCGGTTGGGGCTGATAGCTGCCATGAATGCCCATGACGCCCCAGAAGATAAGGAAGGCGAGAATCAGATTCATGGTCGGGCCGCCCGCCATGATGATCAGCTTCTGCCAGGTCTTCTTCTGGAAGAACAGCCGGCCGTCGTCCTCGGGCTTGATGTCGGCCCATTCGGCCTCACGGCTCGACTCGATCATGGTGGCGAGCGGATTCGCCGACGACCCGGCATTGGGCACACGGCCCTTCGCGTCCGGGGGATACATCCCCACGAGCTTCACGTAGCCGCCCAGCGGAATGGCCTTCACGCCGTATTCGGTTTCGCCCCGCCGGAAGCTCCACAAGGTCTTGCCGAAACCGACGAAATATTCGGTCACCTTCACCCCGAACAACTTGCCGGGCAGCATGTGGCCGACCTCGTGCAGGGCGATCGAGGCCATGATGAGCGCGAAGAACAGCAGCGCTCCGCCGATATAGATCAGGATGTCCATGGAAGTGTGCGGCTCCGGTCAGCTCTCGGATCGGGTCAGTTCTTCGGCCCGGTCCCGGGCCCATCGGTCGGCCGCCAACACGTCGTCGACCGTCACCCGATCGGGCCCGATGAGCCTTGATCCTATGTCGGCACCCGAAACCTGATCCCCGGTCAGGTGTTCGGCGAGAACCGCGCCGATCGTGTCGACGATGTCGAGGAACCCGATGCGCCCCTCACAGAAGGCATCGACACAGGCCTCGTTCGCGGCGTTGAACACCGCGGGTGCGGTGCCACCCGCGCGTCCTGCCTGTTTGGCGAGCGTGATCGCTGGAAAATCGGCGTGGTCGAGGGGCTCGAACGTCCACTGGGTGGCTTTCGTCCAGTCGCAGGGGTACGCCGCATCAGCCAGCCGGTCCGGCCACGTCAGCCCGAGCGCGATGGGGAGTTTCATGTCCGGCGGCGAGCACTGGGCCATCGTCGACCCGTCATGGAATTCGACCATCGAATGCACCACGGACTGTGGATGCACCACGGGCTCGATGTCATCGAGGTCCAGGTCGTAGAGGAGGGCGGCCTCGAGCACCTCGAGCGCCTTGTTGACGAGGGTCGCCGAGTTGATGGTGATGACCCGGCCCATGTTCCAGGTCGGGTGGTTGCTCGCCTGTTCGGGCGTCACGTCGGCCATCTGCTCCCGCGTCCACCCTCGGAACGGCCCGCCGGACGCGGTCACGATGACGCGGCGTACCTCGTCGCGACGGCCGGCCCGCAGGCACTGCGCGATCGCGGAGTGCTCGGAGTCGACGGCAACGATCTGGCCCTCGGCAGCGGCCTCGGTCACGAGTCGCCCGCCGATGACCAAGGACTCCTTGTTGGCCAGTGCCAGCGTGGTGCCGGCCCTGAGCGTGGCCAGCGTGGCACCCAGGCCGGCCGCTCCGGTGATGCCGTTGAGCACGACATCGCAGGGCTCACCCGCCAGCCGGGTGGCCGCCTCTGGTCCGGCCCAGATGACCGGCAGCGTGGTCTCCCCCGCATTCCACCCGCGGCGCTTGGCCTCGGCATAGAGGGCGAGCTGCAGGTCCTGCACCGCCGTCGGCTTCGACACGGCGACCACGGCGGGCCGGTGGTCCAGGATCTGCTCGGCCAGCAGGGGGATGTTGCCGCCCCCGGCGGCCAGCCCGACGACCCGGAACTGGTCGCGCCTTTCGTCGATCACTTCCAGAGCCTGCGTACCGATGGAGCCGGTGCTCCCGAGAATCACGACATCACGCACCCCGCCAGTCTGGCACGTCGCCCGGCCCGCACCCGATCCCGCGACCGGGGCGGGATCGGGAGACCGTGGTGCTCATGGGGTGAGCGCCAGCACCTCCCGCGGATCGGTGGCCCTCGACAGGCCACCACCCACAGTGCGTTGCTCCAGGTGGAGATGACACCCATCGGGAGCCCCGAGTGCCCCGTTGCGCGCGACCGGCTGACCGGCCTCGACCCGATCGCCTCCGGACACCAGCAGTTCCTCCGCATGGGCGATCAGCAGGTCCCGGTCGGCGGTGCGGATCCGGAACGCGTTCTCCCCGTACGCCGCACCAAGGCCCCCGAGCACGATCCGACCGCTCACCCCGGCGCGCAGGGTCACCCCACACGGGAGCGCCACATCGATGCCGTGATGGAAGCCCTGACCGCCGCGACAGCGCCCATCGGGCCGGTAGTAGGGCGCCGGCGTACACCCGAAATCGATCATCAGCCGGCCGCGCCCGTCATACCAGGGCGAGGAGTACGCCGTCTCGTCCTCGACGAAGAACCGCCACCTCGGATCAGCGGACTGCACCGGTGCCGGCGTCGCTCCCGCGGTCGGAGTCGGGGTCTCCCCCGGCGCGGCCGTGGCGGTCGGGTGGGAGGCGCACTCGGACTCGTCCCGGCGGTGTACGCCGGCGGCGGCGGAGTCGGCGTACCGCCACCGGAGCAGCCCCGGAGGAGCACGCAGTCACGGTGACAGCGACCAGCGCGACGGCTGCCGACCATCGGACGTGCGGCGACATAACGCCCTCCCGGGGACGGAATCAATTCATCTCAAGGCCATGTTGCGGACTCCCGGCCGACAGTAGTGTGAACCGAACCCGATCCACTTCCCACGGGAGCCGACGTGACACTTCGGAAGACCATCGCAGGCTGGTCTGTGGCCCTCGCTCTGACCGCCGGTGCGCTTGCTCCTACGCCGGTGCAGGCCGCCCCTCCGACTGCTCCCGAAATTCGCGTCGCGACGTTCAACGCCAGCCTCAACCGGGCGGCCCAGGGCGACCTGTCCCGTGACCTGGCCGACGGCGACAACGCACAGGCCCGGGCCGTCGCTGAGACTCTCCAGAGGACCCGGGCGGATGTCGTCCTGCTGAACGAGTTCGACTATGTCGCCGACGGTTCCGCAGTCGATGACTTCCGACGCAACTATCTGGAGGTCGATCAGAACGGCGCCGAGCCGATCAGTTATCCCTATTACTTCATCGCACCGGTCAACACCGGGGTCCCGAGCGGCCACGATCTCAATCGGAACGGAATCCCCGGCGAGGCAGACGACGCGTTCGGCTTCGGCGCCTTCCCGGGGCAGTACGGGATGGTGGTGCTGTCGCGCTATCCGATCGACGATGCGGCCGTGCGGACCTTCCAGCATTTCCGCTGGGCCGACATGCCGGGTGCCCTGCTGCCCGACGATCCGGCGACCTCGGCCCCCGCCGATTGGTATTCCCCGGAGGTTCTCGCCGACTTCCGCCTCTCCTCGAAGTCGCACTGGGATGTGCCGATCCGCATCGGCAGGGAGACCGTCCACGCGCTGGTCTCCCACCCCACCCCGCCGTCCTTCGACGGACCCGAGAAGCGCAACGCCACCCGCAACCACGATGAGATCCGGTTCTGGGCCGACTATGTGACGCCGGGCGCCAACTCCTACATCTATGACGACCGCGGCCTGCGCGGGGGCCTGAATCCGAGCCAGTCGTTCGTGATCCTGGGTGATCTCAACTCCGACCCCGTTGACGGAGACTCGATCCCGGGCGCGATCCAGCAGCTCCTCGGCAACAAGCGCATCATCGACCCGATGCCGTCCTCCGACGGCGGCCCGGAGGCCGCCGCACGCCAGGGCGGTGCCAACGCGACGCATCAGGGCAACCCCGCGCATGACACCGCGGACTTCAATGACAACCCGGCCCCGGGCAATCTCCGGGTCGACTATGTCCTGCCCTCGCGCAAGGGCCTGCTGTGGCGTCAGGCCGGCGTGTTCTGGCCGACCCGGAACGATGCCCGCTGGGCACGCCTCATCGGCGATTACCCGTTCCCGGCCAGTGACCACCGCCTCGTCTGGGTCGACCTGCGCGTGGGCTGAGTCCCGCTCCCCCTGCGTACGCCTCGGCGCGCGGCTCGTTAGGCTGGCGCGGTGTCACGCACCCTTCGTGAGATCGAGTCACTCGACCAGTTCGATGCCGCCATCGCCGAAACGGATCATCTCGCGGGCTGGCTGGTGCAATCGGTCGATCTGCGGGCGCGGAGCGGCGTGCTGGCCCGGGTGAACCCGGCCGGGGCGTTCTTTCTCGGATGCACGCTGACCGACCGCGCGCAGTTGAGCCTCATCCGACGCGGGGCGCACGTCTTCCCGCGGCTCGACAATGTGCCGTTCAACGCCTATCGCGCAACGCTGTATTCGGGTGCAGACCTCTATGACGCCCGGCACTATGCCGACACCCTGGATGCCCGGGTCTATCGCTGGATGCAGGACCGCCTGCCCCACCCCGGCCTGCCGGACACCCTGGCGATGACCCTGCATGACCATGCGATCACCGATGCGCTCGACGAGGTGCACCTCGATCACCACCGTGTCGTCGGCATCATGGGCGGCCACAAACTCCGCCGCGATGAGCCCGGCTTTGCCGCCGCCGCCGAGCTGGCGGCCGGGCTCGCCGAACAGGGCGCGGTCATCCTCACCGGGGGCGGCCCGGGCGCCATGGAGGCGGCCAACCTCGGGGCGCGGTTCGCGGGGTGCCGCGATCAACTGCATGACGCGGTCGCACGGCTGGCTCCGGTCCCGAGTTTCACTCCCGATATCGATGCCTGGGTTTCCAGCGCTCTCGCGGTCCTGGCCGACTGCCCCCGGGCCATCGACGTGGTGTCGATCGGTATTCCGACCTGGCACTACGGTCACGAGCCGCCCAATGCGTTCGCCAGCCATATCGCCAAATACTTCCGCAACGCCCTGCGTGAGGACGAAATCCTGAACCGCTGCCGGGCGGGCATCGTCTGCCTGCCCGGGGCCGCCGGCACGATCCAGGAGATCTTCCAGGCGACGACTGCGAACTACTACGCCCTCGACACGCAGCCTGTCGTGCCGATGGTGCTGGTCGGGCGGGCGTACTGGACCGAGACCTTCCCCGCCTGGCAACTCCTGAGCGCGCTTGGGGCCGGCCGAAGGATGGGCGACGTGATCCATCTCGTCGACGACATCACCGAGGTCCCCGCGCTGCTCCACCACCGGAATTGAGTACGCCCCGGCGGTCCCGAACAGGGACCACCGAGGCGTACGCAGTGGAGCGGCTCAGATCACGCCGAGCGCGATGACCGCGTCGGCCACCTTGGTGAAGCCGGCGATGTTGGCACCGAGGACGTAGTTGCCCGGAGTGCCGTACTCCTCGGCCGTCTCGGCGCAGCGCTCATGGATGTCGATCATGATGTTGTGCAGACGCTGCTCGGTGTATTCGAAGTCCCACGAGTCACGGGACGCGTTCTGCTGCATCTCCAGCGCCGAGGTGGCCACGCCACCGGCATTGGCCGCCTTGCCCGGACCGAAGGCCACGCCGGCCTCCTGGAGCAGAGCCACGGCATCAGGGGTGCACGGCATGTTGGCACCCTCGGAGACGGCCTTCACGCCGTTCTTGATCAGCGTACGCGCGTGCTCGGCGTTCAGTTCGTTCTGCGTCGCGCAGGGCAGCGCAACATCGCACGGGACATCCCAGATTGAGCCGGTATCGGAGAACGTGGCGGAGCTGCCGCGACGATTCGCATATTCGACGATGCGCGCCCGCTCGACTTCCTTGACCTGCTTCAGCAGGTCGAGGTCGAGGCCCTCCTCGTCGACGATGAAGCCGGAGGAGTCGGAGCACCCGACGACCTTGGCACCCAGCTCGGTCGCCTTCTCAGCCGCATAGATCGCGACGTTGCCCGATCCGGACACGACGACCCGACGCCCGTCGAGGCTCTCGCCGCGGGCCTTGGCCATCTCTTCGGTGAAGAACACGGTGCCGAAACCGGTCGCCTCGGTGCGGACGAGCGAACCGCCCCAGGTGAGGCCCTTGCCGGTGAGGACACCGGACTCGTAGCGGTTGGTGATCCGCTTGTATTGCCCGAACATGTAGCCGATCTCGCGACCGCCGACGCCGATGTCACCGGCGGGAACGTCGGTGTATTCGCCCAGGTGACGATAGAGCTCGGTCATGAACGACTGGCAGAAGCGCATGATCTCGCCCTCGCTGCGACCGCGCGGGTCGAAGTCGGAGCCACCCTTGCCGCCACCGATGGGCATGCCGGTCAGGGAGTTCTTGAAGATCTGCTCGAAGCCGAGGAACTTGATGATGCCGAGATAGACCGAGGGGTGGAACCGCAGGCCGCCCTTGTAGGGGCCGAGGACCGAGGAGAACTCGACCCGGAAACCGCGGTTGATCTGGACGTTGTTCTCGTCATCCATCCACGGCACGCGGAAGATGATCTGGCGCTCGGGTTCGCAGATGCGCTCGAGCACGGCGGCGTCGACATATTGGGGGTTGCGCTTGAGAACGGGTGAGAGGCTTTCGAAAACCTCCTTGACCGCCTGATGGAACTCCGCCTCGCCGGGGTTGCGCCGCACGACGGTGTCGTAGGTCTCCTGGAGCTTCGTGTCCATGTCAGTCCTTCCTGTGATCCGGCACGGGGGACGACCCACGGACCCCCGCGGGATCGGGTCCGGTGTTCCGGCCCCCGCCCGACGCGGCGAGCTGGCCGCACGCGCCGTCAATCTCTCGACCACGTGTGTCCCGCACCGTGACGGGTACGCCAGCAGCCTCGAGCCGGCGAACGAACGTGCGTTCGTCCTCCGGTCGGGAGGCGGTCCAGCGCGATCCCGGTGTGGGGTTGAGCGGGATGAGGTTCACATGCACCCAGCCCCAGTCGCCGCGGCGTTTCAGCACCTTGGCGAGCAGGTCAGCGCGATGGGCCTGATCGTTCACATCCTTGATCAGGGCGTACTCGATCGAGACCCGTCGTTTGGTCGCGCGTGCATACTGCCACGCCGCGTCCACTGCTTCGGCCACTTTCCATCTGGTGTTTACGGGAACGATCTCGTCCCGGAGCTCATCATCGGGTGCATGGAGGCTCAGGGCGAGGGTGACCGGCAGCCCCTCGTCGGCGAGCTGGAGGATGCGCGGCACGAGTCCGACGGTGGAGACCGTGATCCCACGGGCACTGATGCCGAGGCCATGAGGACTGGGGGCGACGAGCTGGCGTACGGCACCGATGACTGCGTTGTAGTTGGCCAGCGGCTCCCCCATGCCCATGAACACGATGTTGTTGATGCGGCCCGGGCCGCCGGCGACCTGGTCCAGGTGCACAGCTCGCGCGCCCGCCACCACCTGTTCGACGATCTCGGCGGCGGACATATTGCGCTGGAGTCCGCCCTGGCCGGTGGCGCAGAACGGGCAGGCCATGCCACAACCGGCCTGGGAGGACACACAGATCGTGGTCCGCATGTGCTGGTCCTCACCCTGGCGCGGATAGCGCATCAGGACCGACTCGACCAGGGCCCCGTCGTGCAGCCGCCAGAGCGTCTTGACGGTGGTGCCGGCATCGGCGGTGAGTTCGTTGACCGGATCGAGGAGCTTCGGGAAGAACGTCTCCCCCACCGCATCGCGCTGCGCGGCCGGCAGGTCGGTCCAGGTGGCCGGGTCGCCGTTGAGCCGGTCGAACCACTGCCGGGAGATCTGATCCGCCCGGTACGCCGGCAGGCCGGCGCTGCGGACCGCTTCCCGTCGCGCCTCCGGGTCGAGATCGGCCCAGTGCGTCGGCGGCTTGCCGCGCCGCGGGGCCTCGAACACCAGCGGCAGTGTCGTCTTCTCGCTCATCAGGCTCCTCCGGGGATGAGCAGCACCATGATGAACCAGGCGGCCGGCGCGCTCACGAGCAGGGAATCCAACCGGTCCATCACGCCGCCGTGACCCGGCAGGAAGGAGGACATGTCCTTGATGCCGACATCGCGCTTGATCAGCGACTCGATCAGGTCGCCACAGGCCCCCACGACGACCAGGACCACCCCCAGGATGATGCCGACCCAGAACGGCGCGTCCAGCCCGAGAACGACGAACGCGATCGCGCCCGCCACCCCGAACAGCACCGAACCCGCGAAGCCCTCCCAGGTCTTCTTGGGGCTGATCCGCGGCGCCATCTTGTGTTTGCCGAACAGCACACCGGCGACGTAGCCCCCGATATCGCCCAGACTGACCACGGCGATGAAGGTGATCACGCGCAGCGTGCCGTGATCGTCGGCGAGCATCAGCCCGACGAACGAGCCGAGCAGCGGAATGTAGCCGATGATGAACAGGCTGGCCGCAGCATCGCGCACATAGCCCTGCTCCCCCTTCGGCATGCGCCAGATGAGCGCGGCGAGGGCGGTCATCCCGATCATCGCCAACATCAACGTGTTGGCCGATATCCCCAGGTCACGCTGTCCGGCGAAATAGGCGGCGATCACGATCGCGACGGTGCCGACGAGGATCGGCACGATCGCGGCGTGCATATCCAGCCGCTTGAGCGCCTGATAGACCTCGACCGCCCCCAGTGCCAGGGCCGCGGCCACGAGGATCTGGAACCCGAGCGGGAACCAGCCCAGCGTGACCACCAGGGCAGCGGAAAGGACCACCCCGACCGTGATCGCGGCAGGCAGATTTCGCCCTGCCCGGCCATGGTCGGGGGCCGGCGCAGCCGGCGGGATGCCCGGGTCCGGCATGGCTGGCGAGGGCGGTTCGGTGTTGGTCATCAGACCTCGAGGAGCTCGGCTTCCTTGTTCTTGAGGAGTTCGTCGACCTTGTCGGTGTGGCCCTTGGTGACCGTCTCGAGCTCCTTCTCGGCCCGTGCCACCTCGTCCTCGCCGGCCTCCTTGTCCTTCACGAGCTTGTCAAGGCTGTCCTTGGCATGGCGGCGCACGTTGCGGATGGCCACGCGGGCGTCCTCCGCCTTCTGCTTCGCGAGCTTGGTGTATTCCTTGCGGCGCTCTTCGGTCAGCTCGGGCAGGCCGACCCGGATGGCGTTGCCGTCGGAGGCGGGGTTGACGCCCAGATCGGAGTCACGGATGGCCTTCTCGACGGCGTTCATCGTCGACTTGTCGAACGGGCTGATGAGCACCATGCGGGCGTCCACCACCTGGATGCTCGCCAGCTGCTGGATCGGCATGTCCTGGCCATAGGCACTGGCGACGATGTTGGCGAACATGGCCGGGTGGGCCCGCCCGGTGCGGATGGAGGCGAACTCGTCCTTGGCATGCTCGACGGCATGGTCCATCTTCGAGCGGGCTTCCTTCATGATGTCGGCGATCACGGCGATCGGTCCTTCCAGTTTTCTTGATCGGGCCAGGGTGGAACAGCTGAATTCTCAGGCGTGGACGGTGGTTCCGATCTTCTCACCGCTCACGGCCCGGGCGATGTTGCCCTCGGTGTCGAGGTTGAAGAAGACCATCGGCAAAGCATAATCGCGGGCCATCGAGATCGCCGTTGCGTCGGCGACCTTGAGGTCGCGGGCCAGGAACTCGTCATAGGTGAGCTCGTCGAACATCACGGCATCGGGATTCGTGCGGGGATCGGAGTCATAGACGCCGTCGGTCCCCTGCTTGCCCATGAGGAGCACTTCGGCACCGATCTCGAGGGCGCGCTGGGCGGCGACGGTGTCGGTCGAGAAATACGGCATGCCCGAACCGGCACCGAAGATGACCAGCCGGCCCTTCTCGAGATGCCGTTCGGCGCGGCGCGGGATGTAGGGCTCCGCGACCTGGCCCATCGTGATGGCGGTCTGGACGCGGGTGGCGATACCGGCCTTCTCACAGAAGTCCTGGAGCGCCAAGCAGTTCATCACCGTGCCGAGCATGCCCATGTAGTCGGCCCGGTCGCGATCCATGCCGCGCTGCTGCAGCTCGGCGCCCCGGAAGAAGTTTCCGCCCCCGACGACCACGGCCACCTGCACACCGGCGCTGACAACCTCGGCCACCTGCCGCGCGATGCTGGCGACGACATCGGGGTCGACGCCGACCCTCCCCCCTCCGAATGCTTCACCGGACAGCTTCAGCAGGACGCGCTTGTAGGCCATGGTTCTCCTCGGTCGGGGATGCGTGTGCCGCCACCTATCATCGCGTACGCCGCAGTAGCTGACCAATCCAACCCGCGACAGGCCCCTGGCTATCGGTGGAAACGACAGCGCCGCGGGGAAGTCTCCCCCGCGGCGCTGGCGTACTCGTGTGAGATCAGGCTCCGGCAGCCTCGAACCGCACGAAGCGGGTCACCTTGGCGCCGGCGGCGTCGAGCTGCTGGCCCACCGACTTCTTGTCGTCGGTGATCGACTGCTGGTCGACGAGGCAGACTTCCTTGAAGAAGCCGTTCAGTCGACCCTCGACGATCTTCGGCAGGGCAGCCTCGGGCTTGCCCTCCTCGCGCGACTTCGCCTCGGCGATGCGCCGCTCGTTCTCGACGACGTCGGACGGAACCTCGTCGCGGGAGACATACTGCGGGCGCATCGACGCGACCTGCAGGGCAACGCCACGCAGGACCTCGGTGTCGCCGGCCTCGCCGGCCACCATCACGCCCACCTGCGGAGGCAGGTCGGAGGCGCGGCGGTGGAGATAGACGGCGGTCTGGCCGTCGAGATAGGCCGCGTTGCTGAGCTCCAGCTTCTCGCCGATCTTGACCGCGAGTTCGTGGACGGCGTCGGCAACGGTCTTGTCACCGAGCGTGAGCGCGTTCACAGCCTCGACGCCATCGGCCTTGGCTGCGTCGGCCGCCTGGGCGATCTGCTGGGCCAGGTCCATGAACTCGGCGTTCTTGGCGACGAAGTCGGTCTCGGCCGCGAGCTGGATGAGCGCACCGCCGGCATTGGCGACGAGGCCGTTGCTGGCGTCACGATCGGCACGCTTGGCGGCCTTGGCCGCGCCCGAGACCCGCAGGATCTCGACGGCCTTGTCGAAGTCGCCGTCGGCCTCGGTGAGGGCCTTCTTGGCGTCCATCATGCCGGCGCCGGTGGCGTCGCGGAGCTTCTTCACTTCGGCAGCGGTAATGGCCATGGGGGTTCCTTCCGGGAAGTCTGTTGGAGTCGAAGTCGGTCGGAGATCAGTTGTCGCCCTCGGCGGCGGGGGTCTCCGCAGCCGGGGTGGCTTCCGCTTCGGCGGTCTCGGCGGTCTCAGAGGTCTCGGCGGCCTCAGAGGTCTCGGCGGCCTCAGGAGCCTCGGTGGCCTCGGCAGCCGGGGTCTCGGTCTCGGTGGCCTCGGCAGCCGGGGTCTCAGCCTCGGCGGCGGGAGCCTCGGTAGCAGGCGCCTCGGCACCCTCACCGGCGAGCAGCTCGCGCTCCCAGTCGGGCATCGGCTCGGCCTCGACCTCGGCCTCGGCGCCGGTGGCACCGCCCGAGCGGGACATCAGGCCGTCGGCCACGGCGTCGGCGATCACGCGGGTCAGCAGGGCGACGGAGCGAATGGCGTCGTCGTTGCCGGGGATCGCGAAGTCGACCTCGTCGGGATCGCAGTTGGTGTCGAGGATGCCGATGACGGGGATCCGCAGCTTGCGGGCCTCGTCCACCGCCAGGTGTTCCTTCTTGGTGTCGACGATCCACACGGCCTGCGGGGTCTTGGACATGTCGCGGATGCCGCCCAGGTCCTTCTCCAGCTTGTCCTTCTCACGCTTCAGCATGAGAAGTTCCTTCTTGGTGAGACCCGAACCGGCGACCTTGTCGAAGTCCATGGCCTCGAGTTCCTTGAGCCGCTGGATCCGCTTGGAGATGGTCTGGAAGTTGGTGAGCATGCCGCCCAGCCAACGCTGGTTGACGAAAGGCATGCCAACGCGGGTGGCCTGGTCGGCGATGGCCTCCTGGGCCTGCTTCTTGGTGCCGACGAACAGGACCTGACCGCCGCGGGCGATGGTCTCCTTGACAAAGGCGTACGCCTTGTCGATGTAGGTCAGCGACTGCTGCAGGTCGATGATGTAGATGCCGTTGCGCTCGGTGAAGATGAAGCGCTTCATCTTCGGGTTCCAACGACGGGTCTGGTGCCCGAAGTGAACGCCGGATTCGAGCAGCTGGCGTGCGGTAACGACGGCCATGGCCGTTCCTCCTCGTGACGCGCGCGTGAGCGGGCGCCGATCTGGTTGTCCGGTGCCGACTTTCGGCACCGCCTGATGCAGTCGCCGGTGGGAACCGTGGTGACACGGACCAACCCCTACCGGGCACGAGGGCATGACTGCATGCGAAGTCAGCCCGGATGGCCGGGCTGCCGCGCACAGTCTAGGCCGCTGGCCCCTCCCACACCAAACTCCGGTGACATTCACGAGGGTCCCCGCTAACCAAGGGCCCCATGCCTGTCCGGTCGAGTCCGACACGCCGGGCGCCCTGGCCGACGCGTCACCTGGCACGACTTCGTGTGGGGCGCGCGGTGTCGGGTTGGAAGTCGTGCCATCCGGCACGATGCGATCTGGTCGTCGGCGTGCCGGGTGTCGGTCCTGAGCTGGCACCGGTACCCCCACATCGGGATGTGACTCTGACGTCGGGGAGTGGCCGCTTCCCGAGCGGACGCAATCGCATAGGGGCCGACAGCCCATCCGGTTGTCCACAGGCAGGAGACAGCCCGGAGAACTGTCCACAGGTCTCTGCTCCGGGTGAATCAACCCCGCACCTGTTCATCACTGTGCAGGCATGACCTTCCCAGGCTGGCGCCGGGCCGCACTCGTGGCTCTGGTCGCGATCGTTGCACTCACCACCACCGGGCCCGCCCAGGGCGCTCCCCCGGTCGGGCTGCCACGTCCGATCCCCGACTCGATCCAGCTCGGCCCACCGGTGCCGGGCCGCACCGACGTGGTGACGCCGTTCAGGCCCCCCGCCCAGCGCTGGGAGCCGGGACACCGTGGCGTGGATGTGGCGGCCACGCCCGGCAGCGACGTCCTCGCGACCGCTGACGGCACGATCTCCTTCTCCGGGTCGATCGCGGGTCGCAATGTGCTGGTGATCGATCACGGCGAGGTGCGGACGACACTCGAACCGGTAACCGCGCTGGTGCCGGTCGGCACCGCAGTGCGGGCCGGTCAGGTGATCGGTCGACTCGACGCGGGCCACGACTGTGGGCGGGTCGCCACCACATGTGTGCATGTCGGCCTGCGTCGGGGTGAGGACTATCTGCGTCCCCAGTTCGTCTTCGCCGCCCCCGGACCGGTGCGGCTGCTCCCCGGTTCCGCCCCTGCCGGCGTACGCCAGCGCGCGCAGGAACGTGCCGAGGCCGCAGCCGCGCTCACGGCCGAAGTTGCCGGACCGACGCCACCGCCGGGCTCGAGTGGGTTCGTTCGCCCGGCGGGCGGACCGATCACCTCTCGATTCGGCATGCGGCGTCATCCAGTCCTCGGGGTGTGGAAACTGCACGACGGCACCGACTACGGCTCCGGATGCGGCACGCCCCTGCGGGCCATCGCTGCAGGTCGCGTGACGGAGTCCTATTTCAACCGGGGCTATGGCAATCGGCTGATGATCGATCACGGGCTTGTCCGCGGACATCGGATCACGTCGTCCTACAACCATGCGATCCGATACACGGTGGCGCCGGGGCAACAGGTCGCGGCCGGACAGGTGGTGGGACTCAGCGGCACGACGGGCTATTCGACCGGGTGCCATCTGCATTTCATGATGTGGGTCGACGGCCGGCTCGTGAATCCGGAGCAATGGCTGTGATGCTCACGCCCGGGGATGGGCCTGCTCGAAGGCGGCCCGCAGCCGATCGTTGGTCACGTGCGTATAGATCTGGGTCGTCGCGAGCGACGCATGCCCGAGCATCTCCTGCACGCTGCGCAGGTCGGCGCCGCCCTCGAGAAGATGAGTCGCCATCGCATGCCGAAGGCCATGTGGCCCGAGATCCGGCGCTCCGGGCACCGCAGCGAGTGCCCGGTGCACGATGCGGCGCACCACCCGGGGATCGATACGGCCACCCGTCCGCTCCCCGAGGAAGACTGCTGTCTCCGCCCGCGACTTCACCAACTCGTCCCGCCGGGCCAGCCACGCCGCGAGAGCCGCCCAGGCTGGCCGGCCGACAGGCACCGCCCGCTCCTTGTCCCCCTTGCCGATCACCCGGAGCACCTGGCGGTCGTGGTCGAGCGCGGTCAGGTCGAGACCGCACAGCTCGGACACCCGGATGCCGCTGGCATAGAGGATCTCCAGCAGCGCCACGTCCCGCACCGCGACCGGTCCGTCGTCCTCGGCCGCCCGCGCCACCATCGCCTCCATCAGGGCCCGGGCCTGCCCCTGTCCCAGCGTCGGCGGCAGCCGTCGCGGCAGTTTGGGCGACCGGAGCCCCAGTGCCGGATCGGATTCGATCCGGCCGGTGCGCACGCACCAGGCGAAGAAGACACGGGCCGCAGCGGCCCGCCGTTGGAGGGTGGTCCGTTGCGCGCCCAGGGTGCTCTGGTGAGCCAGCCAGCTGCGCAACGCCCGGCGATCGACGCGGTCGAACGCGTCATGCCCGAGTCGGTGCAGGTGCTCGAGGAGACTGCCGATATCCCCGGCGTACGCCCGGATCGTGTGGGGCGACACCGTCCGCTCCTGGTCGAGATGGGTCACATAATCGGCCAACGCCCTGCTGAAGGCCGCCGGCAGCAGGGCGGGATCATCGGAACTCATCATCACCAGTGTGCGCCGTGCATTCCCCGAGTCGCGGCATTGCCGCACCTCGCGTGCCGCTAACATGCCTCCGACCAGAAGGACTACCCGAGGACCGCAGCATCATGAGCGCACCCCAGACCCCCGAGACCACGCCGTCGGGCGATCTCACCGAGGGTGGCAATGTCCGCCCGATCACCCGCTGGGGCACCCCGGTCATGCACGCGAAGACGAGGCCGATCACCGATTTCGATGACCCGGAGTTCCGCACCCTGGTCCGCGACATGTTCGCGACGATGAAGGCCGCCGCGGGCGTCGGCCTGGCCGCGACGCAGGTGGGCGTCGACCTCGCGGTCTTCGTCTATGACTGCCCGGATGCCGACGAGAAGCGTCATGTCGGCGTGGTCTGCAACCCCCAGGTCACCCTGCCCGAGGGCCGCGACCGTCGCCTCGAATCGGGTGAGGAGGGCTGCCTCAGCCTTCCCGGGGCCTATCAGCCGCTGTCCCGGCCCGACAAGGCCACCTGCACCGGTCAGGACGTCGACGGCAACGACATCACCATCCTGGGCACCGGCCTCCTCGCCCGCTGCCTGCAGCACGAGACCGACCATCTCAACGGCACCGTCTTCGGTGATCGCTTGTCGGCCCGGGCCCGCAAGAAGCTCTATGAACAGCACGAGAGCCTCGCCGACCGCTACCTCGAGGACTGGCCGATCACGCCGAAGCAGCCGGCTTCCTGATCCTCTGCTCCATGCGGAGTCAGCGCAGCACGTAACACGCCACCGCGGCCGCCGCGGCGACGTTGAGCGAATCGATACCCGCCTGCATGGGGATGATCGCGACGTCATCGGCGTCAGAAATCCAACGCTGGGAGAGCCCGTCGCCCTCGGTTCCGAGAAGAATGGCGACCTTCTCGTCGGGACCCAGCTCTGCGGCGACCTCCCCGATGTCCCGCGCTCCATCGGCAAGGGCCAGGGCCACGGTCCGATATCCGGCCTCCCGCATCATCGGCACTGCTCCGGCCCAGTCGGTGAGCCGCGCCCACGGCAGCGAGAACACCGCGCCCATGGCGACCTTGATCGAGCGGCGATAGAGCGGATCGGCGGCGCGGGGCGCGAGGAGTACGCCATCCCAGCCGAGCCCGGCCGCACACCGCAGGATCGCTCCGACATTGGTGTGATCGACGATGTCCTCCAGCACCACCAGCCGCCGCAACCCTAGAAGGTCGTCGACCGAGTGCCGGGATTCCCGATGCAGCGAAGCGAGGGCACCGCGATGCACGTGGAAGCCCGTCACTTCCTCGGCGAGGGCCTCCGTGACAACGAAAACCGGGACGTCGGGCGTACCCGCAAGGAGGTCGGCCAACGAATCCAGCCACCGCTCCGCAAGCAGGAACGACCGGGGCCGGAACCCGGCCTCGACGGCCCGGCGGATGACCTTCTCGCCCTCGGCGATGAACAGGCCCTGTTCGGTCTCCAGATGCCGTCGCAGGGAAACATCCCGCAGGCGCACATAGTCGGCCAGTCGCGGGTCATCGGCAGACCCGATGGTGATCAGCGGCACGAGTCGACCTGTCGCGCCGCGGCGTACGCCCCCGTCACCCTCAGACAGCCCGCACGGTCCACCGACCGTCGGAGTGGCTCAGCGCAAGATCCAGGTCGAACGCCTCGGTCATGTTGGCATCGGTCAGCGTCTCGAAGAGAGGACCGGCCGCAACGACCCGCCCCTGCTTGAGCAGCATCGCGTGGGTCACCCCCACCGGGATCTCCTCCACGTGGTGGGTCACCAGGACACTCGCGGGCGCATAGGGATCCTGGGACAGTTCGGACAGGGTCTGCACCAGGGCCTCCCGGCCGGCGACATCGAGCCCGGCGGCCGGCTCATCCAGCAACAGCAGTTCGGGATCCGTCATGAGGGCACGAGCGATCTGCACCCGCTTGCGCTCGCCCTCCGACAGGGTGCCGAACGTGCGATCGGCCAGGTGATCGACGCGCAGCTGCTCGAGAAGCTCTTCGGCGCGCTCCATGTCCATGGGGTCATAGTGTTCGCGCCAGCGACCGGTCACGGCATAGGCCGCCGAGACCACGACGTCGCGCACGGCCTCCCCGCGCGGAATGCGCTCGGCGAGGGCGGCGGAGGTGACACCGATGCGGGGGCGTAGCTCGAAAACATCGACCCGGCCCAGCGTCTCGCCGAGCAGTTCGGCACGACCCGCGGTGGGATGGAGATGACCGGCGAGGATCTGCATCAGGGTCGTCTTGCCGGCGCCATTGGGCCCGATCACGACCCAGCGGTCAGCCTCGCTCACCTGCCAGGTGATGTCCTGAAGGAGCGTAGAGCCGTTACGCACGAGCTTGACATCGGCAAGATCCACCACTGCGACCATGTCGGCCAACCTATCAACCGTCACCGGGCCCCGTGCTGCGGGATTGGGTCCGGAAATTGCGCCCATGGCTACCCATTCCGGACCCACTGTTGCCACGCGCCCGGATGGCGTGGGAAATCGATCATCTAGCGTGACTCCATGCCCGTCTCCGCTGCCCTGGCGCTCGCCGCCCACCTGAATGCCTGTCGGCACTCACCGCTGAGCCCGGAGGTCGCAGCGCGTGCGGTGATCGGTGACCACGCGGCGCATCACGTCGTCGACGTCGAAGGCTTGCTGGGTCTGGACCCGCTGACCGCAAGCGACTTGGATCGGGCCATGGCGGCGGCGTTGGTGCTGGTGGATTCCGACTGGGCCGTCGCGCTCCCCCGCCCCGGCCGCTTGGCCCCGCTGGCCGGTCCCCCGACCTTGACGGCCGGCGCGCTGGATGCGGGAGCCGTGGTCCTCCCCGCGGCGGGTGGACCGGCCTGGGTTCCGCGCGCGGTCGGCCCGGCGATTCAGTGGCAGATCCTGTACGCCGCCGCGCCGCGTCTGACGGACACGGCCGCCGATGCAGACCGTCAGCTCCGCGAGGTCGTGGTGCAGGTGGGGCGGCGCCTGTCGGACCTCCCGCTCGGAACTGCTGAGGAAGACGAGGCTCCGGCACCGATCCTGCCGGGCTGTTATGGCTCCCGCTCCCAGCAGTTGCTCGCGCGGGCTTGGCGGCTGTCCCGGGCCGCCGAGACCGCTCTGGCCGATGACGGCGACACCCTCCACGTCCATGCGATCAGCGCGCGACGCAACGCCCTCGGCGAACTGCGCGATGCCGCCGAGTCGGCGCTGACAGCTGCGGTCACGTGGACGGGCGCGAGCGCCTGAGGCGTACGCCGGGCGCGCGTCAGGAGCGGTTAACCGTCAGGCGCCCATGGCGTGCAGGCCACCGTCGACATGCACGATCTCACCGGTGGTGGCCGGGAACCAGTCGGACAGCAGGGCCACCACCGCGCGAGCGGTCGGGCCGTTGTCACCGGCGTCCCACCCGAGTGGCGCGCGCTGACCCCAGACCTCGTTGAACGCGTCGGCACCCGGGATGGCCTTCTTGGCGATGGTCTCGAGCGGACCGGCTGCGACCAGGTTGGAGCGGATGCCTTCCGGGCCGAGATAGCGCGCGAGGTAGCGGCTGGTCGATTCGAGGGCGGCCTTCGCGACGCCCATCCAGTCGTACGCCGGCCAGGCCACCGTCGCATCGAACGTCAGACCCACCACCGAGCCGCCGTCGGTCATCAGCGGCTTGCAGGCCATAGCCAGCGACACCAGCGAATAGGCGGAGATCCGGACGGCCGTATCGACATCGGGACCCGGCGCCTCGAGGAACTTGCCGCCCATCGACGACTCGGCGTTGGCGAAGGCGATCGAGTGGACGACCCCATCGACCCGCTCCATGCCCACCTCGCGCAGGCGATCAGCGAGCGTCGCAAGGTGGTCGTCGTCGGTCACATCGATCTCGAGCAGCGGCGGCACGGGGTCCAGCTTCTGGATCACCCGGTTGGTCAGGCTCATGGCCCGGCCGAAGTTCGAGACCACCACGGTCGCGCCCTCGGCCTGCGCGATGCGAGCCACCTCATAGGCGATCGACGTCTTGTGAGTCAGGCCGGTGACGAGCACGTTCTTGCCCTCGAGAATGCCCATGGTTGTCCTTCGTGTGTGGTGGAGGCCGGTGCGGCGGATAAGAAGAAGTGTCAGTGCCCCATGCCGAGGCCACCGTCGACGGGGATCACAGCCCCGGTGACATAGGCGGCGGCATCGGAGGCGAGGAACTCACAGGCGGCCGCGATGTCGGCGACTCCGCCGAGGCGGCCCAGAGGGATCTGTGCCTGATAGGCCTTGACCTGGTCCTCGGACAGCACGGCGGTCATGTCGGTCTCGATGAAACCGGGGGCGACCACGTTGGCAGTGATGTTGCGGGAGCCGAGTTCGCGGGCGATCGAGCGCGCCATGCCGACCAGGCCCGACTTGGAAGCCGCATAGTTGACCTGTCCGGCCGACCCCAAGAGACCCACAACAGAGGAAATGAAGATGATCCGGCCCCAGCGGGCGCGCGTCATCGGGCGGGCCGCCCGTCGCGCGACGCGGAAGCTGCCGGTCAGGTTGGTCTCGATGACCTTCGACCAGTCGTCGTCGGAGATGCGCATCATCAGGTTGTCCGCCGTGATGCCGGCGTTGGCGATCAGCACCTCGACGGGGCCGTGGGCCTCTTCGACCTGCTTGAACGCAGCGTCGACCTGTTCGGCGTCGGTGACATCGCACTGGACACCGAGGACGCCGTCGGGCACCCCGCCGCTTCGATAGGTGGCGGCCACCTTGTGGCCGGCGGCGGCGAAGCTCTCGGCGATGGCACGGCCGATGCCCTTGCTGCCTCCGGTGACGAGGACGGAGCGGGCGGTGGAAGCGTCGACAGTCTCGGACGAACTCATGGGGTCACCCTGCCACAGAACCCCCTCGGTACGCCGCCCCCGGTCCGCGCCCCGCCAACGGCGAGTTCGGCCGGAACCGGTCCGAAGGCGACCCGGCGTATGGTGGATGAATGGCAACCGGGCGTACTCGAACCGGCCGCCGCGCAACCGCGGAGGCCGTGATCACCGACGCCCAGCCGGGTCGCTCGAAAGACCTCCGGGGTCGTGAGGTTCGCTATCTGATCACGATGGGCATCCGCATCCTGTGCTTCCTGCTCGTGATCGTGGTGCCCAACAACGCCGCCCGGCTCGCGTTGATCGTTGCTGCCGCCGTTCTCCCGGCGATCGCCGTGCTGATCGCGAACGCGGTCGAACAGCGCACGGCCAAGCTGCATCCGGTCGAGCGCGGTGAGCCGACCTATCATCCCGCTCTGCCGAGGGAGGCCACCGAAGTCGTCCGGGGCGAGGTCGTCGACGACTGATCCCCACAGATCCGGACGGGCGAAGCGATCAGAGATCAGCCGCCGATCGCGCTCATCGGCCGGTCGGGCTGGAGGAAGCTCGGGTCGTTGATGCCGTGCCCGGGCAGCTTGCGTGCGACGTTCCTGATCCAGCGTTCGGCGATCTCTTCATCGGACGCCCCCGCGCGCAGGGGCCCGCGCAGATCGGATTCGTCCCTGGCGAAGAGGCAGTTCCGCAGCTGACCATCGGCGGTCAGTCGGACCCGGTCACAGGCGCCACAGAACGGTCGGGTCACCGCGGCGATGATCCCGATCCGCTGCTCGGTGCCTGCCACGCGGAACAACTCGGCCGGGGCCGCACCGCGCGTACGCCGGTCCTCCGGATCCTCCACCAGTTCGAACCGGGCCGACACGGCGGCGTACACCTCATCGGCGGTCACCATCTTCGCCCGCGACCACCCGTGCTGGGCGTCGAGGGGCATCTGCTCGATGAAGCGCAGTTGTACGCCAGCCCGTCCGGCCCACTCGACCAGGTCGGCGGCCTCGTCGTCGTTGACCCCACGCATGAGCACGGAGTTCACCTTTACCGGGCGCAGGCCCGACCGGACCGCGGCCTCGATGCCGGCCAGGACATCGGCGTGGCGATCGCGCCTGGTGAGTGACTTGAAGCGCTCGGGGTCGAGCGTGTCGAGAGAGATATTGATGCGGTCGAGACCCGCGGCCACGAGCCCGTCGATGCGCGTCGCCAGCCCGATGCCATTGGTGGTGAGAGCGATACCCGGCTTGATCCCGGCGCGCGTACGCATCTGCGCGATCCCGGCCACCAGGCCTTCCAGACCCCGGTGCAGCAGCGGCTCCCCGCCGGTGAGCCGGACCGTGCGGATCCCGAGTTGCTCGATGCCGATCCGGATCAGCTGCAGCATTTCGGCGTCGGTCAACACCTCTTCACGCGGCATCCAGGGCAGGCCCTCGGCCGGCATGCAGTATTGACAGCGAAGGTTGCACCGATCCGACAACGACACGCGGAGGTCGCTGGCGATGCGACCGTGGCTGTCGGCGAGTTCGAGGGGGTCGGATTCGGGCATGCGGTCGAGTGTAGGTCCCGGACCGCAACCGGACCCCCGGGGTGGGTCGTCATCGCCCGAATCGCTCATGCCATGATCGAGGCCGGACATCCGAGAGACGCCGGTAATCCGGTGAGATGGTCGAACCATGGCCAGGAAGGACATGCCGATGACCGAGGAGGCACGGGTCACCCTCTCCGAGTGGGTGCAGACCCTCACCGATCGCCTGGACACCGACTTCGCGATGGACGAGGAGTCGATGCACATCATCCTCGACCTCGCCCGCGATGCCGCCCACGGAATCGCGCGCCCCGCAGCTCCGCTCACGACGTTCATCATCGGGCTGGCCGTCGGACAGGGAGCCTCCCTGGGCGCCGCGGCAGCGCAGGCCACCGAACTGATCCAGGCGACGGGCGGTCCGGGCGAGTCCGAGTCCGACTGACCTCCCCGCACCCGGGGCGGACCACCCCCTGCGACGCGACGAACCGTCCTCGAGGGGCGGGCTAGGGTGGCTGGGTGAGCAGGTTCTGGAAACGCGCAATCGCCCTGGCCGTCTTCGTGGTGGTGCTGGGCGTGGCGTTCGTGCTCCTGGGCCAGTGGCAGCTGGATCGTCTCGACCAGCGGCGCGCCAAGAACGACGTCATCCTGCAACACGAGCAGAGCCCGCCCAAGCCCTATGACCAGGTGTTCGGCCCCGTGATCACCGATGCGGACCAGTGGCAGCGAGTGGTCCTGACCGGCACGTTCGATGCGTCGCAGCAGTTCCAGGTCCGCTATCGCTACAACAACTCCCGACCTGGTTATGAGGTCGTCACGCCCTTGCGGACGACCCGCGGCGATGTCGTGCTGGTCGATCGTGGGTTCATCGACCTGCCCTCCGGCCAGCAGATCCCCGACGTCCTGCCGCCGCCGCCTCCGGGCGAAGTCACCGTCGTCGGCCACGTCCGACGCAACGAGAACGGCAAACCGCAGGCCATCAACCCCGTAAACAACCAGGTCCGCCTGATCAACGCCCCCGCCATCTCGGCCGTCCTGCCCTATCCGGTGATGGATGGCTGGGTCGCCGCGCTGGAGGTGACTCCGCCGCAGCAGCCCCAGTTCCAGACCCTGGCCCTGCCCGAGATCTCCGACGGCCCCCATTTCTGGTATGCCATGCAGTGGTTCCTGTTCGCCCTGATCGGCGTGACCGGCCTGGTCGTCTTCGTCCGGAGCGACATCAGGGAACGACGCGCCAGGCGTACGCCCGGGAGCCCGGTCACCGCGTCCGCCGCACGGACTCCGGGCGCGGGGCCGGACACGCCCTGACCCATGCTGGGTGATGTCGTCGACCTCCTCCGCTGCCCCCACTGCGGTTCCTCGTTCGTCCTCGAATCGAACGGCGTGACATGCCCACAGGGCCACCACTTCGATCGGGCTCGCCAGGGTCACCTGAATCTGCTGCGCGGGCCCGCCGGGGCCAACGCGGATACGGCCGCGATGGTGGCGGCCCGGGCCGAATTTTTGCTGGCGGGCCACTACCGTCCGATCGCCGCACTGGTGGCCGACGCCGCCGTGGGCCTGGTTGCGGTGGAGGTCGGCGCCGGCACCGGCTATTACCTTCACCACGTTCTGGACCGCCTCGGCCCGGGTTCGCGGGGCATCGCAACGGATGTCTCGGCGTACGCCTGCCGCCGCAGCGCCAAGGGACCCCGCACCGGTGCGATCGTCGCCGACACCTGGGCCGGCCTGCCGATCGCTGATGGCGTGGCCGACACGGTCCTGGCCGTCTTCGCGCCGCGGAACCCGGGCGAGTTCGCCCGGATCTGCGCCCCGGGTGGTCGCGTGCTGGTGGTGACGCCGATGGCGGACCATCTCGCCGAGGTACGCCGGGCCCGCGGCCTCATGGACATCGAGCACGACAAGCACGACCGCCTGCTGGCCTCGATGACCACGCATTTCTCGCATCGCGAGAGCCGCCCCCTGCGCTACGACCTCGACCTGTCACCCCATGAGGTGGACCTGCTGATCGGCATGGGGCCGAACGCCTTCCATGCCGACGCCTCAAACGCCTCCGATCCCGCACCCATCCGCACGACGGTCGCGGTCAGGCTGGATGTGTTCGAGCCTCAGCGCTGGAGATAGACCCGGCCCGGCTGGGCGCTTCCGACGAGTTCGGACATGGTCACGAGCGTGTAGCCGCGATCCTTGAGTCCGCGCACGATGGCGGGCGCCGCATCGACCGTGGTGCCGTGGATGTCGTGCATCAGGATGATCGCGCCGGGACGGGCCTGGTCGAGCACGCGCTGGGTCACGATCGAAGAGTTGCGATCACGCCAGTCCAGGGTGTCGACACTCCAGAGGGCCACTCCCAGCCGCTGGTCGCGCGCCACAGCATCGACGGTGGAGTTCCGGGCGCCATAGGGCGGACGCATGAACGTCGGCGTAACGCCGGAGGCCTCCCGGATGCGACGCTGCGTATCGCCCAGCTGATAGCTGACCTGGGACGAACTCAGGCCTGTCAGGTCGGGATGATTCACCGAGTGGTTGCCGAGTTCCATGCCCATATCGCGCATGCGGCGGACCGTCGCCGGGTTGCTGCTCACGTTGGTGCCGACCATGAAGAACGTCGCCCTGGCATTCTCCCGCCCGAGCGTGTCGAGCAGGCGATTCGTATGCACGCCGGGACCGTCGTCATAGGTCAGCGCCACGCACCGCATGACCGCGCAGTCGACACCGGCCGGCGTAACGATCCCCCGATCGCTGCGCCACGTGATGCGACCGCCCTGATAGCTCTGGTCACAGATCCGCACACCACCCTCGGTGCGGCAGTTCTCGTTGCTGGTCGGGTAGCCATAGCGGCCCCGTTCCCACCCGGTGGATGCCCAGTGGTCATAGATGCGTCCCAGGACCGCGTACGACCCGGAGGCCGGCGACCAGTACATGAAACCGTTGCCGAACCGCTGGAAGCACCCACCGCCGGGCAACCCGCAGGCCTCACCGGCGGCGGGATAACCGATGGTGGACCTCTCCCAGCCAAGACGCGACCAACCGTCGAAAATGGCCCCGAAGACCCGATAGGTGCCGAGCCGCGGGCTGAAATAGATATTGCCGTTCTGGAACCGCTGACCACAGCCGCCATCGAGCAGGCCGCAGAATTCTCCGGATGTCGGATAGCCCGACATGCCGTTCTCCCAGCCGTTCGCACCCCAGACGTCGCGGATCGCACCCCGGATGTGTTGCGCTCCCGTGGCCGGTGACCAATAGATGGAGCCGCGCTCGAACCGCTGCGCGCAGCCACCGTTGCGAAGACCACACAACTCGGTCTCCAACGGCTCGCCGACGAGGGTGCGGGAGCGCTGCCATTCCTCGCCGATCGCGCCGACGACGGGGGGTGCGCTGTGGGCGCGGAGCGGAATCAGCAGGGAGGCGAGCAGCAGCAGGATCGCCGCGACGCCGACCAACCGAGACGAGGAACGGGGCATGGACACTCCTGGGACGCCCTGACGGAACGCGAGCAGCCTAACCGCGGGTTTGCGCCGCGCCCGGACCTCGGCCGGGACACGCGGAGAATCTGCCACGATGAAGCCCATGCCCACCCCCCAGCAGCCGTCCGCCGCACGCTCCGCCGTCCGCTGGCTCCGGGCTGTCCTGCTGGTCGCCCTGCCCGTGCTGAGCGCCATGTGGGCCAGCTGGGGTGTGGCGATGGACCCCGTGCACGGGACCGACCTGCACGGCTATCAGGCGGTGGGACGCGCCGTCCTGGCGGGCGAGCCGTTCTATTCGGCGAACATCCCCGGGCAGTTCCTGCTGTCACCTGTCGGTGCGCTGGCCACGGTCGTCACCGTCCCGCTGTCGGACAGCTGGCTCCATCTGGGCTGGGGTGCGGTCTGCGCCCTGGCGGCGCTGGCCCTGATCGGGCGTTTCGGCGTACGCGGGTTCGCGCTCTCGCTGCTCACCGCAATCGTGATCGCGGCTCCGCCGGGGCGCATGGCCATGGCGCAGGGGCGGGTGCTGTGGCTGGTCATGCTCGTCGTGGTGCTCGATCTGGTCGACTTCCCGCGCCGGCCGCGCTGGCTGCCCCGGGGACTGCTCACCGGTCTGGCGACGGCGATCTGGCCCTTCGCGTGGCCGTTCCTGGCCGTGCTCCTGGTACGCCGGCGTCGTGCCGGCCTGATCGGGATCGGCACGTTCGGCCTCGCGAGCGTCGCGGTGGGGCTTCTGCTCCCCCGCATGACGCTCGTCTTCTGGACCGAGGTAATGCGCAACCGGCTGTCCGCGCGTGAGTCGACGTGGGCCTCGTCCAACCATTCGGTCCTCGGCGCGGCCCTGCGCGTCGTCGGCCCCGACGGGCGCTGGCCGGCGCTGCTCCTCATGGTGGTCGCCGGGGTGGCTGCGATCGCGGCTGCGGTGATCTGGGATCGCCTGGGCCGCCCATGGCTGGCGGTCACCATGACGACGGTCGCGGTGCTGGTGGCGTCGCCACTGCTGCCGAATCCGGATCTGGCCTGGGTCCTGTTGCCCGTCGCGGCCGTGACGATCGCCCGAGCCGATCCGCCCGGTTCGGATCCCCTTTCCGATCCGGTGCCCCAACGGGACCCGGTGCCGACCGGACTCGCGATCATGGTGATGCTTCTCTTCGCCTGGGTTCTGGCCGACCCGCTTGGCTCCCTGCCCCGCTTCAAGCCGGTGGAAGAGTTCAACGCGGCCGAACTCGCGACCACGGCGGTGCTGCCCGTCCTGGCGCTCGCCCTGACGTTCGTGGGCCTGCTCGATGCCCTCGCGGCTCTGCGTACCGGGAAGACCGCCCAACCGGGCCCGGCCCGGTTCTGGAGTCACCCGACAACGTTGGTCGTGGGCAGCCTGGCCCTGGCGATCGGTGTGGCCATGTGGATCGCCGGGACCACCGATGCCGATGTGAATGCCGTCGTCGACTGGGCTCCGGCGATGGCGGACTTCGAGGTCTACATCCGGGCGGCGCGTTCGTTCGTGGCCCACGAGCCGCTCTATGCCGCGGCCGAGGGCCAGTGGCCCTTCCTCTATCCCCCGTTTGCCGCGATCCTGGCCCTCCCGCTGGGGCTCTGGCCCCGGGGCCTGGTGCAGTTCCTGTGGCTCGCGCTGACAGTGGCCGGTCTGTTGGCCCTGCTGCATCGACTCCGGCTGCGCGGCTGGCACATCGCCTTCGCTGCAATCACTGCCCTCTTCCTGGCCGGCCCACTGCGCAGCACGATCGGCCTCGGCCAGGTGTCGATCCTCCTCATGGTCATGTGCCTGCTCGACATGGCTCCCGGCCGTGGCCTGCTGATCGACTGGCTGGACCGGGTCAGCGGCGGCCGGTTCGCGAGCCGGGACCGCTTGGTGCCCGCGGGCGTACTCATCGGCATCGCCACCGCCATCAAACTCACCCCGGGCCTGTTCATTCCCCTGCTCTGGTTCAGCGGTCGGCGGCGAGCTGCCGTGGTCGCCTCCCTCACCACCGTCGCCGCCACGGCCCTCGGCTTCATCGTGTCTCCACGTCAGTCGGTCCAGTACTGGACCCAGGTGGCCCTCGGTGGTCTCGAATTCTTCCCGGACCCCCGCGGGTGGATGCACAACCAGTCCTGGGTCAGCGCCTGGCAGCGCTTCGTGGGTCTCGATCCCACCTGGACGAACGTCGGCATTCTCATCGGTGCCGCGTTCACGCTCGTCGGCCTGGCCGGGGCGATCCGCTGGGTACGCCGCGGGCACGTCCTGCTCGGGGCGTCCCTCTGCGGTCTCGCCGCGCTGCTCGTGCTGCCGGTGGCCTGGAACCACTACTTCGTCTGGGCGCTCCCGCTGGGGGTCGCGCTGCTGCGGCCGGGCGTACCCCGATCACTGCGCGTGGTCGGGCTCCTCGCGGCCACCTGGCTGGTCACCGAGCCGTTCTGGACGGTCGAGTACGCCGGCCCCGACCCCCTGGACTTCGTGCGCTGGGGGCTCGCCGAGAAGCTCATCGCCGGTGCCGGAGCCGTGCTGACGATGGCGACCGCCGTCATTGCTGTGACGTGTCGTGCCGAATCCCCCGATGCCGCTGCCCAACGCGACGCGGCAACCCTTGCGTAAAGCCCTGGTTGTCGACAGATTGATCCTGGAGAGCCACGCCGGCAGCCCCTCGGATGCCCGGATTTCTTATGTTTCGTTCCCCGGAACAGAATCCGTGCACCTCATTCAGCGGCCTTAAAGTCGCTTCACTGCCTGGCAGCGGCTCTCCGCATCCGACCCGGAGCAGCACACACAGGAGGAACCATGACTGACCGCAGCGCCCAGCATCAGGAGCTGGCCGACGCCTTGCTGAAGGCCTACGAGACGAAGGAAGCGATCCCGCCCCTTCGCGACCAGATGGACAACATGACGGTCGACGACTCGTATGCGATCCAGCAGATCCAGGAAAAGGCGCTGCTGGCGCGAGGCGAAAAGGTCATCGGACGCAAGATCGGTCTCACCTCGCTCGCCATGCAGAAGGTGCTCGGAGTCGACAGCCCCGACTTCGGCTTCATGACCGATGACGCGCGCTTCATCGGCAACGATGACGCCCACTTCAACTCCAAAGATTTCCTCCAGCCGCGCATCGAGCCGGAGCTGGCCTTCTATCTGAAGAAGGACCTCGCCGGCCCGGGCGTGACCCTGGAGGATGCCATCGATGCCATCGACACGGTGCATCTGGCAATTGAAATCGTTGACTCGCGCATCGCCGACTGGAACATCCACCTGGTCGACACTGTCGCGGACAACGCCTCCTATGGTGCGATCGCCTGGTCGAAGGAACCGATCGCCATGGACAACCTCAAGGAGGACCTGCTCAACATCACGTGCAAGCTCACCGTCAACGACGAAGTCGTTGGCGAGGGGACGGGCGCGGATGTCATGGGTCACCCCGCAGCTCCGCTGCAGTGGCTCGCAAACACCCTCGGTGAGCAGGGTGTGGCGCTTGAGAAGGGGCAGGTCGTCCTGCCCGGCAGCTTCTGCGCCATGATCGCCGTCGACGCCGGCACGTCCGTGTCCGCGGACTACGGCAAGTACGGCACGTTCACCATCCATTTCGACTGATTGGAGGACCCTCGTGGACCCCAGGGAACGTAAGGATCGCCCTTACACCGCAGCGATTATCGGGCCGGGCAATATCGGCTCCGACCTCATGTTCAAGTTGCTGCGTCGCAGCGAGTTCATCCAGCCGACCTACATGATCGGCGTTGACCCCTCGTCCGACGGGCTGGCCCGCGCGAAGCGTGTTGGCCTCAAGGCTTCGGCCGAGGGCGTGGACTGGCTCCTGCAGCAGGACGATCTCCCCGACTTCGTATTCGACTGCACCAGCGCCAAGGCTCACGAAGCCAACGCGCCCAGGTTCGCCGAGGCCGGGATTCACGCGATCGACCTGACCCCCGCCGCTGTGGGTCCATATCTGTGTCCGCCGGTGAACCTCGACTCGCTCGAGGATGTTGCCAACGTCAACATGATCACCTGTGGTGGCCAGGCCACCACGCCGATGGTGGCCGCGGTGTCCCGGGTCGTTCCGGTCGACTACGCCGAGATCGTTGCATCGATCGCGTCGAAGTCGGCCGGCCCCGGGACCCGCGCCAACATCGATGAGTTCACCGAGACCACGGCCGCTGCGCTCGAGGTCGTCGGTGGCGCCAAGAAGGGCAAGGCGATCATCATCCTCAACCCGGCCGAGCCGCCGTTGATGATGCGCAACACCGTCTTCGCCTCCCTGCCCGCCGAAGCTGCGGAGGCCGGCGAGCTGCAGGACAAGGTCCGCGAATCCATCCAGCAGATGGTGGAGACGGTTCAGGACTACGTTCCGGGCTATGCCCTGACCGCCGATCCGCAGTTCGACCACGCCCGTCCGGAGTGGAACAACTGGGGCCGGGTCACCTGCCTCGTGCAGGTGAAGGGTGCCGCGGACTACCTGCCGGAGTACGCCGGCAACCTCGACATCATCACCGCCGCTGCGACGCGCACCGGCGACATGCTGGTGAAGCGGATGGAAGCCAACAAGAAGGCGGAGGTCAAGGCATGAGCGAGCTGAAGGTTCGGATCACCGACACCACCCTGCGTGATGGCTCGCATGCCATGCGCCACCAATACACCGTCGACCAGGTGACTGCGGTCTCCCGGGCTCTCGACGAGGCGGGCGTACCCGTCATCGAGGTCACCCACGGCGACGGCCTGGCCGGCTCCAGCTTCAACTACGGCTTCTCGAAGACCAACGAGATGGAGCTGATCGAGGCGGTCAAGAACACCGTCGAGCAGGCCAAGGTGGCGGCCCTGATGCTTCCGGGTCTCGGCACCGTGCACGAGATGCGCGAGGCCAAGAACCGCGGCATCGACATCATCCGCATCGCCACGCACTGCACCGAGGCGGACGTCTCGATCCAGCACTTCAACGCCGCGCGCGAGATGGGCCTGGAGACGGTCGGCTTCCTCATGCTGTCGCACATGATCTCCCCCGCGGAGCTCGCGAAGCAGGCCCGCATCCAGGTCGACGCCGGCTGCCAGTGTGTCTATGTGGTCGACTCGGCCGGCGCGCTGATCCTCGACGACGTCTCGGACCGGGTCAAGGCCCTGAAGGACGAGTTGGGTGACGACGCCGAGGTGGGCTTCCACGGTCACCAGAACCTGAGCTTCGGTGTCGCCAACTCGGTCTTCGCCGCCCGCGAGGGTGCGACCCAGATCGACGGCTCGCTGAACGCCTTCGGTGCCGGTGCGGGCAACTCGCCGACCGAGGTCATCGTCCCCGCCTTCGAGCGGGTCGGCATCCACACCGGCGTCGACACCAAGAAGATCCTCGACGCGGCCGAAGAGGTCATGAAGCCGATGATCCCGCGCATGCCGATCATGGACCGCGCGTCGATCATCCAGGGCAAGGCGGGTGTCTACAACTCCTTCCTGTTCCACGCGGAGCGGGCGGCGGAGCGCTATGGCGTACCCGTCACCGAGATCCTCGAGGAAATCGGACGTCGCCGCTATGTCGGTGGCCAGGAGGACATGATCATCGACGTCGCGGTCAGTCTCGCCAACGCGGCTGCCTGATCCACGTCGACCGATCCGGTCGAGCAACTTCGACCGGCATGGCCGATACGGGCCCGATCACCCATCAGGGTGGTCGGGCCCGATCAATTGTCGGACGCCTCTGCACACGCAAACCTCCGCCGATTTCGATGCCTTCACCCCTTGCCTTCCGAATAGCATCAGGTTTACCTTCTATTATCAGGAGGTGGATATGAGCGTCACCAGCCGGCGTCGCCAGCGTCACGAGGCCACTCTTGACGAGATCGTCGACCACGCGGTGGCGATTCTGTCGACGGAGGGCGTGGCAGGACTGTCGCTGGGCGAGATCGCTCGCAGGCTGGGGATGCGTACGCAATCCCTCTACACCTATGTCGATTCCAAGGCCGCCCTCTTCGACGAGCTGTTCCGCAGAGGCTGGGAGAAGAACTTCGAGGCCATCGATGCTGCGATGGCCGCGGAGCGGGCGCTTGGTCCGGACACCGACACCGGGGCGTACATGTTGGCGGGTCTCGAGGCCAACATCCGGTGGATTCTGGACCACCCGGGCCTCGCCCAGCTGATGCTGTTCCGCCCGGTGCCGACCTGGGAGCCGACCGCTGAAGCGTACGCCGCCTCCGTGCGCGTGTTCAGCCTCCTCAACGACGAGCTGGCGACCCTGCGCCAACAGGGTCGACTCCGCACCGACATCCCGCTCGACGAGATGGCGCAGGGTCTGGCCAATATTGGCGCCGGGGTCATCTCACGACAGCTTGGCAACAACCCTGGTGTCCGCTACGACGACGGAACCGCCCCACGCGAGTTCCGCGCCCTCTTCCGGGCCCTCCTCGCCACCTATCTGCCCGAGGAATAGCCCACGCCCTCGCCCCACTGACCTCATCCGAGGGGACACAATGACTGTCATCTCCGATCCCACCATTTCCCCACCTGCCGGCACCGTGACGATGGGGATCGTTCACTCGGCCCTGCGCCGTGACCTCGCCCGGGCTCGCCTGGTGCTGTCCGGCGCTCCCGGGGCCACGCGCAGGGCGGCCATCGGCCGCCATCTCCTCTGGCTCATCGAGTGGTTGCACCAGCACCACGAAGGCGAGGACACGGTCCTCTGGCCCGCATTGCTCCACCGCGACCCCGACCTGGCGCCGCTGTTGGGCAACATGGAGACTGACCACCGGGCGATCCAGACAACGATGGCCACCCTCGAACGGGCAGCCCGTGGACTCATTGACGGCTCGACCACCGTGGCCGACACGCTCCGGGCCCTCGATGAGTTCTCCGACCTGCTGGAGCCGCACCTCGCTCGCGAAGAGCACGAGGTCATGCCGGAGGTGGCGCGTCTGCTCACCCAGGCCGAGTGGGAAGAGATCGACCGGGAGGCCTGGACCGGACGGATGACTCCTCCGGAGCTGGCGGCTACCGGACTGTGGGTCATGGACGGCCTCCCTGCTGCGGAGCGGCAGATCGTCCTGCAGAAGGTCTCGCCCCTGACGCGCATCGTGCTGCGTCTGCTCTTCACCGGGCCCCATCTCCGTCGACGCGCCGCCCTGTGGGGCGGGACGCCGGCCGCCTCGATCGGGTCGCTGCCCGCCGGAGAGGAAGGGCGACCGCTGCGGCGTACGCTCGGTTTCGAGCCCCGTGGCTCCTGCTCGGTGGTGGTTGCCGCGACCCCCGACCAGGTGTACGCGGTGGTCTCCGACCCGACGCGCGACGGTGAGTGGAGCCATGAGTCCCAGGGATCCACCTGGCTGGACGGAGCCACCACCGCCGTCCCCGGCGCCCGGTTCAGGGGACTGAGCCGCTTGGGGCGAGTCAGCTGGTCACAGCCCTGCATCGTCGAAGTCGCCGACCCCGGGCGTCGCTTCGTGTTCCGCACGAGCGGGAGTCATTCGGCCCGGTGGAGCTATGAACTGGAGCCCGTTGGCACCGGCACCCGCATCACGCAGCGCTTCGAGATCATCCTGCTGCCCCGAGCTCGGGAGGTAGCGCTCTATCTGCTCATTCCCAGCCACCGTGACCGCACCACTGCCCTGACCGGAGACCTCGAAAGCCTCGGTCGAGTGGCGGCGACGGAGCAGTCCTGACCGGACCGGACAGGTCAAATCCCCCGTTCTGTCAACGGAGTAACGCTTTGATGGCGAGGGGGTGCCTTTCCGGTGCCGGTTCGCAGTACACTGACTCGACTCCAGGGGCTCGACTCCAACGACGGAACGGGGGGCTATGGCGACGCAGAGGGACAGCCGCACAGCAGTGGACAAGGCGCTCAGTTTGCTCGGAGCTTTCGGCAAGGATGCTTCTTCGGGTGTGGGCGTGAGTGAACTGGCGCGGCGAACCGAATTGAGCAAGTCAACCGCGTTTCGCCTCCTCGCAGTGCTGGAGAAGAACGGCGCCGTGGAACGCGCCGGAAGCAATTATCGGCTCGGTCCGCTCCTCAACGAGCTCACCGCCCCCGTGACGGTGCCCGAAGTCGAAGAGGTCCGGGACGTGCTCACTCCCTTCCTGGCCCATCTCTATGAGCGGACCCGCCAGACGGTCCATCTGGCCGTGCTCGAGGGCACCGATGTGGTCTATCTCAACAAGCTCCACGGGCTCCACCACGTGCCGGCGCCTTCGCGCATAGGAGGTCGCCTGCCGGCTTTCTGCACCGCCGTCGGCAAGATCATGCTCTGTTACAACCAGAATCTGATCGACGAGGCCCTCGCCGAAGAGCTCCCGCAGTGGACTCCCTACACGGTGACGGACCCCGATGAGCTGCGCAAGCAGCTGGCCGACGCCAAGAATCGGGGATTCGCCTTCGAACGCGAAGAGACGATGCGCGGCCTGAGCTGCATTGCCGCGCCGATCCTGAGCGCGACGGGTACGCCCGTGGCCGCCCTTTCGGTCTCGGCCCCGACCGGACGATTCGATCCCGCAGCCGAGGCCCACGCCGTGCGCGAGGTCAGCGCCAAGGCTTCGCAGGCGTTCGCCGCCCGCAAGCGGGCAGTGCGCCGGGCAGCCGTCGAGGCAGCCAACGCCGCGGCCAAGGACACGTGACGACGGGGCGCGTCAGGGCGCCCCGTCCGTTCTGAGCAGCCGACGGACTTCAGGCAGCCTTCGGCTGCTCACTGAAGTAGTCGATGGTCGCGCGAATCCCGTCCGGGATTTCCGCGTCGACCCCGCAGTCAACGACCTGAAGGCCTACCTCCAGCGGGTCGACCGCCGCTAGCCCGGGCTGCCGATCTGGGTCACCGAATGGGCCCTCATCGACTGGTTCGCGGGCCCGGATTATCCCGACTCGGCTCGCCAGGGCGAATATGCCGAAGCGTCGGCGGCCATGATGGAGGAGCTGTCCATCGTCGAGCGCTATGCCTGGTTCTCGCTCCCCTACTGGGACCACATCCCCAGCCTGGGGCTCTATCACCCCGGCCCGGTGGCCACCCCGGCAGGGGAGGCGTACGCCCGGGCCGGGGGCTGATCAGAGCTCGCCCTTGACCGATCCGGGATAGAGCCAGATCTCGTCGCCGCGCAGCTCGAGCGTGTGAGTGCCCACCGGTTCGGTGGCCGGCAGGCTCAGCGCCTCGCCGGTCTTCAGGCAGAAGGACGCGGAGTGCAGCGGGCATTCGATGGACTGCTCCTCGACCCAGCCCTCGGCCAGGGACGCGAGCGCGTGGCTGCAGGTGTTGTCGACCGCGAAGTAGTCGCCGTCCTCGGTGCGGACGAGGGCGATGTCGTCGTGGGTATTGGCGATATCGCGCGAGATGACCTTGGCTTCGCCGGGCTCCACGTCATCGACAGAGCCGATGTGCACGGCCTCACTCATATTTCCTCCTGACTGTTCTGCACTCGCGAACGCGAGCAGGGTCAACTGTGCCATGCATTTCGGAGAGCTTGACCCGACCAGGCATGATGGAATGCTGCGTCGTTCAACGGGCCGTTACCGGCTGTTCTGCGACGCGACGCCTGTCCGCCGACCGGGACCGACCCCGGCCGCGTACGACTGAATCCGGCCGATGCCGTCCGAACCACCCACCAGCCCGTGCAGGCGTCCCCCGGCGCCTCGATGAAAGGACGCGTCATGAGCCTGATCACCTGCGATCGCGGCTGTGCCCACTTCGGTCGCTGGGGCGCTGCCGGCGTACTCCTGCTCAGCGGCGACCTCGTCCTCCTCCAACTCCGCGCCAACTCCCACCATTCGGGCACGTGGAGTACGCCCGGCGGGTCGCTGGACCGCGGCGAGACGCCCGTGCAGGCCGCCCTGCGTGAGGTCCAGGAGGAACTGGTGGGCGTACCCACGGGGCTGGATCCGGCGCTCGTGCACATCACGGACCATGGTGGCTGGGCCTATCGCACGTACGCCTGTCACCTCGATCGGCCTGTCCCGGTCTGGCCCCGTAACGAGGAGTCGGAGGCGGTGGAGTGGATCCCGACCGATGAGGTACGCCGGCTCCCCCTGCATCCGGGCTTCGCTGCCGCGTGGCCGGAGCTGAGTTCGCTGATAGCAGAACCACGCGCCGCCTGACGCTGACGCGGACGGCCGGGCTCCCAGCTGGAACACGACAAAGGGCCCTGACCAGGTCTTCCCTGGTCAGAGCCCTTATCTGGCTCCCCCGACTGGACTCGAACCAGTAACCCTTCGATTAACAGTCGAATGCTCTGCCAATTGAGCTACGGGGGATTGGCCTCTCGGCGCGATTGGAAACACTAGCAGAGACTTTTCAGATGTCCCAATCCGTTTTGAGGTCGGCCAGGGCCGCCTCCAGGACGAACATGTTCTCGGGTGTTTCCGCGGTCCCACGACCCCTGCGGATGCGCCATTCGAGGGGTGCATCCCGGTTCGCCAGGTTGCGACGAGCGCTGACGATTCCCCCCTCGCGGGTGCCCTCGATTGGGATCTGTTTATGCACCACGATGGAGGCCTGCACGCGTTCGCGGAACACCTCGGGGATGCGGCCGGGTTCGTCGAACAACGCGTTCCCCCGTCGGCCGTCAACCAACTCCCAGCGCAGCTCGGAGTTCTGATCGTTCCAGCCACCCTGTTCGATCCGATGCCACGGTGTGAAGCGCCACTCGCGGTGGTCCTGGATGGCCAGCACATCCGCGAGCAGCACGCACCACCCACCCACGGCCTCCGCGGCCGCCAGGATCCTGGCCGGTTGGCGCCCGAACTCGCCCAGGTAGGCGTCGGTCAGCTGCGCATGCACATCGGGAGCCAGGCGAGGGCGGCGAAAGAACATGGCCCCCATTCTGCCGTCGAGCACGAGGCAGATCTGCCCTGCCCGGGGTCAGCCGGCCAGCAGCAGGTTCTCGGCCTCGTACCAAGCCCGAAGCCGCCCCAGTGCCCGGAGCTCGAGGCGGCGCACGGAGGAGGCGGACATCCCGAGTTCCCGGCCGACCGCCACCAGGCTGAGCGGCTCTCCCGAGAAGCCGAACCGGCGCGTGATCACACCACGTTCGTCCGCGGGGAGCCGGCGTACCCAATCGGCGAGCGGGACCACCGACCCGAGAACAGCCTCGAGGGCCTCGGTCGCACCCGGGTCCGGCAGGTCGATCGAGAATCCCCGGTCATCGTGGAGCGCGGTCGGAGGCTCCATGGCGAGCATCTCCTCAACGACCTCGACCGACAGCTCCAGTTCGTCGGCGATCTCCTGCGCCGTGACTTCCCGACCCCGCGCGGCCATCAGCCGTTGCCGCACCGACCGCACCAACCGGCGCCGCTCGGCCCGCGCCGCACTCACCGGGAGGGCCCCGCATCGCGTCGCGGTCGCACGCGCCACAGTGGCCCGAATCCAGGGCAGCGCATAGGTCGCGAACCGGACCTCATGGGTGTAGTCGAACCGGTCGACTGCCTGGATCAGCCCGCTCATGCCCTCGGAGAAGAGTTCGTGGGCGGACAGGCCGGTACGCCGCGCGGCCCGGTTGGCGACCATGGTCACGAGCCGGACATTGGCGAGCACATAGCGATCCCGGGCTTCCTGTCCCCCGGCGACGATCAGCTCCAACTCGGTCGTGGTGGCGTCGCAGAAGGTCGAGCGATGGGCCAGCAGATCAGCAGCAAGAATGCCGGCCTCGATGCTCCGGGCCAGCTCGGTCTCTTCGTCGGCGGTCAGCAGTGCCTCCGCCGGAATCATCACCTGGGTCATGCACTCACCCTGCGCGTGCGCAGGCCCGACGCACCGCTCCGGAGACCGCCTGTGGAGTCCGCATTCGGACAACACCGATCCGTCCGGCGCTCTGGCAAAACGGACGCCCATGAGCTAGGGATCAGTCGGTCGCCCCCACGGCACGCACCTGGAGCTCCTTGCGATTGGCCTCGAGGTCGAGCAGCTCGACGAACATGCGGTTGTAGGCCTGTTGGTGTTCGACCGGATTGGTCCGCTGCAGTTTCGACTTGAGGTCGGCGATCGCCCGCGTCACCGTCAGGAGCCGCAACTTGGCCGCATAGACCTCGACATAGCCGCGGTCGGGATCATGGAGGAATTGTTCGACCGCCAGGGCCACGACGAGCTGCTGCGCTGTGGCACTCGTCAGTACGCTCCGGACCCGATGGCTCCACTCCCCCTCGTTGGGCAGACCCGCGGCAGCGAGTGCGCCCTCCCACACCGCCCGATAGGTCGGATGGGTGAAATCGCCGGCGGACAGCCCGTCCCAGTCCTCCCCCAACAGGTCGGGACGCTGGATCACGAGCTTGCAATAGCCGCGCTCGACCGCGAGCCGCGGTTCCCTGGGGTCGGGCCACGGCAGGTCATCACTGGGCTTCTCGGCCACCACCTCGACGGGGCCCGGGTCGACGCGTGGATGTTCGCGCCCCCCGCGGGACGCTCGGGCGACCTCCCGGCGTACCTCCTCGACGTCGAGACCGACCATCCCCGCCAGCTCGCGCACATAGCCGCCGACCAGCGAGGAGTCGCGAATGCTGCCGACCAGGGGTGCAGCGGCGCGCAGCGCGGCCAACCGTCCGTCGGCCCGATCGAGGTCGAACTGACCGATCGTGTTGCCCATGACATAGCGATAGAGCGGGATGCGTCGGGCCACGAGCTCCCGCACGGCGGCGTCGCCCTGCTGGATCCGCAGGTCGCAGGGGTCGAGACCGCTCGGCTCGACCGCCACGTAGGTCTGGGTGGTGAAGCGCTGGTCGAACGTGAACACCTTGAGCGCAGCCGCCTGGCCCGCGGCGTCACCGTCGAAGGTGAACACGATCTCCCCGGCGAAGGCGTCGCCGCCAAGCAGTCGCTGGATGGTGCGGGCGTGGTCCTCACCGAACGCGGTCCCGCACGAAGCGACCGCGGTGTCAACTCCCGACAGGTGGGCCGCCATCACATCGGTGTAGCCCTCGACGACCACGGCCTGCGACTTCTTGCCGATCGCGCGTCGCGAAAGGTCGAGGCCATAGAGGACCTGCGACTTCTTGTAGACCGGGGTCTCGGGGGTGTTCAGATATTTGGCCGGCATGCGGTCGTCGTCGAAGATCCGCCGGGCGCCGAAACCGACGACCTGGCGGGAGGCATCGCGGATGGGCCACAGCAGTCGGCCCTGGAAGAAGTCCCATCCGGCTTCGCGCACCAGCCCGGCCCGGACGAGCACCGACCGGTCGAACCCACGGGCCCGCAGCAGATCGGCCAGCTCCTTGCCGCCACGAGGAGCCCAGCCGATGCCGAACTGTTCGGCGGCGTCCCGATCGAAGCCGCGGGAGTCGAGGAACTGCCGCCCGGCCAGCGCGCCGGGGCCGGTCAGCTGGGCCGCATAGAACTCCGCGGCAACCTGGTTGGCCTCGAGGATGCGCGTACGCAGTCCCGGCTCCGCGCGAGGTCCGTCGCCATCGACATAGCGCAACACGACACCGGTGCGATCCGCGAGCTGCTCGACGGCCTCGACGAAGGTCACGTTGTCGTGCTTCATGACGAACGCAATGGCGTCACCGCCCTCGCCGCAGCCGAAGCAATAGAACAGGCCCTTGGCCGGGGTCACCTGGAAGCTCGGGGTCTTTTCGTCGTGGAACGGGCACAGCCCCTTCATGGATCCGCCGCCGGCATTGCGCAATGCCACGACCGCCCCGACCACATCGTCGATGCGCGCCCGGCTGCGCACCTCCGCAACGTCCTCGTCCGAAATCCTCCCCGCCACGGCGTGGAGTCTACGCCGCACCACCGACAGGTTCGGATTCACAGGATTCGCACAGACCCCACACACACGAAACCCTTCCGCTGCGGTGAGGATTGAGCCCATGGCCCCAACCGAAGGACACCCCATGACCCACGATCTTCGCGAAGAGACCTTCCCCGACAACGATGCCTGGGTCCGTGCGGTTCACGACCGCGGTCTGGGTTTCGACCTGCGTATGCTCAGTCGCCGGCGCGCCCTCGGACTGCTCGGCGGCCTTGGTCTGGCCGGCCTCACCGGTTGCACTGGCGCGTCGCCCTCCGCATCGGGTACGCCCGGCGCTGCGACGTCGGGTTCGGCTGCGAGCTCGGCCACCGCGGGCGGAACTGCCTCGGCGGCCGCAACAGGCGCTGCGTGCGTGCCGGAAGTACCGGACGAAACCGCGGGCCCCTTTCCCGGGGACGGGTCCAACGGGGCCGATGCCCTGACCACAAATGGCGTCGTCCGCACCGACATCCGATCGAGCTTCGGCGGCGCGTCGGGGGTTGCCGAGGGCATCCCCCTGACCCTGCGGATGACCGTGCTCAACCTGGCGGAAGCCTGCGCACCGATGGCAGGGGCGGCCATCTATGTGTGGCAATGTGACCGCGAGTCGAACTACTCGATGTATTCCAGCAGCGTGCGGAACCAGAACTACCTGCGCGGGGTTGCGGGCACGGACGCGGCGGGAGTCGTCGAGTTCACCACGATCTTCCCCGGGTGCTATGCCGGGCGCTGGCCCCATATCCACTTCCAGGTGTTCGAGTCGGTGGAGGCGGCGATCTCCGGCCGGCGCCAGATCGTCAAGACGTCACAGGTCGCCTTTCCCGAGGATGCGTGTCGCGCGGTGTACGCCGCAGACGGCTATGCCACCAGCGGCACCAACCTGTCCCGGGTGTCGCTGCAGACTGATTCGGTGTTCCGCGAGGATGGCGGCGCCCGGCAACTGGCCACGATGGCCGGAAGCAACGCTCAGGGCTGGACGGCCGACCTCACCATTGCCGTGAACTGAGCCGCTCCAGCCGGGCCGAGGCGCCTACGATGGCGCCATGTTCCCGGCCCGGCAGATTCCTCGATGACTCCCACCGAGCCAGGGCTGCCCCTCGCCATCGCGCTGGTCGCTCTCGTCGTGGTGACCGTGGCCGTGTCGCTGATCGGCCGCCTCGGCCTGAGTCGCCAGGTGTTGTGGGCCTGCGCACGCGCAATCCTGCAGCTGGCTGCGGTGTCCCTGATCATCACAGCCGCCCTGGCGCATCTGGCCCTGGCCGCGGCCTTCGGCCTGGTGATGTTCGTGGTGGCGGTGTTCACGTCGGCGGGGCGCTGCGGCGTACGCGATCGATGGTGGTGGGTCGCCCTGGCGATGGCCGCCGGGATCGCTCCGGTGCTGCTCATCGTCTTCCTGTCCGGCACTGCCCCGCTGAACGGTGCTGCGCTGGTGCCCATCGCGGGCATCATCATCGGCAACACCATGACCGGCCACACGCTGGTGGGCCGCAAGGCGTTCGACGAGTTGCGCACCACGATCGGCGGCTATGAGGCAGGGCTGGCGATCGGACTGGAGCGGCCACAGGTCATCCGCGCCATCATCGATCGCACGCGGGCCGAGGCCGTCATCCCCAACCTCGATTCGACCCGCACGGTGGGGCTGGTCACGCTGCCGGGAGCGTTCGTGGGAGTACTCCTGGGTGGCGGCAGCCCGATCCAGGCCGGCGCGGCGCAGTTGTTGGTGCTGTTCGGGATCCTCGCAGCCCAGTTCGTCACCGTGACCGTGGCCGCGGAGCTGATCGGCACCGCCCGACTTCTGCCCGTGGACCTGCGCGAGCGACTCCGGCCCTGAGCCACCCCTGATCGTGCCCGGAAGTGGGCCGATTCGGCCTGACGACGTGCCCTGCCGGGTGATTGGCTGGAATCGAACACGAGGAGCCACGCCATGAGCAACCAGACCCCCTGGCAGACCTACCGCAACCCGCACGATCCCACCGATCCCGAACCGTGGGGTCCGGCGGAATCACTGCCCCGCACCGCTCCCCTCGCCCGGCCGGAGGAGGACGTGGAGGTCCCCGGGACGGGCGGAAGACGCCGGCACCGCCGCGGACGTGGGCGCGGGCGCCGGACCGGCGCCGTGGTCGCGGTCGCCGCCATGGGTCTCAGCGGCGCGTGGTATGCAGCGGGCTACCTCGGGGCAACGGTGACGACTGAGGTGACCGGCGAGTTCAATCAGGTCAGTGTGGTGGCCGCGGATGTGCCGGTCACGATCCGGTACGCCGATGTCGCCCGTCCCCAGATCATCGAACGCCACCGGCGCGGCCAGTCCCGCCTGACGCACAATGTGGCGAACGACCAACTCGTCGTCGAGCACGGCGACCGGGGATTCACATTCGGTTGGTCCAGGGAATCCCTGGAGGTGGTGCTGCCGAGGACGATGACGGCCACGACTCCGGATGTGCAGGTCCGGACCACGACCGGCTCGATCGATGTCAACGGTGACTTCGGCACGGCCGAGGTGACAGCCACGACCGGATCGGTTGATGCCCGGGGCAGCTTCGAGAATGTGCAGGCCCGCACGACGACAGGCAGCGTGGACGTGCGCGGGCACAGCCCTCGGGTCAGCGCCGAGACCACCACCGGCAGCGTGGATGTCGTGGTGGACCGCGCGACGACCGTGCAGGCGAAGGCCAGCACCGGCTCGGTCGATGTCGAGCTCACAGGACCCAGCCCGGAACGTGTCGAGGCCCGCACCACCACCGGAAGCGTGGACGTGCGGCTCCCGGACGGGACCTACAACGTGCAGGCGCAGGCGAGGACCGGCAGCGTCGACGTGGAGGCCCGTCAGGACCCGGCCTCCCCGCATACCGTTGTCGCGGAGACATCGACGGGCTCGATCGACGTCCGGTAGCCCGGGTGATCAGTGGCGTCGATCGATGCCCTGCGGCAGTCGTTCCGCGGGCCAGCCGAGGACGCGCTGGGCGGTGTCGAAGGCATACCGATCCGTCATGCCGGCGAGCCACGTGACCGTGGTGCGAATCGCTTCCTCGCTCCCGGGATCTGCCGAGACCTCCCACGGGATGTCCCGCGGTCGCTCGGCGAAATGGTCGACGAGCGCCCTCAGCACCTCCACGACTGCTGATGCCTGGGCCACCGATTCGGGTCGCGTATAGATGCGCTCATAGTTGAACGCCCGCAGCCCGGCCAGGGCGGCAGCCGGCTCCGCTGCCATTCCGATCTGCCCGGTCTCGGCGACCGCGTCGATCACGGCATGCACGAAAGTGCGCAGCTGATCCCGCCGCGTGCGGCCACAGATGGCAGCAACCTCGGTCGGGATGTCGTCGAGGCGGACGATGCCGGCGTGGATCGCGTCCTCGAGGTCGTGCGCGCAATAGGCGATCCGGTCGGCCCACGAGACGATCTCTCCCTCCACCGTGCCCGGTGCCGGCCTCGACCACGAGTGGTTGCGAATGCCGTCGAGAGTCTCGGCGCACAGGTTGAGGGGGGCCAGCACGACATTGGCCCCCCAGTGGCCGTGGTCGTAGCCGCCCGGGATGTAGGGGTCGAAAGCGTCCTCCGAGGCATGCCCGCCCGGCCCGTGACCGCAATCGTGCCCGAGGGCGATGGCCTCGGTCAGGCTCGCATTGGCACCCACACCCCGCGCAATGGAGGTGGCCACCTGGGCGACCTCGAGGGCATGCGTGAGCCGCGTCCGCTCGTGATCGGCGGGATGCACGACCACCTGGGTCTTGCCCGCCAGACGTCGAAACGCCGTCGAGTGCACAATCCGGTCCCGGTCCCGCTCGAAACAGGTGCGCTCCGGGTCGGGCTCTTCTTCCCGGGCCCGATTCCCGGCTCCCTTGGCCAGGGTCGCGCCCGGGCTCAGGAGGGCAGCCTCGCGCTCTTCGCGCGCTTCGCGTCCCACGGGACGGCTGAGGCGTACGCCTGCGGTCGAGTTGCGGTGCGCTCGCACGAGCGGCGAATCGGACTCGTGGCCCGCCATGGTGGCGGCCCATTGGATCGCGCGCGGGAGCGGCTCGGAATGTTCGGTGCTGGGGTGGCCCACGCGGTGGACCTTACCCCGCACACGGGTACGCCGCCCGTCCGGGAGCAAAGCCCCGGGCGAGCGGCGTGGGTGTGATGCGGCTGGGTCAGATCTTCAGACAGACGTTGCTCACCTCGGTGTAGAACTCGAGACCGTGAACACCGCCCTCACGACCGATGCCCGACTGCTTCATGCCGCCGAACGCGGTGCGGAGGTCTCGGAGGAACCAGCTGTTCACCCACACGATGCCGGCCTCCAGCTGGGGGGCGACCCGGTGCACCCGGGAGGCGTCGGTGGTGAAGAACGTGGCTGCCAGACCATATCTCGTGTCATTTGCCAGCTTGATGACCTCGTCCTCATCGCTGAACGGGATCAGGGTGGTGCACGGCCCGAAGATCTCCTCAGTCGCGGTGCGCGAATCGTGGGGCAGGCCGGTCCAGATCGTGGGCTCCACCCAGGAGCCCCCATCACGCTCGTCTTCGAACTTCGGGGCACCGCCACCGGTCACGATGGTGGCACCTTCCTCGGCCGCGATCTTGTAGTAGGACAAAACCTTGTCGCGGTGCTCATCGGACACAACCGGCCCGAAGTTGGTCTCTTCCTCATCCGGATAGCCATATTTCAGGGTGTTCTCGGCGTAGTCCTTCAGACGATCACGCACCTCGTCGAAGATCGACTCGTGCACATAGACCCGTTCGGTGCCGAGGCAGACCTGGCCGGTGTTGAGGAAGCAGGCACGTCCGAGTTCACGAATCGTCAGATCGAGATCGGCATCCTCGAAGACGATGCCCGGGTTCTTGCCGCCCATCTCCATCGAGGTGGCCTTGAGCGTCGGCGCGATCGCCTTGAGGATGATCGAGCCGGTCAGCGTTTCCCCGGTGAAGGTGATGCCGTCCACATCGGGATGCGTCGTCAATAGCTCACCCGTGTCACCGAAGCCGTGAACCACGTTGAAGACGCCCGGCGGAACACCGACGTCGTTCATCACTTCGCCCATGAGGGTGGCGGTCGACGGCGTCACCTCGGAGGGCTTGACGACCACGGTGTTGCCGCAGGCCAACGCGGGGCCGGCCTTGAAGGTCATGAGCAGCAGCGGCAGGTTCCACGGCGAAATGATTCCGATCACACCGCGCGGGCGCCGGACTCCGTAGTTCAGGGCACCCAACCCGTCCGGGGTGTCGAGCCTGAAAGTCTCGGTCGGGTTCTCCCGCAGGACATCGGCGAAAGCAGCAAAGTTGGCGCCACCACGAGGAATATCGACATGGGAGGCGACCGAATAGGGCTTTCCGGTGTCGAGCACCTCGGCCTCGAGAAAGTCATCGAATCGCTTTTCGACGCCGGCCGCAATCGCCTTGACCATCTTGGAACGGTCGACCGTGGACATCTTGCCCCAGGGGCCGGACAACGCTGCCCGGGCAGCCGCCACGGCAGCATCCACTTCGGTCTTGCCGGCCCGATGCGCCCGGGCGGTCACCTCTCCGGTGACGGGATAAAGGATGTCGAAAGTGTCACCGGTCGTGACATATTCGCCATTGATGAAGTTCGGCAGATCCCGAACTGTGATCTCCTTGTGCTGGTGCATGGAAAATTTCCCTCCTCGGGAGTTCGCTTCCTGCTGAGCCTGTGGGCCAGGCGCGTCCGGGCAACCGTGCCCGGGAGTTGAGCCGAACTGCGAACTGTGAGGACTGCGCTGTCCGACTCCAGCTGATACGTGGGTGAGGGAGAAGTGCGGCGACTGAAGGTCGCAGCCCGCCGGGTCACCCGGCCCGCGGGCTGCAGCCCGTCAATGCGTTGTCGTGTCAGGAACTGGAGTCGGGATCCTCTCCACCTTCGATGGTGACCGACCCGAGCGTGCCGAACCTGACTTCAATGGTGCTACCCGGAGGGGCGAACACGGCATCAGTAATTCCTCCGGTGAGGACGACCTGCCCCGGCTCGATCGCCAGACCACGGCGTGCCAGATCGTTGGCCGCGAGCGCGAGCGCCTCACCGGGGTGGCCCTGGACGTCGGCACCCGTGCCGGTCTGCTCGAGCTTCCCGTCGACATAGACCTCGACAGGCTCCGCGATGAGGTCGATGTCATCGGGCGACACTGTCTTCTCGATCACGACATAGGCCCCGCTGGAGGCATTGTCGGCGACCACGTCGCCGGCCCGGAAGCGGAAGTTGCGATAGCGCGAATCGATGACCTCGGCACCACCTGCCACGGACTCCACGGCAGCCATGGCCGACTCGCGGGTGACGCCCGGGCCCTCGAGCCGGTCCTTCATCACGAACACGATCTCGGGTTCGATCCGGGGATGGATGAGCTTGGCCTGGGGCACCGGATCCCCCACAGCCATGACCATGTCATCGGTCACCCACGCCACGAATGGCGCATGGACATTCATCCGGCGCTGCTTCGCCTCACTGGTCAGGCCAAGCTTCACGCCCAGCAACTTCTCACCCCGAGCGAGGCGCTTCTCGAGATTCGCGTCCTGGATGCGATAGCCGGTGTCGACATCCAACTCGGGCCACTCGTCGGTGAAAGGTTCACGATCTCGACGCTCGGCCTCACAGGCAAGCAGTTCTGCTGCGACGCTTTCCTCGTCCCACTTCGCCATGGATCCTCCTTGATGATGGCTTGTGACCAACACGTTACCCACAGCAACCCACGCCACGGCAAGGGCTGGAACAATCAGGCACCACCTGCACGAATTCGGACCAGATCGTGTGCGATTCGACGCGCCGATCGCTGCAGCAGCTGGACGAGGAGCGGAAGCCGGGTCTCCATGTCGTGTCGGCGGCCGAAGAAGGACAGCGCGGCGTACGCCTCGACGGGATTCTCGAGGATCGGCACGGCCACGCTGGTCGAGCCCTCGAACGACTCGTCCGAACTGGTGGCGTACCCCCGCTTGCGGACGCCTCTGAGCACCGCTTCCCATTGACTCGCGGTGCGGACCGTGTTGCGGGCCCGGGCCGGGAATCCGGCCTCGAGGCGGGCTGCGGCGAACTTGGCGTTCCAGGCCGCGATCGCCTTCCCCGAGCTGGCCACGTGGGACGGCAGGCGCCTCCCCCACTCGTTGAGGTTGCGCCCGGACTCGGAGGACTCCATGCGTTCGAGGAAGACGACGTCGGCACCGTCGAGCACTGACAGGTTCACGGTCAGACCGGTGCGTCGATTCAGGTCGAGGCAGATGGGGCGGCCGGCAATCCGCAGCGGGTTGCGAATCTGGGCCAGATGGCCGAGTTCGAACAGGTGCAGGCCGAGCTGATAGCGCCCCGACTCGGGGTCCTGCTCGATGAAGCCACGGCTCCGCAGGGTCGACAACAGACGGTGTGCGGTGCTCTTGGCGATTCCGAGGCGACGAGCGATATCGGTCACGCCCAACTGCTCATCGGTCGCGAAGCACTCGAGCAGATCGAGCGCAGCGGCCACCGAGCGCAGCCCACCGGGCTCGTCGGCCTGTTTGGGCGTGTTGGCGTGCCAGGCCTCTTCCATGCTCGCCATTCGTTCCCTCCGCGCCGTCGCTTTCCTGCATTCTTCCGATGCTGGGTGCGTGGGGCAACGAAACCTGCAAAGTCGCGTACGCAGAACGGCCCGGACCCCCACTCTGGCGGGGGTCCGGGCCGTTCTGGAATCGATATCAGACGGCTCAGACGACGGCGTCGGCGCCGGCCTGGGCCACGATCGCGTCTTCCTCGGCCGAACCGCCGGAGACGCCGACGGCACCGATGACCTCGTCGCCGACCTTGATCGGCACGCCGCCGCCGAACATGATCAGGCGATCGCGGTGGGGGAAGCTGCGCAGCAGACCGGGGTCCGGGTCGCCGGACAGCGCGGGGACCCACTGGGAGGTCGGCAGGCCGTTGCCGATCACGACGGAATAGGCCTTGTCCTGGGCGATGCCGCTGGAGATGAGCATCGCGCCGTCCATCCGCTCGAATGAGACCAGGTGACCGCCGGCGTCCACGACGGCGATGTTCATCCGGGTGTTGAGCTCCTCGGCCTTGGCGAGAGCTGCATCGAGTGCGGCGCGAGCGCCGGCGCGGGTGAGATTCTGCTGGGAACGAATCAGATCGGACATGGAGCCTTCCTGAGCTTCGGAGATGGGTTATCGCTGGAAACAGTACTCACCCCTGCCCGCGGGGGCAGGGGTGAGTGGTTGGTCGTGCCGGGTGGATCAGGTGAAGACGGTGGTGAAGCGCTCGTTGAGCTCGCGGGCGTGATAGAAGATGCCCTTGCCCACCTGATCGGCGGTCCAGGTCACCATCGGGCGGTCGCGATGCGACATCAGTCCACCGGCGAACACCTCATTGCGGTTGCCGGACGGGTCGAAGAAATAGACCGTGCGGCCGCGGGTGATGCCGTGGCGGGTCGGGCCGATGTCGATCGGGGTGTCGTCCATGGCCATGAGGTCAGCGGCGCGGCCGACTTCGTTCCAGTCCTCCAGGCGGAAGGCGAAGTGGTGGATGCCACCCTGGGGGCCGTTGAGCACAGCCATCTGGTGATAGATGTTGTTGTTCGTCATCCACACAGCGATCGTGTCGGCATCGTCCTCAAGGGTCGTGTCGACGCGCTCGGTGGTGAAGTAGTCGAAGGTCGCCTTGAAGAACTCTTCCTGCTCCTTGACGTTCGGGGTGCTCATCAGGGCGTGGTCGAGGCAGGGAGCGCCGATGCCGACCAGGTGACGCGGGAAGGCCTCGGGGTTGTGGGTGCCGACCTCGGTGCCGTACTCGGTCATCGAGTGATAGACCTCGAGGGTGTGACCCGACGGGCCGACCATGCGGATGCCGTCGCCGACCTCGGGGTTGTCGCCCGCGGACATGCGCTCGACAGTGGCGCCGAAGGCCTGAGCCTTCTTCTCGATTTCGGCAATGTCATCTTCGTATTCGACCTTGTAGCCGAACTTCGTGACGCCGACACCGCCCTCTTCGAGAACGACCGAGTGGTGATCCCACTCGTCCCAGCCCTTGTACCAAACCTTGTTGCCTTCGGCCTTGACCTCATAGAGGCCAAGCAGGTTGGCGTAGTGGTTCTTCGCCTCTTCCATGTCGGTCACCTTCATGTGAATGTAACCGAGTCGCATGATGCCCATTCCGTACTCCTTTGTCCGTGAGCGTCCCTGCTGAATCAGGCAGCAGGAGGATGCAACAGCGGGTTGGTCACCCGCAGAGCTGACTTCATCAAGGTGATCCTGATGTCACCCTGGGGAACGGCCCGGCAGCCCAGGCACACTCCCTCGTCCCTTTCCTCTTTGGGAAGGGCCGTTTCTGCGACGGGTCGATTGTGTTCGATCGTGCCTTCGTCAACGCGAACCTTGCAGATGCCACATCCGCCGCGCTTGCAGCCCAGGAGGAATGTGTATCCATTCTTGTTGAGGGCAGCCATGATGGTGTCGCCCTCAGCGACCGGGATCTTGATCCCATTCGGTTCGACGATAATTTCCGGCACTGACCAAACCTCTCTCCCCCGGCTCCACGCTCAGCCAGTCCATGAAGCTGCCCCAAACTTTTCAGGGCACAGCACCTTTCGGTGCAACCGTTCCCGATAGCAGAACGAAACGCGGCAGAGCCTACGTGATCTTGGTCATAGGTGGAATTCTGCGTCCATAACCGGACACTCTGCACAGCCTGGTCAACAACTCCTGCGGCAGTGTCAGCCCCCGGAGACGTCCGATTCTGCGGCACTCAGGTCGAGCGCGAGCCCGGACGAGTCGTCCAGCCATCCCTCGGGCATGACGACCTTCTCACGTGGTGTGCCCTGCCGTCCCCGCGGTACGCCCAACTCGCGGACCGGGAATGGCGCGCTCGGGTCGAGTTTTTCCAGTTGTTCATCGAGATCGGCGAGGCTCGACACCATCCCGAGGCCTCGGCGTACCTCTCCGCCGACCGGGTAACCCTTGAAATACCACGCCATGTGCTTGCGCAGATCGGTGAGGCCACGTTCCTCACCCATGATGGTTGCCAGGAGTTCACCATGCCTGCGTACCGTTGCGGCGACCTCACCCAGAACCGGCAGCGCCCGTCGCTCGATTCCAGCGAATGCGTCTGCGAGGTCGCGGAACAACCAGGGCCGACCGAGACAACCGCGGCCGATGACGACACCCGCAATCCCGGTGTGGTCGACCATTCGGAGCGCCGTTTCGGCTTCCCAGATATCGCCGTTGCCGAGGACAGGAATGTCCACTTCGGCGACGAGTTCGGCGATCGAATCCCAATCCGCTTCGCCTGAATAGGCCTGGGCGACCGTGCGACCGTGGAGCGCGATCGCAGCGCACCCGGAATCGGCGGCAATTCGCCCGGCGTCAAGGAAAGTCAGGTGGTCGGAATCGATACCTTTGCGGGTTTTCATCGTGACGGGCACGCCGTAGCGGTCAGCGGCTCGCACTGTCGCGGTGAGGATTGCGCGCAGGCGGTCCCGCTTCCACGGAAGTACGCCACCGCCGCCTTTTCGGGTCACCTTGGGGACGGGGCAACCGAAGTTGAGGTCGACATGACCGACGCCGAATTCGTTGCAGAGAATCTCGGTCGCGTGCGCCATTGTCTCGGCGTCAACGCCATAGAGCTGGACCGAATGCAGCGTCTCGCCGGGGTCGAAAGCCAGCATCTGCAGGGATTTGCGGTCGCGCTCGACCAATCCGCGGGACGTGATCATCTCGCAGACGAACAGGCCCTTGCGACCACTGTCCGGGTGTCCCCCGGCCTCTGCCTGCTCACGACACAACTGCCGATAGGCCGCATTGGTTACCCCGGCCATGGGTGCCAGGACCACCGGCGTGGTGGTCGCGACAGCTCCCGAGCGCGACGGCGCGTCGAGCGTGAGCGGGGCCAGCACGGTGGGAGCAGTCATGGTGCCTCTCGGATCGGGAGCCGACCCAGTGTACGCTCTCCGGCCGCTTGTCACGTCCCCTTGATCGTGCGCTCCCGCGCACAGGGCTGAACACTCCCGGTTCGCCGAACCCTTGTCGTTCCGTGACCATTCGATGGGCTCTGCTTCCACTTCGCGCGGGTACGCCCCAGGCGCGCGGCTTGGCAGCACTTCGCGCGTGAAGTGTCTGTCGCGAAGACTGGTCTACTCGCGCGGCTGGGGCGTACCAGCGCGAAGTGCTCCGCGAAGCCGCGCGAAGTGGCGACCAACCCGCGAGCACGTGGAAAGTGGGCAAGAGACGACAGCCCCCGAAGCAAGCGGGGACAGACGTGTGCTCAGGTGCGCAAGGCCCCCTACCGACCACGCCCTCCACGCTCATTGAGAGCGACCTGCCACAGGGCGAGGATCAGCTGCGGATCGAAGAGTTCGGCCCAGGTCATGCGGAAACAGGACCAGTCGTCAGCACAGATGGCGAGTTCGCGGCGTTTCTCCCGCATGACGACGTCGGCGAGGTCGCCCTCCTCCACCCCTCGCGTGTATTTCATACTCCCGTCGAACTCCGCGAAGATACCGAGATCGGGCCAGGAGAAGTCCGGCCGACCGAGAAACAAGCCGCTGACTGAATGCACGATGTCCCGCTGGAGCACCGGAGCAGGGATGCCGAGACGCATGAACACCAGCCGAGCGATCGATTCACCCGGGCTCTCGCTCAGACCGTCGGCGAAGTTGAGCCCAGCGGCGAGGGTGCGAACACCGGGACGCCGTCGCGCCCTGGCCACCTGCTCGGCAAGGTCCTCCCGAGTCACGCCGGCGCGGAGTGCCGCGTCCAGCACCGGCAATCCCCACTCGAGCGGCAGCATCCGACCGAGATCCGCGGCAGTCCGCGGGATCGAGGTGACCTTCCACTCATCCGCAAGGACTATCTCGTCTTCTGCCAGCGGAGCCACCCTGATGGCCAGCTCCGGACGAAGCTGCCCGCCCGAGCGGCCGGGCCGCGTCACGGCGATCCGGGTCAGCATCGGGCGCCACACCGGAAGTCCGTGGATCGCACCAGCGGTCTGATGGCTGAACACTTTGTCCTCGGCCAACGTCAGGGCCTGTGCTCGGGCCCGCATCAGGTGGGCCGCAACCCGGTCGTCGGGGAGCGGTTTGTCGGCATACACACCCCTGCGCACCCGGACCAGATCACCGCAGTCGATCAGCCGTCGGATGCTGTTGCACTCGAGCCCTTGCCTGGTGAGCATTTCCGTTGTCATCAACATGCGCGCACAGTGCGCGTTCCGCCCCGCGATGATTCAGTTATCCACAGATGAATCTCGGGAATCTCCCCTCTGTGGAGAGGTGGAGAGACCCGCCCCCGAACTTCTTTCTCGTCGCTTCCACTCCGCGCGGGTACGCCGCAGGCGCGCGGCTTGGCAGCACTTCGCGCGTGAAGTGTCTGTCGCGAAGACGGGTCTACTCGCGCGGCTGGGGCGTACTAGCGCGAAGTGGTAACCCCCCGTCCAGCTGACGCCCTCCCCCAACGAACTGCGCGGGTCGCAGGCGCCGCCTCCGTGTTCGTCACCACCCCTTGCGCGACAAGGCCCACCCCCCATGAACGCCACAGGGCCGGACCCAAACGGATCCGGCCCTATATCAACAGCGAGCAGAGGTCAGCAACCCACCAGCCGCTGGGCGAGGTAGCCCTCGACCTGGTCGAGCGCCACGCGCTCCTGGGCCATGGTGTCGCGGTCGCGGATGGTAACGGCCTGATCCTCGAGGGTGTCGAAGTCGACGGTGATGCAGTACGGCGTACCGATCTCGTCCTGGCGCCGATAACGGCGGCCGATGGCCTGGGCATCGTCGAAGTCGACGTTCCAGTGCTGGCGCAGGGCGGCGGCCAGATCCTTCGCCTTCGGCGACAACTGCTCGTTGCGCGACAGGGGCAGGACAGCCACCTTCACCGGCGCGAGTCGCTTGTCGAGCTTCAGGACCGTCCGCAGATCGGTGCCGCCCTTGGCGTTGGGGGCCTCCTCCTCGGCGTACGCGTCCACCATGAACGCCATCAGCGACCGGGTCAGGCCGGCGGAGGGCTCGATGACATAGGGCGTCCAGCGCTCGTTGGCCTGCTGGTCGAAATACTGCATCTGCTTCTCCTTGCCGGAATGCTCACCGTGCGTGGAGAGGTCGAAGTCGGTGCGGTTGGCGATGCCCTCCAGTTCGCCCCATTCGGAGCCCTGGAACCGGAAGCGGTATTCGATATCGACGGTCCGCTTCGAATAGTGCGAGAGCTTCTCCTGCGGGTGCTCATAGAGCCGGAGGTTGTCGCGGTCGATGCCGAGGCCCGTGTACCAGTCGACGCGGGCGTCGATCCAGTGCTGATGCCACTCCTCATCCGTGCCGGGCTTCACAAAGAACTCGAGTTCCATCTGCTCGAACTCGCGGGTGCGGAAGATGAAGTTGCCGGGCGTGATCTCGTTGCGGAACGACTTGCCGACCTGGCCGATGCCGAACGGCGGCTTCATGCGCGCGGTCGTCATCACGTTCGCGAAGTTCACGAAGATGCCCTGGGCGGTCTCGGGACGCAGATAGTGCAGACCCGACTCGTCTTCGACCGGGCCGAGGAACGTCTTCAGCAGGCCGTTGAACTGACGCGGCTCGCTCCACTGCTCCTTGGCACCACAGTTGGGACACGCGATGAGCGCGGTGTCGACCGTGTCGGGGTTGTCGATGCCCTTCTTCTCGGCGTACTCCTCCTGCAGATGATCCTCGCGGAATCGCTTGTGACAGGACTTGCACTCGATGAGCGGATCGACGAACGCCTTGAGGTGGCCGGAGGCCTCCCACACCTTCGAGGGCAGGATGACCGACGAATCGAGACCGACGACATCGTCACGACCGGTGACCATCGTGCGCCACCACTGCCGCTTGATGTTCTCCTTCAGTTCCACGCCATAGGGACCGTAGTCCCAGGCCGACCGCGTACCGCCGTAGATCTCTCCACACGGGAAGACGAAACCACGGTCCTTGCAGAGATTGATGACCTTGTCGAGCTTGGTCTGGGGCGCCACGTGAACTCCTCGTTGCCTGGTCGCGCGCCGGAGCACGCGACCCACGGGCACCCGGCTGGTGCCCGCTTCGGTCCAGCGCACAGGCTAGCGGACACCTGCGGGAAAGGGCGCGGGCGCGCGGCCCGCTTTCCCTCCGGTACGCCCGCCCCGGTCTGTGCGCTCAGTCCCCGCGGGGCCGGTTCTCGCCGACTTCCTCGGGCGATGCGTACGCCGTCGGCTCGTCGATGGCTCGTGACAGCAGGGGCACGACGACGGATTTGGACTCGAAGCCCCCCAGCGCGCGCCGATAGGATCCGACGTTCTCCCAGCGGCTCACCAGGACCCAGAGCTCGGGATCATCCAGGTTGAGCCCCAGCTCGATGCCGAGACACCCGGGCTTGGCTCCGAGGATGTCGATCGCGGGCTGGAGTTCCCGGTCGAAGCCCGGGCCGGCGCGGAAACGGTTCACGACGATCACAGGATCGACTCTAGGCGAGGGGTTGTGGGGGTACGCGAAACCCCAATGGTTCTTATTGATTTCCATTTTCAACATCAACATGGCACGATCGAGCCCATGCTTCGAACCCTGCGCCGACCCGCGCTCGCCCTGGCCGCTTCTGCTCTCCTGTTGACCACCGCCTGCGGCGGGGGGACAGAATCCGGTCCCGGAGCCGGGGCCTATGACGGCCTGGACGTGATCGTCGGGTTCTATCCCCTGCAGTTTGTCGCCGAGAGTGTCGGCGTCGGCGATGTCGCCGTCACCAACATGACCCAGCCAGGTGCCGAGGCCCACGATCTCGAACTCACCCCGCGTCAGATGGCCGCGCTCGGCGAGGCAGACCTGGTCGTCCACATCAAGGGATTCCAGCCCGCCCTTGACGAGGCGATCGTCCAGGCCAAGCCGAAGAACGTCCTCGACGTGGCAACGGTCGTCGACATGCACGAGATCAACCCCGATGGCTCCCATGCCCACGAACACACCGACGAGCACGCCGACGACGAGCACGCCGAGCCGACCACGCCCACCCCGGCAGAGACCCACCACGCGGGCGATGGCCACGATCACGGCGACTTCGACCCGCATGTCTGGCTCGACCCGACCAACATGGTGAAGATTGCCGAAGCCACGGCCACTGCGCTCGGCCAGGCCCGACCGGATGAAGCGGCAAAGTTCACAGCGAACGCGGCCTCGCTCACCTCGGAGCTGACGACCCTCGACGAGAGTTTCGTTGCCGGCCTCAAGACCTGCGAACGGACGGAGTTCGTCACCTCGCACGCAGCGTTCGGCTATCTGGCCGATCGCTATCACCTGACCGAGATCGGCATCCGCGGCCTGAGCCCCGAAGCCGAGCCCAGCCCCGCCCGCGTGGCGGAGGTGCAGCGGCTGGCTCGCGAACACGGCATCACGACAGTGTTCTATGAGACCACCGTGTCCCCCGCCGTGGCCGAGGCGATTGCGGGCGATCTCAGGCTGAAGACCGACGTGCTCGATCCGCTGGAGGGGTTGTCCCCCGAGGCCCGCGGAGACAACTACCTTGAGGTCATGAACGCCAACCTCACCGCACTGAAGGCGGCCAACGGGTGCAGCTGAGCAATCCTTCGCCGACCCCGGACCCGACAGCCCCCCGCGATTCGGTGATCGCGGTCCGGGACGTCGAGGTGACCCTCGGCGCCACCACCGCCCTGGCCGGGGTCTCCACGACAATTCACGCGGGTGAAGCCGTGGCGCTGCTCGGCGCCAACGGCTCAGGAAAGTCGACCATGCTGCGCGCCCTCCTCAAGCTCGTGGCCCACAAGGGCTCCGTCGACCTGTTCGGCGTGCCCCAGTCGCGCTTCCGCGCTTGGCACCGCATCGGTTATGTCCCGCAGTACGCCGACCCCGCCCTCCAGCGCGCCACCGTTCGCGAGGTCGTCTCGACCGGTCGACTGGCCCATCGCCGCCCGTTCACCCTGCCCAGCCGGGCCGAGCGACGCCTCGTCAACGACCTCATCGAGCAGGTGGGCCTCGCCGGTCGGGAGGGCTGGGAGCTCGCAGAACTCTCCGGGGGCCAGCAGCAGCGGGCCCGGATCGCCCGCGCGCTGGCGACCGGCCCGGAGCTTCTCGCCCTCGACGAGCCCCTGGCGGGTCTGGATATGGCCTCACAGGAAGGACTCGCGGCACTCCTCCGCCGACTCAAGAGCGGGGGCATGGCCATGCTCGTGGTGTTGCACGAGATGGGTCCGTTGGGCGGGCTCATGGATCGCGCCCTCGTCCTTGACCACGGTCACCTGGTCCACGACGGACCACCTCTGGCAGAAGGCGGCGTGACCGCTCTGTCCGCCGCCCTGCCCCTGCACGATCACTGCGACCACCCGGACCATCACCACAGCCACGGCGATCACGCCCATCATGAGAACGAGCACCACGGCCACAACGAGCACGGGCACGGCGAACACGCGCCCGATTCTCCGGGTCTCCTCCCCGGCCTGATCGACGGGCTCGGTGATCGCCGATGAATCTCCTCGACTATGCGTTCATGCAGCGCGCCCTGCTCACCGCGCTCCTGACGGGTCTGATGGCCCCGGCGATCGGCACCTACATCGTCCAGCGCCGGCTCAGCCTGCTCGGTGACGGACTCGGCCATGTCGCTATCGCGGGCGTCGGCCTGGCCGTGATGACCGGCACTGCCCCGCTGCCCCTCGCCATCGTCGTCTGCATCGCCGGCGCGGTGGCGGTGGAGCTGTTGCGCCAGTTCGGCAAGGCCACGGGCGATGTGGGCCTGGCGATCCTCTTCTACGGCGGCCTCGCCGCCGGCGTACTCATGGCCGGCGTCGCCGGGCAGGGTGCCGCAGCCCTCAGCCAATACCTCTTCGGCTCGCTCACCACCGTCTCCACCGAGGACGTCTGGTGGGTCGGCATTTTGTCCCTGATCGTCCTGGTCGCCACAATCGGCCTGACGCCGCAGCTGTTCGCGGTGTCGACGGACGAGGAGTACGCCAAGGTCCTCGGCCTGAAGACGCGCTTCTACAACCTGCTCGTGGTCATCCTGGCTGCCATCACGGTGAGCGTGGCCATGCGGACCGTCGGCCTCCTGCTCGTCAGCGCGCTGATGGTCGTCCCGGTGGCCTCGGCCAGCAATCTGGTCCGCGGTTTCACTGCCGCGTTGTTCGCTGCGATGGCGCTCGGCGTACTCACTGCGGTCGGCGGCACCGTCGGATCGTTCTATCTCGACACCCCACCCGGCGCCCTCATCGTCATGCTGGCCATCGCCGTCTTTGTGTTGTCATGGCCGGTCTCCGCACTCCGGTCGCGGCGGCAACAGCTCCGGGACAACGAATCACGACCGACTGCCGTACTGGGAGGGAAGTCATGACGACACGATCCGGGGCCCCGGCCCAGCCGAGCGAGCGTTCGGGCGCCCCGGCACAGCCGGGGACACGCCGCACGAAGCAGCGGGCCGCCATCAGCGCCCTCCTCGCCGATGTCGACGACTTCCGCACCGCGCAGCAGATCCACGACCTGTTGCGCGAGGGCGGCGAGTCGGTCGGGCTGGCCACGGTCTATCGCACACTCCAGGCTATGGCGGCGGCCGAGGAGGTCGACGTCATCCGCCACGAGGGTGAGCAACTGTTCCGGCGCTGCCACAGCTCCGAACACCATCACCACCTGGTCTGCCGTTCCTGCGGTCACACCATCGAGATCACAGGCCCCGGAGTCACCGAATGGGCCGCCAGGCTGGGTCAGCAGCACGGCTTCCGCGACATCGACCACGAACTCGAACTCTTCGGCCTCTGCGACAAGTGCTGACGTCCCTTCGCGCGACAGCCCGATGGGCGTAACCCCCACAGGCCACTCCGGCCACCTCGTCGGGATCGTTCCCTGCCCAGTGGTCGGTGGCGCGTCCTATGGAATTGCTTCCGCAACGCAAGCGCCCTTCGACACTCCGGGCCGCATGGGTCGATGCGCCAGATGGCACGAGTTCCGATTGGACGCGCAGTGTCGGGGCCCATGTCGTGCCATCCGGCACGGCGCGACCTGCCCGTCGGCGTGTCGCGTCTGTGGGTGAGTGCGGGATGCGGCGGGTCACTGACGTCCCAGAGGCATGTCGAGCACCTATGTCGCGCGAGCTCTGCGGTGGCACCCACGTGCAGCTCGTGGCGTCCATCCGATACCGATCCCGCATGCTTCCGCTCCGGAAGCAATTCCATAGTGCGCCGCACCCACCCTCCGCCCGACGTGCGCACCAAATGAACCGCCAACAGGGGCCTGTCCGCGTCGAGGGTCCGCGCAGGGATGACCCAAGGAGGACCTTCGTGCGGCGAACCCTCCCCCTTAGCGACTGGGCCGCAGCACCGCGAACGGATCGGTGATCTCGAGCTCGCGGGTGGTGAACCGATACAGCCGGGCGGGTCGACCACCATGCTCGCCGGGCTCGGCGTACCCCTCCGTCGGCGCCAGCTGACCCCGCCGCAGCAGGATGCGCTGCAGGTTGGTGACCGCGACGTCCTGATCGAGCGCGCCGGCATAGATGTCGCGCAGCTCGGCGAGGGTGAACTCCTCCGGCGCGAGGGCGAAGGCGATATTCGTGTAGGACAACTTCGCCCGCATCCGCGCCACCCCCTCATCGACGACGTACGCATGATCGAACGCCATGGTCGGCAGCCGATCGATCGGGAGCCATTCGGCATGGTCCGGCAGGTCCGGCCGGCTGGTGGCCGGCACAAGACCCAGGTACGCCGTCGCGATTGTCCGCTGGGAGGGGTCTCGGTCGGGGGCGCTCAAAGTCCGTAGCTGTTCGAGATGGGCGATTTCCCCGAGGTCGACCTTGGCCGCGAGGAGCCTGCGTACGCTCGCGCCGATCGCCTCCGAAGGACCGACCGGACCGCTCGGCAGAGCCCAGTCCCCCGCGAACGGCGGCCGTCGACGACGCCAGGCGAGGACCGCCAGAGCGGGCCCGAAGCTGTAATCCCGCACCTGCAGGATCACGGCAAGAGCCTCGTGGCGATAGCGCGCCACTTCCCCACCCATACTCTCCACGCGGTTCACCCTATCGACAATCGAAGTTTTCGACTGCTAGGCTACAACTAGTTTTCGCCCATTGAGCGATAACCTCACATCACGGAGGACCGATGACGATCACCGATCTGGGCACCGATTGGGAGAACTGGACCGAGGCCGAGCACCAGGCGTGGGCGGCCGAGGTGCGCCGCCTGGCCGAGGAGAAGGACGCGGTCATCCTGGCCCACAACTACCAGCTGCCCTGGATCCAGGATGTCGCCCATCACGTGGGTGACTCCCTGGCGCTGTCCCGTCTCGCGGCTACCGCACCCCAGAGCACCATCGTCTTCGCCGGCGTTCACTTCATGGCCGAAACCGCGAAGATCCTCTCCCCCGAGAAGACCGTGCTGATCCCGGACGAGAATGCGGGTTGTTCACTCGCCGACACCATCAACGCCGAACAGCTGCAGGCGTGGAAGGACGAGCACCCGGGCGCCGTGGTCGTGTCCTATGTGAACACCACCGCCGCGGTGAAGGCGCTCACCGACGTGTGCTGCACGTCGTCGAACGCCGTCGACGTCATCCGCTCGATCCCGGAGGACACCGACATCCTGTTCTGCCCCGACCAGTTCCTCGGCGCGCATGTCCGTCGCGAGACCGGTCGCAAGAACATTCATGTCTGGCTCGGCGAGTGCCATGTCCACGCCGACATCTCGCCCTCCGACCTCGAGCAGCAGGTTCGCGACAATCCCGATGCCGAGCTGTTCGTCCACCCCGAGTGCGGGTGCACCACGAGCGCGCTCTGGATGGCCTCCTCGGGCGAGATCCCCAAGGACCGGACCCACATCCTGTCCACCGGCGGCATGCTCGACGAGGCGAAGAAGACCCGGTCCAACAAGGTGCTCGTCGCCACCGAGATCGGCATGCTCCACCAGCTGCGCAAGGCCAACCCCCGCACCGATTTCCAGGCCGTCAACCCGCAGGCGTCCTGTCGCTACATGCGGATGATCACTCCGCCGAAACTGCTGCGCAGCCTCACCCACGGCACCGATGTGGTCGACGTCGATCCCGAGACGGCGGCCAAGGCCCGCCAGTCGGTCGAGCGCATGATCGCCCTGGGCAACCCCGGCTCCGGTGAGTGAGCCGGTGACCCGCCCCATCCCGCGCGAACTGGCCACGGCCGCGGCGTCGTGGACCGATCAGGCCCAGGTGGTCGTGATCGGTTCCGGCGCGGCCGGCTTGGCCACCACGGTCGAGCTGGCCACCGCCGGCATCGACACGCTCGTCATCACTCGCGGCGAGATCACCGAGACCGCGACCGACTGGGCCCAGGGTGGCCTGGCGGCCGTGTGGTCCGACGAGGATTCTCTCGCGCTCCATGTCTCCGACACCCTCACCGCGGGCGCGGGCCTGTGTGACGTCGACGCGGTCTGGGACCTCGTCACCAACGCCCCGGAAGCGATCGATCAGCTGATCACCCTCGGCGCCGAGTTCGATCGCGACGGCACCGGCGCCTACGACCTCCATCTCGAGGGCGGCCATCACGCCCGCCGGATCCTGCACGCAGGCGGCGACGCGACCGGGCGGGAAGTGCAGCGTACGCTCGCGGCCGCACTGCATGCCGCGGTCCTCAACCCGGAGTCCTCGATCCGGGTCCGCGCCCATACCCGCCTGATCGACGTGCTGACCGATGCCGACGGCGCAGCCTGCGGCGTGCGTGTCATCGACGAGAACGGTGGGATCGGCGAGGTCAGCAGCCCGGCCGTCGTGCTCGCGGCCGGCGGCATCGGCCAGCTCTGGTCGCTGACCACCAATCCCTCGGTCGCGACCGGTGACGGCATCGCTGCGGCGCTGCGGGCCGGGGCGACGATCCGCGACATCGAGTTCGTGCAGTTCCATCCGACGATCCTCGTCGTGCCCGAATCGCATCGACGGCCGGGCGACCGGGGCGTACTCGTCTCGGAGGCCGTCCGCGGCGAAGGAGCCTTCCTCATCGACCATGCGGGTGATCGGGTCATGGCCGGGCTCCACCCGCTCGCAGACCTGGCCCCACGCGATGTGGTGGCTGCGGCGATGGAGGCCCACATGGCCCGCACGGGCGAGCCGAATCTCTTCCTCGACGCAACCGCGTTCGGCAAGGACAAATGGGAGTCCCACTTCCCGTCGATCCTGGCGATGTGCCGCGAACGCGGCGTCGACCCGATCACCGAACCCATCCCGGTCCGCCCGGCGGCGCACTATCTGTGCGGTGGCCTCGCGGCCGATCTGCAGGGCACCACCGATGTCGCCGGCCTCCACGCCGTCGGCGAGGTCGCGGCCACCGGTGTCCAGGGCGCCAACCGCCTCGCGTCCAACTCGGTCACCGAAGGCCTCGTCGCCGGCGAGCGGCTGGGGGCGTTGCTGGTCGGCGACCGGTTCGGCTGGGCTCCCGCCCAACCGGTACGCCGGGACGCTGCCCCCGCGACCGATCCTGCGGGTCTCGATGCCCTGCACACGGCGATGGACCACGGCGTGGCCGTGCACCGCACCGACGCCGGGCTGCGGGAAGCCCTCGCGACGCTGGCCGGACTCCCTGCGACCGAGGAGCTGACGCACGCGAGCCTCGATGCGGAGAACCTCCGCACGGTCGGGACGCTGGTGGCGAGCGCCGCCCTGGCCCGCACCGAATCCCGCGGTTGTCACCGCCGCGCCGACCACCCCCAGTCGGTTCCCGTGTGGGTCCGACGCCTGACCCAGCGGCTCGTCGGCGACCGCGTTAGGTTGGGCCAACAACCGATCGCCGCCCAGGAGGAGGACGCCCCATGACCGGCTGGCCCACCGCCATCACGACTGCGCTGACCGAGGCAGGGCTGGATCCGGCCCACGTGGCCGAGGTCATCAACCGCACGCTCGACGAGGACCTCTCCTGGGGCCCCGATGTGACCTCCGAGACGACCCTGCCAGCCGACGCGACCGGCGTGGCCGATGTGATCGCCCGCAAGCCGGGCTGCCTGGCCGGCGTACCCATCGCGGCCGCCGTCCTCCACATCCTCGCCCAGCGCATGGGAGCCGATGTCACCGTCACGCTCGTCGCCTCGGACGGGGATCGCGTCTCCCCCGGCGACCTCGTGCTCACAGCATCGGGCCCCCTGCGCTGCCTGCTGACCGGTGAGCGGACCATGCTCAATCTGATCGGGCAGCTTTCCGGCGTGGCCACCGCGACGGCGGCCTGGGCCGATGCGCTGGAGGGCACCGGCGCTCGGGTCCGGGATACGCGCAAGACGGTGCCGGGGTTGCGAGTGCTGCAGAAGTACGCCGTGCGCTGCGGCGGTGGCGTCAACCACCGCATGGGTCTCGGCGATGCGGCCCTGATCAAGGACAACCATGTGGCCGCCGCCGGTTCGGTGGCTGCCGCGTTCCGGGCTGTCCGTGAGCATGCGCCGGACATTGCCGTCGAGGTTGAGGTCGATCGGCTCGACCAGGCCCGCGAGGCCATCGAAGCCGGTGCCGATCTGATCCTGCTCGACAATATGACCCCGGCCCAGATGCGGGAGTGCATCACGATCACGAAGCCCGCAGGCGTACGCACCGAAGCCAGTGGCGGACTGACGCTCGCCGATGCGGCGGCGGTCGGGGCGACGGGTGTGGACTACATCGCGGTGGGTGCGCTGACCCACTCGGCGACGGTGCTCGACCTCGGCTTCGACCTGCGCGAAGACTGAGTCAGAAGCCGTTCTCGGGGGTCGGTTCCGGCTTGGAGGTCGCGGAGAACCACACGGCGAAATAGCGGTCTAGATCGACGTCGCTGTGTTCGCGGGCCCGGGCCTGCCAGTCCTCCAGGCTGCGGGAACCGGGCTCGTTCGCCCAGATCAGGCTGAGAGTGAAGAAGTCATCGTCACCCATGAGCCTGCGCAGGGCGTGCAACGCCATGGGGCCGCGCGTATAGACGTTCTTGAACATCGCGTCCGGCCCCGGATCGTCGATCGGGGTCCGCCAGGTCGACTCGGGCAGCTCCTCATAGAACCGCCGCATGATCTCGTCGGCGCTGACTTCACCCCGGCGCTCCAGCACGAGCCACTCGGAATAGGACGCATACGCCTCGTTCATGACGATGTCGTCCCATCCGGCCAGCGTGACGTTGTTTCCGAACCACATGTGGGCGTACTCGTGCACGATCAATCGTTGGGAGTCCTCCTCGAGCGACCGGGCGTGATAGATCGGGCGGGGCTGATTCTCGAGGGCTCCCCAGGCGAACGGGGTGGACGGGACCACACCGCCGATCTCGGGGAAGGGATAGATGCCCCAGATCTCTTCGAGCTCCGCCAGGTATCCGGGTGTGGCGCGCAGGGCTGCGAAGGCCTGCTCCTGACGTGCGGGTGACAGCTGTCGGCTGACAGCATAGAGATAGGGCCGACCGTCAGCCGTGCCCTCCTCGATCTCATAGGGCCCGATCGAGAGGAAGTTCAGATAGGTCGCCATGGGCTGATCGCTTCGCCAGTGCCAGGTGTCGAAGTCGACCTCGTCGGCGATGTCACGACTCACCAGCGTGCCGCCGCTGAGGGCCTGCAGGTCGGCGGGCACACGAATGGTGAGTTCCATCCGCGCCGGATCGCTGGGGTGGTCGTTGCTTCCGAACCAGTAGGACGCCGAGAACGGCTCTCCGGCGATGACGATTTCCCGGTCGCGCGCCGGGACTTTGCCGTCGCTCGCGTCCAGCGGACTGCCTGCGTAGTGGAGCGTGACCGTGAAGGTTCTTCCTGCTTCGAGCAGTCGGCTGCTCCGCACATGGACGTCGCGACCGGCCTGCTCGAACGGCACCCCGATGCCGTTGACCTCGGCCTTGGTGACCCCGAGGTCGAGATCCAGGTGAAGCGATGCGAGGTCGCGGCTCGCGACCGCGCTCATTGTCGTGGTGCCGGACAGGCTCCGGGTCGGCTCGTCATAGGACAGGTCGATCCGATAGTCGCGGGCGTCATAGCCCCCGCCACCAGCGGTTGGGAAGTAGTTGTCGCCCACGCCGTCACCACCGTCCGGACCGGCGACCGGAAACCCGAGATAGGGGCGGGTGAGGACGGCCGCCACGATGGACAGCACCACGACCGCGACTCCGAGCGCCACGAGGAACGGCCACAGCCGACGGGGACGGTCAGCGCTCGACATGGGAGAGCGACCTCAGGCCCCGTTCCAGGTGCCACGTGGTGAAGGCGGCGGTGAGCCCGCTCCCCTCCCGGATGACCTCGGGGGTCGCGTCCCTGGTGGCGGGCCAGTCCCCGACGAGGAGTGCGGTGAGGTACGCCAACGTCGCCGGTCGCGGCTGGACCGAGCCCGGCGGCCGACAGACGCCACAGACCACTCCGCCGGCAGCGGGAGAGAACGCCCGATGGGGACCGGGTGCACCACACTTCGCGCAGTCGGTGAACGTCGGGGCATAACCGGCGACGGCCAGCGACCGCAGCAGATAGGAATCGAGGATGGTCGAGGTCTCGCGCGGACCGTCGCTGGTGCCCTCGTTCAGCACGCGCAGGGCCCCGACCAGCAGCAGGAACTGCTGCACCGCCGGCTGGCCTTCCTCGGTCACCAGCCGGTCGGCCGTCTCGAGCATGACCTGGCCTGCGGTCCAGCGGGAGAAGTCGCGCGACAGCGGTTCGCCGAACGCGCGGATCGATTCGACCTGGGCGACGATCTCAAGGCTGCGGCCGTTGGCGAACTGCACATCGACATGGGTGAACGGCTCGAGCCGGGCACCGAATTTCGACGACGTACGCCGCACCCCCCGCGCCGCAGCCCGGACCTTCCCGTGGCGGCGCGACAGGAACGTGATGATGCGGTCGGCTTCGCCGAGCTTGTGGGTCCGCAGCACGACGGCCTCATCACGGTAGGTGGGCACCGACCCAGTATCCCAGCCGACAGCGAGTCTGGGCGATTCCGCCTCGCGGGGGGCAGGTTGTCCACAGGGCCTAGGGAACCCGCAGGGCTGTCCACAGTCGAGGTACTCGGCTGAACGAACACGGGTCCGTCGACGCATGGTGACGGCATGTCCACGCTCTCTCCCCTCCTGTACGCAGACTCCCGCCAGCGCGTGCTGGTCAACATCCTCGAGTCCACCCGGCCCCGCCCGGGCCAGACCCTGATCGCGCGGATCAACCCCGCCGACGGCCGCGTCGAAGGGCTCCGCGTGATCCCCACGCCGGGTGCCCGGATGACCCCGGAGGAATCCCTGCCGGACGACGATGTGCGCCACCTCAGTCAGCTGCTCCGAGCGGTCGGCAGGGACCTCCTCGAAAAGGGAGAAGACGACCGCCGGTCACCCTGGTGGCACGACGAGGAGGGGCATGACCCCTGGGGCAGGGCCAGCGCCCATGTGACCCGGCGATCCGGGGACTGGCGACCGGAAACGAGCGACCTGGTGACCGTCGTCTGCCGCGAGGGGCCGGCCAAGATCACCCCGACGGAGATCCTGTTCTATTGGGCCTGGCGCTACAGCGAGGCCCTGACCGGGCCGCTCCAGGCTGAGGTCTATGCCGTGACCCCGGAGGGCTGGGCCGGGCTGGCCGAAGGTGCCGGCGGTTCCTACCCTGCCCTGATCAGGGAAGCCGACCTCGATCCCGGCGACGGTCTCCCGCCGGGCCTCCACAATGCCGAACCTGATCCCTATGGATCGTCGATTGATCTCCTGCCCCCACCACCCGAAGCCTTGCCGGAGCCCGAGTTCCAGGAGTGCATCAACTGTTATGTGCACCGCATGCTCGGGCAGTTCACCTGTGGCGGTGACCTGCGGTTCGCCCTGCACTATCGGGATACGCACGCCCCCGGTGCCAAAGCGCTGGAGAGTCGTCTGCGGAACGCCGGTGCCACCTGTGATTGCGAAATCATCTCCGTCACCTGGAAACGGGAGCGGCCCCGGCGCCTGGGCGAGGACCACCCGGCAGGCACCTGGTTTGTCATGGACAGTGCCGGCACACGCGTCCTCCCCTGGCCTGGCTGCCAACAGGGCGTTCGTCGTTCGAGCCAGCCGTGCGCCCTCTGGCGCCGACGCAAGCGGATGTGAACGACCCTGGCGACACAGAATCGGGCCAGGGCGAAGATGATCCAAAGTGGAGCCAGGAAGAGCGACGGATCGTGGATGCGGTACGTGAAGGCACTCCACCTCACACCGTCGGCACGACTTCGAGGCATCTATGGCCCCGACGGAGTCCAAGGTCACCGCGTAGACTTCGTGATCATTATCGGAAAGGACTACTACCTCGAGGAGGTGCTGTGATGGAGAATCACTCCGTATTTGTCCAAGGCGCACCCTCGTTGGAGTGGCTCGCCACGCAGCTTGGGGACCTGGCTTTGGATTTCGGCCCATCCGGGGAGGGCCTCATCGACTCCGATGGCACCAGCGGGATTTACGATTCCTCCCTCACGGGCGACCAACTTGACGACATCCCCGAGTTGACCTTGTCCCAGTTCCGGTTTGAAGTCTGGGCTCGCACCTTCGATGGTGCTCAGTGGGTCCGGAAGGCCTTCGATCGGTTGTCGGCTAACCCGAAAGTTACCGTTGCCTGGTTGATCGACACGCAGCGAATCGTCGCTGTCTCGCACGCCAGAAGCGTCGCCTAGCCAACCCGACTGCGACTCGGAAGGCGTACCACGGGGCCAGACCTTCAACCGAATGCGCGAGACCAATCGTGATCGCTAGGCTCCGACTGTGAGCCGCAAGCCGAGATCAGTGCCCGCGCGGCGGGAGCCGACACCTCATCCGTCGGGAGCGCGCCCGCCTTCGCTGCCTAGGGAACTGGTGCCCAATCACGTGGCGATCGTGATGGACGGCAACGGCCGCTGGGCCAAGCAGCGCAACCTGCCGCGGACCAAGGGTCATGAGGCGGGCGAGGCGGTGCTGTTCGATGTGATCGAGGGCGCGATCGAGATCGGTGTGAAATATCTCTCGGTCTATGCGTTCTCCACCGAGAACTGGCGCCGGTCCCCCGACGAGGTGCGCTTCCTGATGGGGTTCAATCGCGATGTCATCCACCGGCGTCGCGACGAACTGGACGACCTGGGCGTACGCGTGCGCTGGGCGGGCCGGCGGCCCAGGCTCTGGGGCTCGGTCATCAAGGAACTGCAGGTCGCAGAGGAACAGAGCAGGAACAACACGACGCTGACCCTGCAGTTCTGTGTGAACTACGGCGGCCGCGCCGAGATCGTCGATGCCGTCAAAGAGATCGCCCAGCTCGCTCAGGACGGCAAGCTCGACCCGGCGCGGCTCACCGAGGATCGCTTCCGCACCTTCCTCGATGAGCCCGAGATCCCCGATGTCGACCTGTTCGTCCGGTCCTCCGGCGAGCAACGTTTCTCCAACTTCCTGCTGTGGCAGTCGGCGTACGCAGAAATGGTCTTTCTCGACACCCTCTGGCCGGACTGGGACCGCCGGCATCTGTGGCAGGCCATCGAGATCTATGCCCGACGCGACCGTCGCTATGGCGGCGCGATTCCCAACGACGTGGCCGAGAAGCAGGGCCCGAGTGAGGTGACATGACCGAGCGACGATTCGTCCTGGCCATCGACCAGGGTACGACGAGCACCCGGGCGATCGTGTTCGACCACGCCGGCCGCGAGGTCGCCTCCGGTCAGGCCGAGCACCGTCAGATCTTCCCGCAACCGGGCTGGGTCGAGCACGATCCGCTGGAGATCTGGACCAACACGGTCCAGGTCGTCGCGATCGCTCTCACGCGGGCGCGCATCACCCACCTCCAACTCGCCGCGATCGGCATCACCAACCAACGCGAGACCACAGTGGTCTGGGATGTGCGCACCGGCCAACCCGTCACGAACGCCGTCGTGTGGCAGGACACCCGCACGGCCGAGCTCTGCCGCGAGCTCGGTGGCGAGGCCGGCGCCGATCGTTGGAAGTCCACGACCGGGCTGCCCCTGGCGACCTATTTCGCGGGACCCAAGGTCCGCTGGATTCTCGACAACATCGAGGGTGCCCGCGAGGACGCCGAGGCCGGCCACCTGCGCATGGGCACGATCGACTCCTGGCTGATCTGGAACCTCACGGGTGGCCCGAACGGAGGCGCCCATCTCACCGATGTCACCAATGCCTCACGCACGCTCCTCATGGACCTCCGGACCCTCGAGTGGGACGACGCGATCGTGTCCGAACTGGGCATCCCGACGTCGATGTTCCCCGAGATCCGGCCGTCGGTCGGCACCTTCGGCGAGGTCAGCTCGACCGGGCTGCTGACGGGCGTACCCATTGCCGGCGTCCTCGGCGACCAGCAGGCCGCCACGTTCGGCCAGGCCTGCTTCTCCCCCGGCATGGCCAAGAACACCTATGGCACCGGCTGCTTCCTGCTGACCAACACCGGCACTGAGGTCGTGGAATCGAAGGCCGGCCTGGTCTCGACCGTGGCCTATCAGCTCGACGGCGAATCCGCCGCCTATGCGCTCGAGGGGTCGATCGCCGTCGCCGGCTCGCTCGTCCAGTGGCTGCGCGACAACCTCGGGCTGATCGGGTCCGCACCGGAAGTCGAGGAGCTCGCCGCCTCCGTCGACGACAACGGCGGTGCCTATATCGTTCCGGCCTTCTCGGGGCTCTTCGCTCCTTACTGGCGGGATGACGCCCGCGGTGTCATCGCCGGTCTGACCCGCTATGTCACGAAGGCCCACCTCGCCCGGGCGGCCCTCGAGGCGTCCGCCTATCAGACCCGCGATGTCGTGGAGGCCATGCAGTCCGACGCCGGCACCGCGATCACCGAGCTGCGCGTCGATGGCGGTATGACGGCGAACAGTCTCCTCATGCAGTTCCAGGCCGACCAGCTCGGCATCGATGTCATCCGCCCCACCCTCATTGAGACGACCGCCCTCGGTGCCGCGTTCGCCGCCGGCATCGCCGTCGGGTTCTGGTCCGGCATCGAGGATGTCACCGCGAATTGGACCGAGGATGCGCGCTGGACCCCGACCACCGACCGGGCCGAGGCCGATCGGTTGCATCGCGACTGGGCCAAGGCGGTGGAGCGTACGCTCGGATGGGTCGACGACGACGGCTGATCCCGGCGCGGGCCCCTACGCCACCTCCTGCCGAATCGCTGCCAGAAACCGCCCCGCCGCAGGCGAGAGGCCGGCACCCGCAGGACGAACGACCGTGATGGGCCTGGTCAGCGGCGGATCGAGCGGCGTCGAGGTCGCTCCCTCGCGCACGGCGAGGTCGGCCAGGGGTGCAGGAAGCACGCCGTGCCCGGCCCCCGCCAGGATGAGATGCACCATCGATTCGCGATTGTCGACCTCGACAACAACAGCATCCCGGGGCAGTCTGAGGCGGGATCGGAGGAACGCGGACGTCAGACTGGTGACCAGCGGGAGTCCAGCGATCGCGGCGAGCGTCGCGGGCCGCGGCGGCTCCCAGCCGGGCGGGCTGACCAAGCACAACCCTTGGGCAGGCAGGGACTCCGCCTCGAGGTCCTGATCTTCGACCGCCACGTCGATGAACCCCAGCTCGGCATGCCCCTGACGCACGATGCCGATCGCCTCCGGGGCATCGGCCGCATGCAGGATCCGCACCGTCACCCCCGGATGCGCCGCCCGGAATCGGCTCGTGGCTGGAGCCACGGGTGTCATCGTCAGCGCCGGCAACGACACCAGATCGAGTCGGCCGGTCAGGACTCCCTTCACCTCCGTCATGTGCTGGCGTACGCGATCGAACTCCCGCAGCGCCGATCGCGCGACCGGCACCAACGCCTCGCCAGCCGGAGTGAGGCGTACGCCTCCCGGCAACCGCTGGAACAATTCGACCCCGAGATCCTGCTCCAACAGGCGGATCGTCTGCGACAACGACGGTTGGGCCACGAAGCGGGCTCGGGCGGCGGCCGTGAACGAGCCGTGTTCGGCGACAGCGAGAAAGTGCTCGAGTTGGCGTGGCTGCATACCGCACCCTAACCCGCTCCATAGGAGCAACCTATGGAGACCAATGAATTCAAGTCTTGGACCTTTGGCTCGCTCTGGCGTCCAATGGAAGCTCTCCCCCAATGAGGAAGGCAGGGCCAATGACGACCCTCGACATCCGGGTGCGGCGCCGCGGTCGCGCTCTTCGCAGTCTGGCGGCGGCCGGCATCGCTGCGCTGCTGTTGTCCGGCTGTGGCCAGGGCACAGGCACCGGCACCACCACAGACGTCCCGCCAACCCAGCAGCCCGACGGCGTGGCCGAGAATCAGGAGGGCGTCAGCAAGAATCCGTACGGCGGTGAAGCGCTGTCACGCGGCGAGGCCAAGTCGGGCGGCGAGATCCGCGTCGGCCTGCCGGCCAATGTCGAAAGCCTCGATCCGATCGCCACGTTCAACGGCCCTGCCTTCGCCGTCGGCTTGGCCGTCTACGACCGCCTGATGAAGCTCGACCCCTCGGGCAAGCCCGTCGGCGAGCTCGCCGAGTCCATGACCTCGGACGACAACAAGACCTGGATCATGAAGCTCCCGAGCGATGTCACGTTCCACGACGACACGCCGTTCAACGCGCAGGCGGTCGTGGCTCACCTCGAGCGGCTCGGGTCACCGGAGTCACGTTCCCAGTCCGCGGGTGACATTCGTGCGATCCAGTCGATGCGAGCCGTGGACGACACGACGGTCGAGTTCGTTCTGCAGACGCCATGGTCGGGCTTCCCCAAGGTGTTCACGCGCTGGGCCCCGGCCTATGTGCCCTCACCCACGGCCGTCGCGGCTGGCGGTGCGACCTATGGTCTGAAGCCGGTCGGCGTCGGCCCCTTCAAGGTGGAGACGTTCAGCCCGGGCAACGAGATCGTGCTCGTTCGCAACCCGAACTATCGCGTGGGCGGACTGCCGAAGGTCGACAAGCTGACCTATATCCCGGCGACCGATACCCAGTCGCGTCTCGCAGCCAACATCTCGGGGCAGCTCGACATCACGACCACGCAGTCGGCCCAGGACTTCGACCAGGCCCAGAACGGCGGGCTCGTCGTGCTGCGCCAGCCGGTCTCGACCTACACCGACATCCTGATGAACCTGAGCAAGCCGCCGTTCGACGATCCCCGCATGCGGATCGCGGTCGCCCAGGCCATCGACACCGAAGCCATCAACCAGACCGTCTATGGCGGGCGTCACAAGGTGATGAAGGGCCTGTTCGCGGAAAGCCACCCATATCACGTCGCCGTCGACTGGCCTCCGCATGATCCCGAGGCCGCCAAGAAGGCTGTCGAGGAGTTGCAGGCCGAGGGCAGGACGGTGGACTTCGAGATCGCCGTCCCCCAGCCCCAGGAGATGCAGCGCAGCGCCCAGTTGATCCAGCAGATGCTGACCGATGTCGGCATGGCGGTCCAACTCAAGATCTCCGACCAGCCTGAGATGGTCACGAGTGCCGCGGCCGGCAACTACACCGCCCAGATCCGCTATATCGGCATCCTGCCCGAGACCGACAATGTGCTCTGGCAGAACTGGTATTCCGGTTCGCGAGGCAACCTCGCCAAGGCCGGCGATCCCGAGGTAGACAGAATCCTTATCGCCGCCCGAGCCGCCGATCCGGCTGACCAGCAGGAGCTCTACCAGGAGTTCCAGCGCGAGGCCGCCCGGTGGATGCCGATCGTGCCCCTGGTCCAGACCCAGAACGCCATGCTGGTCGGGCCGAAGATCGGTGGCCATCCCGGCGCCAGCGGTGAGGGCGTCCCCGAGGAGATCGATATGCGAGAGGTTTGGGTCAAGTGACAACTGTCCCCGAGTACGCACGCGGCTATGCCGGATGGCCGGGCCGGGTCGGCCGTCTCGCCACCGAGACCGACTTCGGCTGGCCCCGTGAGGATCGGGCACCCGAGGGCGCCCCGAACGTCATCGTCGTCCTGCTCGATGACATGGGCTATTCCGATATCGCGCCCTTCGGCGGAGAGATCGACACACCCCACCTGACCCGCCTCGCGGCCGAGGGGGTGTCGCTGACGAACTATCACACGACACCGCTGTGCTCGCCCTCCCGCGCGGCGTTCCTGACGGGTTGCAACCCCCACCGCGTGGGCTACTCCATGGTGGCGAACTTCGACCTGGGCCTGCCGGGATTCGAGGGCGAGCTGCCCGACGATGTGCTGACCCTGCCGGAGATCCTCCGCGAGTCCGGGTACGCCACCTTCGCGGTCGGCAAGTGGCACCTGTGCCGGGACGCGGCGATGCATGACGCCGCGGACAAATCGCACTGGCCACTGCAGCGTGGGTTCGACCGCTATTACGGCACCCTTGAGTCCGCCAACTCGTTCTTCCACCCGAACCGGATCACCCGCGACAACAGCGCGCTGCCCATCAAGGAATTCCCGGACGACTACTACCTGACCGACGACCTCACCGACAACGCGATCGACATGATCCGCGGGCTGCGATCGGCGGATGCCGAGAAGCCGTTCTTCCTGTGGTTCGCCCACCACGCCATGCACGGCCCGCTCGGGGCGAAGCCGGTGGACATGGCCAAATATGCGGGCCGGTACGCCGAGGGCTGGGACCGCATCCGGGAGTCCCGACTCGCCCGCCAGATCGCCCTCGGCCTGTTCCCGGAGGACACCCCACTCCCGCCGCCCGAGAACGGCGCGGCGTTCGGCGTACCTCCCTGGACCGACCTGACCGACGAGCAACGCGAGCGATTCGCGCGCTACATGGAGGTGTACGCGGCGATGGTCGACAACGTCGACCAGAACCTCGGCCGCCTGCTCGACCTCCTTGACGAGCTCGGCGAGCGCGACAACACGATCATCGTGTTCACCTCCGACAACGGCGGCACCGGCGAGGGCGGGCCGGAGGGCACGCGCAGCTATTTCAGCTCGTTCATCGGCATCGCCAACGTGCAACCGCGCGACCTCCCGGCCGGCTGGAACAACGACACCGACTTGGATCTCGACCTCATCGGCGGGCCGCGATCAATGGTCCATTACCCCCGCGGCTGGGGCATGGCCTCCAATACGCCCTTCCGGTTCTACAAGTCCCAGACCTTCGCCGGCGGCGTACGCGTGCCTTGGATCATGTCCTGGCCGAACGCTCCGCACGAGCTGAAGGGCCTGCGGCACCAATACCAATACGTCACCGACATGACGCCGACGATCCTCGAGCTCACCGGCGTACGCCGGCCTGACACCCGCCGGGGCAAGCCTGCCCTCGAACCCGACGGCACCAGCTTCGTCCCCGTGCTCAAGGACCCGGAGGCCACGACGACCCACCCGTTGCAATACACCGAATGCGGCGGCCAACGCGGCTTGTGGCGCGACGGCTGGAAGATCGTGTCACTCCACCGTCCGGGAGCGCCGTTCGACGCGAGCGAGTTCGAGCTCTATCACGTGGCGACCGACCCCAACGAGATGCACAACCTGGCGGCCGACCATCCCGAACTGGTCGCCGAGCTCGCCGACGCCTGGGAGCGCGAGGCGTGGCACAACACGGTGTTCCCGTTGATCGAACGGCCCATCCCCAAGCGGCGCCGCCCGGCCGACGACCGGTTCGGCGATCCGGTCACGTTGTTCCCGCGTACGCCCAAACTCGAACGCCATCGATCCCACCGCCTCATCGACCTTCGTGACTTCGAGATCGAGGTCGAGCTCGACTACCGGACCGGTGATGAGGGCGTCCTCGTGGCCCACGGCGACCAGGGCGGCGGCTATCAGCTCCGCGTCGAGGACGGCGAGTTGATTCTCGCCTACAACGCGTACGGCCTCATGCACCACCGCCGCGCCCCCATGCCGGACCAGGCACGTTCGATCACGCTGCGGGCCATGGCCCTCCCGGAGGTCCGCTGGCGCCTCGAACTCGCGATCGACGACACCCCGGTCGGTGAGCCACTCGAGATCGTCATGCTCATCGGTTTCGCCCCCTGGAGCGGCATCGACATCGGCATCAACCGCCAGGGCCCCGTGGACTGGGAGCTGTATGAGCGCCGCCGCACGTTCCCGTGGTCGGGCACCCTCCATCGGGTGCACTATCGCCCGGGCGAGCATGCGCCGTACGACTCGTCCTGGGTCGAACGCGCCCAGCGCCACGCGGCACTGCTGCTCGACTAGCTATGCCGATTCGGGTTGAAGGATTTTGCCTGTCTGAACGCCAAAATCCTTCAACCCGACCAGCAATCAGCGAATCGCGCGGTTCACGGCATTGTTCACGGCCATCAGGGACGCCGTGATGATGTTCTCGTGGATGCCGACGCCCCACATGATGCGGGCATCATCCCCGTCACCGATCTCGCACTCGATGAACGCCGCAGCCTTGGCGTCGCCACCGGAGGCCATGGCGTGCTCGGAATAGTCGAGGACGCGTACGCCGCGATGGCCGAAGCTCGACAGGGCATCGACATAGGCCGACACCGGGCCGTTGCCCTCGCCGTGGACATCGAACTCCTTGCCGTCCATGGAGACCCGCGCATCGACGGTGTCGACCCCGTTGTTCTGGGTCTTCACACCGTGGACCTGCAGCGGACCGTCGGGCTGGATGTATTCGTCGCGGAAGATCTCCCACAGCTCCTCGGAGCTGATCTCGTGGCTGGTCGCATCGGTGGCGCGCTGCACGACGCGGGAGAACTCGATCTGCAGACGACGCGGCAGGTCGAGCTTGTGGTCGGCCTTCATGATGTACGCCATCCCGCCCTTGCCGGACTGCGAGTTCACGCGGATGACGGCCTCATAGGTGCGGCCCACATCATGGGGATCGATCGGCAGATAGGGCGCTTCCCACGCGATCTCGTGGACGCCCTTGCCCTGGACCATCGCGTGGTTCTCCAGCGACTCCAGGCCCTTCTTGATCGCGTCCTGGTGGGAGCCGGAGAAGGCGGTGAAGACGAGGTCACCGGCATAGGGATGGCGCGGGTGGACGGGCAGGCCGGTGCAGTATTCGACCGTCCGGCGAATCTCGTCGATGTTGGAGAAGTCGATCATCGGGTCGATGCCCTGGCTGAACAGGTTCATGCCCAGGGTGATCAGGTCCACGTTGCCGGTGCGCTCACCGTGGCCGAACAGGCAGCCCTCGACACGATCGGCACCGGCCATCAGCGCCAGCTCGGTCGCCGCGACGGCGGTGCCACGGTCGTTGTGCGGATGCAGCGAGATGGCCACGTGGTCGCGGTTGCGGATATGGCGACCGAAATACTCGATCTGGTCGGCGTACGTGTTCGGCGTCGACATCTCGACGGTCGCCGGCAGGTTCAGGATGATCTCGCGATCGGCCTCGGGCTGCCAGACATCCATGACCGCGTTGCAGACCTCGACGGCATAGTCGGTCGGGGTCTGGGTGAAGATCTCCGGCGAATACTGATAACCGAACTTCACATCGCCCAGGTTCTGCTCGGCATACTTCATGACCATCTCGGTGCCGCGCTTCGCCAGCGCGATGCACTCGGCCTCGTCGATACCGAACACCACGCGACGGAACAGCTCCGCGGTCGCGTTGTAGAGGTGGACATTCGCCTTGTTGGCGCCGACCAGCGACTGGACGGTGCGCTCGATCAGGTCCTCACGCGCCTGGGTCAGGACCGAGATGTGCACGTCCTCCGGGATGGCCTCGTCCTCGATCAGCTGCCGGACGAAGTCGAAGTCGGTCTGGGACGCCGAGGGGAAACCGATCTCGATTTCCTTGTAACCCATCTTCACCAGCATGTCGAACATGCGACGCTTGCGGGCCGGGGTCATCGGGTCGATCAGGGCCTGGTTGCCATCACGCAGGTCGGTCGACAGCCACCGCGGGGCCTGGGTGATCTTCTTCGTCGGCCACGTGCGGTCGGGCACGTCGACGGGCTGGAAGGCCTGATAGCGGTGATACGGCATCGGGCTCGGCTGCTGCACAGGCTTGGTCTGGACCCGGGTGCCGAACGCATTGGGAGAGAAATTCATGGAAGGTGTCCTCGCTGATGTGAATGGTCGTCGGCGGGGAGGCGCACGAAACTCCGCAGCGAGGAGGCCATCCCCGTCAGAGGACCTCGCTGCGGCACCCAAGGAGGAGGGTCCACCGAGCCATACGGGCACAATAACCCATTGCGTCGCCGGGTGTGCACCGCGACCTGTCCGTCACGACTCATGGGAGCGCGTACGCCGGGACAGCGCGACCCCCGCCGGCCGGCTGGCTGCGGGGGTCGAAACCGATCCGATCAAAAATCAGTTCGCCTGCTCTTCGATGCGGGCGAGAGCCTTGTCCCAGTGCTGGGTGAGCCAGTCACGGTCGGCGTCGGCCGGCAGATGGTCATGCACGAGCTCCAGCTCGGTGCCGTCGCCGGCAGCGCGCATGTGGAGGTCGACCAGCGTCGCCGGAGCATCCTCATCGGCGTGCCAGGAGAAGCGGATCTGTTCCTGCGGGTGGAAGCTGCGCGTCACACCGTAGGTGCCGTCGGCGGCCTTCCAGGCGTCGCCCTTGTTGCCGAGTTCGCCGCCCTCGCCGAGCAGGGCGCTGGCGCCCTGGGGCTGCATGAGAGCTCCCCAGACGCTGTCCAACGAAGAGGTGACCGTGCGGCGCACGGTCACGTTGTCCGTCGTGGTCTCCCCAGTGGTTTCGGTGGCCATGATCTGCCTTTCCGTTGATGGATTCGCGTGACTACATCGCGGTCATCCAAGCCTATGACTGAATGCCTCCGAGTGGCACTCCCGGGGCCCGCGGTTGGTGTGGACTTGCTCACCCCTCCGGGCCCCGAGCGAGCCGGAATCAGTCGAGGCCGATGTCGATGGCGGCGCGGTCGAGGGCCTCGGCGGCCTCGTCCTCCGGCGTACCCGCCGCGATCGCCAGCGCGCCACCCGACTCGAGCTGACCGACCAGCTCGGCGGTCGCGCCGCCGATGATGCCGATCTGGGCATAGCGCTCGAGGCGCGAGCGGGAGTCGGCGATGTCGAGGTTGCGCATGGTGAGCTGGCCGATCCGGTCCTCGGGGCCGAAGGCGGCGTCGCCGACCTTCTCCATCGACAGCTTCTCGGGGTGATAGCTGAGGCTCGGGCCGGACGTGTCGAGGAAGTGATAGTCATCGCCACGCCGCAGCCGGATCGACACCTCGCCGGTGACGGCCGAGCCGACCCAGCGCACGATCGACTCGCGCAGCATGAGCGACTGGGGATCCATCCAGCGACCCTCATACATCAACCGGCCGAGGCGACGGCCCTCGTTGTGATAGTTGGCGATGGTGTCCTCGTTGTGGATCGCGTTGAGGAGCCGCTCGTACGCAATGTGGAGCAGCGCCATCCCCGGCGCCTCATAGATGCCGCGCGACTTGGCCTCGATGATCCGGTTCTCGATCTGATCGGAGTTGCCGAGGCCGTGGCGACCGCCGATCTCGTTGGCCTTCATGACCAGCGCAACCGGGTCGGACGAGAAGTCCTCTCCGTTGATCGCGACGGGCCGCCCCTGCTCGAAGGTGATCGTCACGTTCTCCGGTGCGATCTCGACGTCCTCGCGCCAGGCTGCGACACCCATGATCGGCTGGACGATGTCGAACCCCGCGTCGAGGTGTTCGAGCTTCTTGGCCTCGTGGGTCGCGCCCCAGATGTTGGCGTCGGTCGAGTACGCCTTCTCCTTGGAGTCGCGATAGGGCAGGTCGCGTTCGAGCAGCCACTGGCTCATCTCGTCGCGGCCGCCGAGCTCGTTGACGAAGTCCACGTCGAGCCAGGGCTTGTAGATCCGCAGGTTCGGGTTGGCCATCAGGCCATAGCGATAGAACCGCTCGATGTCGTTGCCCTTGTAGGTCGAGCCGTCGCCCCAGATGTCGACCTGGTCCTCCTTCATGGCGCGGACCAGCAGCATGCCGGTCACCGCCCGCCCGAGGGGGGTGGTGTTGAAATAGACCTTGCCCGCGGTCCGGATGTGGAAGGCGCCGCACATCAGCGCGACCAGGCCTTCCTCGACCAGCGCCTCGCGGCAGTCGACCATGCGGGAGAGCTCGGCGCCGTATTCCATCGCGCGGCCCGGGACGGACTCGATGTCCGGCTCGTCATACTGACCGATATCAGCGGTATAGGTGCACGGAATCGCACCCTTCTCGCGCATCCACGCAACAGCAACAGAGGTATCGAGACCGCCGGAGAAGGCGATACCGACGCGCTCACCGACAGGGAGACTGGTCAGAACCTTGGACATGCGCCGCAGCCTAGCGCATAGTTATGCCATCGAGCGAATGTTCATCACACTCTGGTCGGAGGCTCTGATCGGCGGGATTCAGAAGCCCAGCCGGTTGAGATATTTGGGGTCGCGCTGCCACTCCTTGAGCACCTTCACGCGCAGGTCAAGGTGCACGGGCGTGCCGAGGAGACGGGTGATCTGCTCGCGCGCGGCGGTCCCCACCTCACGCAGGTGACTCCCCTTGTGGCCGATCATGATGCCCTTCTGGGAATCCCGCTCGACGATCAGGTTCGCGAAGATGTCGAGCAGCGGCTTGTCCTCCGGCCGCCCCTCGCGGAGGCCCATTTCCTCGATCGTGACGATGATGGAGTGGGGCAGCTCATCGCGTACCCCCTCGAGCGCGCACTCCCGGATCAGTTCCGCGACCAGCGTCTCGGTGGGTTCGTCGGTGATTTCGCCGTCGGGATAGTACGCCGGCCCCTCCGGCAGCAGCGAGACGAGCACATCGGCCACGTCGTCGACCTGCTCCCCCGACACGGCCGACACGGGCACGATGTGTTCCCAGCGGATGCCGAGCTTCTCCTCCAGCGCCTGGATCGACACCAGGTGATCCCGCATCCGCTCCCCCGACACGAGGTCGGACTTGGTGGCCAGAGCCACCAGCTTGGGCCGGTTGGGCAGCTCGGCGATCTGGGTGACCAGGTAGGTGTCGCCGGGCCCGATGCGCTGATCGGCCGGCAAACAGACTCCGATGACGTCGACCTCGGACCAGGTCTCATGCACGAGGTCGTTGAGTCGCTCCCCCAGCAGGGTGCGCGGCTTGTGCAGACCCGGCGTATCGATGAGCACCATCTGTGCGTCCGGGCGATGCACGATGCCGCGGATCGCGTGCCGCGTCGTCTGGGGCTTCGAGGACGTGATCGCGATCTTGGAGCCGACCAGGGCGTTGGTCAGGGTCGACTTGCCCGCGTTGGGTCGCCCCACGAAGCAGGCGAACCCCGACCGGAACCCCTCGGGCCGCCCGTCCATCCCCAGTCCTGTCGTCACCGGTTTCTCCTCGTTCGTCGGCGGTCGGCCGTCTTTTCCGGGTACGCCCCCGGTCCCGTTCTCAAGTCGCGCGTTCGGCCGCGTCCGCCGCGAAGGCGGCGGCAGCATCCGCACCGAGGTCGCCCTCGTGGTCGTCGGCCCTGGTGACCAGCAGCGTACCGATCTGGTTGCGCCGCCCCTTGCCGCGTTCGGCCACCAACTCCAGGCCGTGCACGCGGACCACGGAACCGGGGATCGGCACCAGGTGGAGCTGCTTGGCCATCAGGCCGCCCACCGAGTCGACGTCCTCGTCGTCGAGTTCGAGACCGAACAGGTCCCCGAGTTCATCGACAGGGAGGCGGGAGGACACCCGGAAGCGGTCCGGACCCAACTGCTCGAAGGGCGGCAGCTCCGAGTCGTCGAACTCGTCGACGATCTCGCCCACGATCTCCTCGAGGATGTCCTCGATCGTCGCGAGACCCGCCATGCCACCGAACTCGTCGATGACGATGACGAGGTGGCTGCGACTCGCCTGCATGTCCTTCAGCAGGTCGTCGACAGGCTTGGAGTCGGGGCACCAGACGGGAGCGCGCATCATGGATCCCACCTTTTCCGCGGTCTGGGAGTTGGCGTTGTCATAGACGCGCTTCATCACGTCCTTGATATAGAGCACCCCGACGATGTCGTCGAGGCCGCCCTCGCCCGTCACCGGGATGCGGCTGAACCCCGAGCGCAGCGCCAACGACATGGCCTGGCGCAGCGTCTTGTTGGCCTCGATGAAGACCACCGCGGTGCGGGGCACCATGACTTCCTTCACGAGGGTGTCGCCCAGGTCGAAGACCGAGTGGAGCATCTTGTGTTCCTCGGCTTCGATGAGGTCGCTCGCCACGGCCTTGTCGACCATCTCCCGCAGCTCCGCCTCCGTGCTGAACGGGCCATCGGCGAACCCCCGGCCCGGGGTCAGCGCATTGCCGAGGAGGATCAGCAGTTGCGGCAGGGGGCCGAGCACCGTGGTGAGGAATGACAGCGGCCCCGAGGCCACGAGCGCGACCTTGTCGGAGTGCTGGCGGCCGAGCGTACGCGGCGCGACGCCCCACAGCACGAACGAGACGAGGACCATGGACCCGATCACGATCAGCAATCGCAGCCAGTTCTCCTCGATATTGGAGAACACGACGACGGCCACCAGCACGATCGCCCCGATTTCGCAGAGCTGGCGTACGAACAGGGTGGTGTTCAGATAGGGCGGCGGGTCGGCCGTGATGCTGGCCAGCCGCTTGGCGCCCGGCCGGCCCTCGTCGACGAGGACATCGGCGCGGGCCTTGGAGAAGGAATACAACGCCGCCTCGGCGGCAGCCAGGAGGCCGGCGATCAGGGCCAGGCCCACCGCGATGCCGAGGACGATCCAGTCATTGCGTTCCACGTCAGCGGTCCCGTTGCTGGGCCCACGCCGCCAGCAGGCGATCCTTCAGGCCGAACATCTCGTCCTTCTCCTCCGGAGTGCCGTGGTCGAAACCGACCAGGTGGAGGATGCCGTGGACCAGGAGATATTCGGCCTCTTCGTCGGGTTTCCGACCGTGTTCGGCGGCCTGGGCCGACGTGATGGTGGGACAGAGGACGACATCGCCCAGGAGCCCCGCGGGCGGTTCCTCGTCATCGGAGGGCGGGCGCAGCTCGTCCATGGGGAACGAAAGCACGTCGGTGGGGCCGGGCTCGTTCATGTATTTCTCGTGATAGGCGCTCATCGTCGCCTCATCGACGAGGACGACCGACAGCTCGGCCATCGGATGGATGCGCAATTGGTCGAGCACGAACGTCGCCAGCGAGACCAGGCCGGTCTCATCGACCTCGTAGCCCGACTCGTTGTTGATGTCGACCGTCATCGGCGGCCACCCCGACGGTCGTCGCGGGCATTCTCCACGGACTCGTAGCGGTCGTAGGCCGCCACGATGCGCCCGACGAGCTTGTGGCGGACCACATCGTGGTTCGTCAGCTGGCAGAACGAGATGTCCTCGACGCCGTCAAGGATGCTGCGCACTTCGCGCAGGCCGCTCTTCTGTCCCCCGGGCAGGTCGACCTGGGTGACGTCACCCGTCACGACCATGCGGGAGTTGAAGCCCAGCCGGGTCAGGAACATCTTCATCTGCTCCATCGACGTGTTCTGGGCCTCGTCGAGGATGATGAACGCATCGTTGAGCGTGCGACCCCGCATGTACGCCAGCGGCGCGACCTCGATCGTGCCCGCCGTCAGCAGGCGCGGGATGGCTTCCGGGTCCATCATGTCGTGGAGGGCGTCATAGAGCGGGCGCAGGTAGGGGTCGATCTTGTCGCTCAGCGTGCCGGGCAGGAAGCCGAGCCGCTCCCCCGCCTCGACCGCCGGACGGGTCAGGATGATGCGGTTGACGTCCTTGTTCTGCAGGGCCTGGACGGCTTTCGCCATGGCGAGGTAGGTCTTGCCGGTGCCGGCCGGGCCGACGCCGAAGACGACCGTGTGGGCATCGATGGCGTCCACGTAGCGCTTCTGGTTGAGCGTCTTGGGCCGGATGGTCTTCCCGCGGCTGGACAGGATGTTTGCCGTCAGCACCTCGGCGGGACGCTCATCGGTGTGGGCACGCATCATGGCGACGATGCGTTCGACCGCATCGGCTGTGAGGCCCTGACCGGTGCGGATCACGGTCACCATCTCGGTGAGCACGTCGGCACCCAGCGCGAGCGCGTCCGGATCACCGGTCAGGGTGATCTGGTTGCCGCGGACGTGGATGTCGGCATCGAGTTCTTTCTCGAGGATGCGCAGGAACGCGTCGGCCGGGCCGAGGATGTTGACCATGTCGATGCTGGCCGGGATCGTGATCTGTCGGGAGCCGGGCTCGCCGGAGAAACCGGGTCGATCCAACTGTTGCGGTCTGATGGGGTCCTCCAAGGTCCTGCGGCTATTGCCATCACAGTGTAATGACCTCGCCTGACAAGAGCACCCGGATAGTCAGGCGGTGCGTTCACCCGGACGAGCTCCCGGGCGTACGCCGGGCAGACTGGGCTGCGAGGTGATCACGTTGAACTTTCTCTTCCAGACCTTCGAGCACATGGTGAACGCGGATCCCTACCGCCTTGCCGCCGACACGTTCCTGGCCTGCTTCGCCCATCGACCGACCACGCCCCGCAACACGCTCGAAACGGTGCTTCGGAATATGTGCGCCGAGAAGGGCCCGACGTTCCTGGGGTTGAACACGTCGGAGATCATGCCCGTGGAGATCTGCGAGGCCCGGAGCATCCTCATCTGGCAACGGGCGCTGGCTGCGTCGACCCGCGTGCGCGGCTCGGATCACACGAGTGAGGAACTCATCCTGCTCGACTATCGCCTCATGCGCATGAACCCGATCGAACTCGCCAATCACTTCAAGTTGAGCTGACCGCAGACCGGTCGCGCCGGGCGGCGTACGCGCAGTCAGTCGTCGTCGCGGTCGATCTCGTCCTCGTCGATGATGTGCATGGCGGCCTCTTCGGCACTGGCACCGGCACCGTCGATGCCGACGTCCTCACCGATCAGACGGGGTTCGTTGTCCACCCCGGGATAGCCGTGGTTGGCATCCACCAGCCGCCCGGCCCGACGATGCCCGACTTCTTTGTCGTCGAGGTCTTCCGTGTCGACTTCCTTGTCGGGGTCATCGGTGACATCCGGGACCTCCTGCTTGATGCGCTGCTCGAGTGTTTCGCCCTCACGCATCTCTGCCGCGGTGTTGCCGAACCCCTCCGCAACCGACCAGTCGTCGGGAGGGACATAGCCCTCCTCCATCGGATCGCGCAGCCCACGATCGATCAGGCTTCGATCCGACTCGATCTGATCGAGTTGTTCGGACCCATCGGGGACCATTTCGTCGATGATCTGATCGTTGTCGGTGCTCATGTCCCCATGTTGCCACCGTCGGTGCGAAAGGTCAGCCCATGCGGATGTGGTGTTGGCCGCAGGGCCGGCGCTCGACCAACTTCCCTTCGCGAGACACCCCGCGCTGACGCGAGACCCCTGCTCGAGCAGGGGTCTCGACGCACAAGGGAGGGTCTCGACGCAGCGGTGCAGCACGCACCGAGCCCAGGATCAGTTGAACACCACCGTGGTGTTCCCGCGCCGCAGGACGCGATCCTCACAGTGCCATTGCACGGCGCGAAGGAAAACGGCCCGCTCGATATCGGCACCGCGCCGCTGCAGGGCCGCGACGTTGTCGTCATGGTTCACCCGGGCGACGTCCTGTTCGATGATCGGGCCTTCGTCCAGGTCCTCGGTCGCATAGTGAGCAGTCGCACCGATCAGCTTCACCCCACGCGAATGGGCCTGGAGATAGGGCGAGGCACCGATGAAGGCCGGCAGGAAGGAGTGATGAATGTTGATCACCGGGCAGCCGACTTCCCGCAGGAACCGGTTGGACAGGATCTGCATATAGCGGGCCATCACGACCACATCGAAGTTGTCCTTCAACAGCCGGATCTGCTCGTTCTCCGCGGACTCCTTGTTGTCCTTGGTGACGGGAATGTGCACGAAGGGCAACCCGAATGACCTGACTTCGGGGCCGAGATCCGGATGGTTGGAGATGACCAGGCCGATATTGACCGGCAGCTCACCTCGGCGCCAACGCCACAGCAATTCCATGAGGCAGTGGTCATATTTCGACACCATGACGGCGACCCGCTTGCCGACGGCTGCCTGGGTGATGCGCCATTCTTCGACTGCGAACGGTTCGACCACGCGGATCGCGAACTCCTCGCGGAGCTCGTCGATGCGAGCAGCCAGGTCGGCCACGCGGAAGACGACCCGCAGAAAGATCGGGCCGCCGTCGGGGTCGGTGGTGGTCTGGTCCGACTCGATGATGTTGGCGCCGGCATCGGCCAGGAAGGTGGAGACGGCGGCCACTACTCCGGGGCGGTCGGCACAATGCATGACGATGCGGCCTTCTTCAGGACTGATCGACTGCTCGGCCCTGCGGTTGGCTCCGGTCAGAATGGTCATCTTCGGCTCCTCATGATCGATCCCTCTTCGAATCCTGTCACCCCGGAGCCCCGGCCGGCAGGCGTCCCCGGAAAATCCGGTAAAACCCATAAGACCCAGCTGAGAGAATCCGCGTTCGGCTGCCGCAGTCGGGAGATGGAACTACTTTTGTCGGCATGGGTGGGGACGACCGCGACCCCAGCGGGCTCGGTGCAGCGCCGCCGACAGGTTTCCCGGAGGCCTTCACGAACAGCTTCCGGGGACTGATGCTCGGCATGATGCTCGGCGACGTTCGCAACCCCGGCCCAGGACTCCTGAATTCCGGGCCGGCCATGCACCAGGTGTGCTGGACGCTCGACGGGCTGGTCCGTTATCACCTGTCGATGCGAGCATCCGGTCACGTGCTCTCGCCCGACTCCTTCGAACGCCCCACTCCCCTGCCCTATCTGCGGGAGGCGCTGCTGCGGTGGGGGGCCTGCAGCCGCGACCTGCCGCGACAGGAACTGCTGGACGGGTGGCTGGCCGAGCTGCCCGCTCTCGAGGTCGATCGCGGCCCCACACCGGTCGAGGATGTCGCCCTGGCCGAGTTGCTTCTCGCCAAATCACTGGCCGGCAATGACTGCCGCGGCCCCTCCGCCCTACCGCGAGTGTTGGCCATGGCCGCCTGCGCGATCATCGTGAACCCGGATCGCATGGGAGCGTGGTGTGCCGCAGCCGCCGGATTGACCCACGGCCACCCCGAGGCCTGGAGCACGGCGCTCGTGCTGGGAATCATGGCCGGTGGGCACCTCGCGCAGGTGTATCAGTCCGGACCCTGGGTGACGTTCGACCCCTTGCCGGCCGTCCGCTGGCTGGCCGATCTCTCGCCCACCCATCCCCTGCTCGACCAGCTTGTGCCGGCCGTCGACGATGTCCACGACTGGTCCCCGGCTCGCCTCGCCGAACTCGCGGCTGAACCCACCGCGGCGTCGGTCCTCGCGGGTGCCCTCTACCTCGCCCGGCACGCGCGCGATGCCCGGCCGGCCGAGGTCCGGGCCCTGGCGGTGAGCGCCGGTGACCCCCACGCCGTCGCAGCACTCGCCGGAGCACTCATCGGCCTCGAACAGGGCACCCGCTGGCTGGACGTCCGCGAACTGAGCCGACACGAATTGGCCTGGCCGATGGACGCGCTGGCCCGTGACTGTTGCCTCACGCTCTGGTCACCGCCCCACGAAGAGGGCGAGGCCGACGCGTTGGACGAGATGACCCGGCGTTATCCCGTCGCCCGCCGCCAACCACCGGGGCCGTGAGGTCGCGCGCCGGCGTACGCCCATCGGCACGTCCCGCGATCACCAGACGCACCTCGCGCGCACAGACGCGTCCGGCCACCTAGACTCCCCGCTCGTGAAATCGCTGCAACCCCTTGCGTACGCCCGGATCGGCACGGGTCACTATGCGACGCTCGTCGCCCTCATGTGCGTCGTGGTCGTCCTGTCCAATATCGGCGGCGCCAAGGGCGTCGTGTTCGGCCCGATCATCACCGATGGCGGCTTCTTCCTGTTCCCGCTGGCGTACATCTGCGGCGACGTCATCAGCGAGGTCTATGGCGGCCGGGCAGCCCGCCGGGCGATCTTCACCGGCTTCGCCGCGAGCATCCTCGCGGTCCTCGCCTACTGGGTGATCATCGCGCTCCCGGGCTTCGACGACGACTACGGCATCGCGAAGCAGGCAGCGCTCGAGGGCGCCCTCGGGCCGGTCTGGCAGATCGTCCTGGCGAGCGTCCTCGGCTTCCTGGCCGGCCAGAACCTCAACACCCTGGTCATGGGCTGGATGAAGAAGCGCTCCCGCGAGCGCGGTCTGTACGCCCGCATGGCCAGCTCCACCGGTGTCGGCGAGTTCGTCGACACCCTCGTGTTCTGCACCATCGCCGCCACGGCGATCGGCATCACCTCGGTCGGCCAGTGGGCGAACTACACGTTCTTCGGGTTCCTCTACAAGGTCCTCGTGCAGTACGCCGTCATGCCGCTCACGGCGCTGTTCATCCGCTGGCTCAAGAAGAACGAACCGACCTACCAGGCAGCACTCGCCGAGTAGGCCGTCCCACCCCGAACACGAAGCACCCCGCGCCACCTGGCACGGGGTGCTTCGTCCCTGGTTCCGGTGGGCCGGTCAGCCGGCTGCCTGGGCCCGGTCGACCGGGTCCTTCGGCGGCTCGCCCGACTGGCGGACGTGACCCCAGTACTGCGGCGCGTTGTAGCGCGCCGGGGTCCACTTCTCGTCATCGATGAGCACGCCACCGGTGCCGAACTCGACCTGGAAGCCTGACGGCGAGTTCATATAGAACGACAGCATCTTGTCGTTGCTGTGCTTGCCGAACGTGAGCACGAGCGGCGCTGCCTTGTCTTTCACGACCTTGTCGTACGCCCGGCCCACCGCGTCGATATCCGTCGTCTCGACCATGATGTGGCCCACCAACTTCGGCCCGTTCGGAATCTGCCCATAGGCGAACGTGTGGTGACGGGGATTGCAGTGCAGGAAGTTGAGTTCGATCTGCGGGGCCTCCGGCGTCGGGCCCATGGCCATGTCGATCCAATCGCTGACCTTGAAGCCGAGGATCTCGACATAGAGCCTGCGATAGGCATCCGGATCGCCCACCAGCTGGAAGGCGTGCCCGAGGCCACCATCACCGGTCAGGAAGACCGTGCCGTTGGGCGACGCGAACGGCGTCATGGCGTCATCCATGCCCAGAAAGAGGTGGATGTCGACGACTCCGTCGGGATCGGTGAAGCTGACGAACTCGGTGAGCGACCGGCTGCGGGCCATCTCCCGCGTGTGCACGGTGACCTCATAGCCGGCCTCGCGGACACGCTCGGTGAGTTCGGCGAGATCCTCCTTGGTGGCCACCTCGAATCCCAGGGCCGTGAGCTTCTCCTGCTCGCCTTTGTTGACCCACCACCGGAACGCCTTGTTGTCCATGCGCAGAGCGAGGTGCTCCTCGGTGTCCTCGGCGACCTGGAAGCCGCACAGGTCGGCCCCGAAGTGTCGCCACTGCTCCAGGTCGGTCGTCTCGACCCTCACGTAGCCCAAGCTCTTGACCGCTGCTGCCATGCCCTGTCCTTCCGTGGTTCGTGGTGGTCCCACTGTCCCTGTTTCACCCGTCCCGGCTGAACCCTCCCGTGCCAGATGCCGGAACCGGTCGGTGATTCGCTGCTCAGGCCCGGCGTACGCCCGCCGCGGCCAGGTCATCGCCGATGATCCAGCCCATGCCGAACGCGGCGAGGAGCCCGTTGCCGGACATGTAGCCGTCGCTGTTGGGCCCCGAGATGCCGACGGCCGTGCCCCCGGCGGCCCGGAGGCCGGGGATCGGCGTACCGTCGTCGCGCAAGACCCGACCCAGCGTGTCGATCTCGCAGCCGCCCTGGGTGGTGAGTACGCCGTGGGTCAGCCAGGCCCAGTGATAGGGCGCCGAGAGCTGCCGGCGTCCGGGAGCGGCCACGAGCGCCGTCTCCAGCTTCTTGGCGTCGATCCGGCTGCGCTCGGCCAGTTCGGTCACATCCCGCGCCCGCCCGAACGCACCGGCCGCGATCGATTCCCGCATCAGCTCGGATTCCTGCGTGATGGCCATGGCCTCGTCGTCCCAGACCATGAGGGCGCGCTTGCCCGGCTGGTCGAAGAGCACTCCCGCGAGCGGGGAATAGCCGATCGACTCCTCGTCGGCGAACCGTTCGCCGTCGGTGTTGATCCAGACCGCGCCATAGAACTGCAGGCTCGGGCTCACGCGCGTGCCGTGATCGGCCACAACCAGCCCGTGCCGCAGGCACGAGCCCATGTTGGCGAAGACCGCTCTGCGCTCCTCGAGCCACGGCACTGCGTCGCCGGTGGAGGTGCTGACACCTGCATAGACGGGCTCGCCCAGCTCACTGCAGAACCGCGCGAACAGCTCACGGTTGTTGGCGAACCCATCGCCGGCGAGCACGACCGTGTCCGCCCGGATCTCCTCGCGGACCCCGTTCTGCTCGATCACCACCCCGGTCACGTGGTCCACGCCGATCAGGTCGACCACCGGGGCGCCGTCGACCAGCGCCACGTTGTCGCGCTCGCCGAGGGCATCGCGGAGGTGGCGCATGAGGCGTACTCCGCCCTGGCGGCCCACATCACTGTGGAGCCGGATCGCAGCCATGCCGGCGCGGGGCAGGTTGAGCCCGATCTCAATGGGGTACGCCAGCTCGTCCGCCAGCCACTCCACCATCGTCGGCGCCACGCGGCAGACGGCGTGGACCAAGTCGGCGTGGGCCTCGTCACGACTGTGTTCCAGGATGTCGGCGGCATGCTGCTCGGGCGAGTCCTCGATGCCGGCCTCGCGCTGAAAGCGGGTCCCTCCGGCCGCGAGCGACCCCGACGAGATCGCCGCGTTGGCACCCTCCCTGAGGTCCTTCTCGAACACGGCGATGGTCAGGTCGGCATTTGCCGAGGCCTTGAGCGCGGTCATCACCCCGGCGGCTCCGGCGCCGATGATGGCGACATCGACGTGCTGGCTCATGCGTCGCCCGCCCTGAGCGAGCCCGGGATTCCGTCCTCGCGCAGCGAGGCAGGGATGTGGTAGAAGTCCCGCGCCGCATCGACGAGCGCCCGGTCGGGCCGGGCGTGATAGAAGCCGGTGGTCGCGGGCCGCAGTCCGCCGCTCGCGTGCAGGTTGGCGCGGAGTTCGGCCATGCGCAGGCACGTGCCGAGCGAGTCGATGACCGGGACGTCGTCGACGCGGGTGAGGCCCTGGTCGGCGAGGAACACATTCAGCGGCCCCTCCCCCGGCACGATGACATCGGCACCCTCGGCAATGGCCCGGCGCGCGGCCCGGGTGAACGCGTCGATCAGGGGTTGCGGGTCGGCGTACGCGGCCATGATGTCGTTGAAACCCGCCTCGACCTGCACGATCGGCCCGACCAGCTCGCCGAAGCCGTAGTTGCGCATGTTGCGGCGCAACTGCGGCACGAGCTCGGCGATGAAGTTGACGATGCCGACGCACGAGCCGAGCGTCGCCGCGACCGCGACCGACGTGTTGCCGAACGCGATCACGGGGATGTCGACGAGCGACCGCGCCTCCTCGAATCCGGTGTCGGGGATGGTCGCGATGAACACGGCGTCATAGCCCTGATCGGCTGCGGTCAGCGCGGCCTGCACGAACTGCTCGCGATGCAGGCCGCTGAGGTAGACGTACCCGATGTGGGTGCCGGGGTATGCCGACGGATAGGTGCCCGGCTTCATGCCGTGCAGGTCGACGGTCGTGCCCGGCGAGCAGGCCGCATCGAGGTGACGCTGCAGCGCCGCCCGATAGGGCCCGACATCGCCGAGGACGGTGAACGACTGGTGCCAGATGCGCATCAGGCACCCCCTCCGGCTGCTTCGCGACCCGCGATCCGCCCGAAGACCGCACCGCGCAGGACGGAGGTCGAGCCGGTGTAGTTCGAGTAGTAGAGCCCGGTCATCTCTCCCGCTGCGTAGAGCCCCGGGATCGGCCGGCCGTCGCGCGAGACGACCTCGGCCGACGCCGTCGTCTTGAGCCCGCCGAACGTGAACACATTGGCCGCCATGATCGGCCACGCCTCGAACGGGCCCTCGGTGAGCGGACGCGCCCAGTTGGACTTGGCCGGGGTGAGCCCCTGCGTGGCCAGCCCGTCAGGCTGGGAATGGTCGAATTCGCCGTCGGTGCAGGCGTTGTTGTACGCCGAAACCGTCGCCTCCAGCGCCTCGGCGGCCAGGCCGAGTTGGTCGGCGAGGCCGCTTATGGTCATGGCGGAGATGCTCGGCTGGTCGGTGCGGATGCCCGTGCGGACGTTCGGCACGGCCATGCCCTGAGCGTCCATGATCACCCAGGCGATGCCCTCGGGCTGGTCGTGGATCTCGCGGGTGACGCGCTCATACCAGGCATCGACGGGGCCGCGGGCCTCATCGGTGAACCGCTCGGCGCGCGCGTTGACGAGGATTCCGTTGGGGAAGCACATGATCGCGGCCTCTGCCTCGCCGGAGCGGGGGTCGACGGGCTCGGCGTGGAACATGGCGAAGTTGCCGGCGGTGGCGGCGCCGACCGCGAGTCCCATCTCGATGCCCTCGCCCTTGTTGTAGTTGCCGCCCCGGGCCACCGGACGACAGGTCAGCCCGAGCTTCCCGAAATACCGCGCCTGCATCTCGGCGTTCCCCTGGAACCCGCCGCTGGCCAGGATCACCGCGCCCGTGAAGATCGCGCGGCCCTGCGGTGTCTCCGCGCGTACGCCGGTCACGCGGCCGGTGTCGTCGGTGATGAGGTCGCGAGCGGTGGTCTCATAGTGGAACTCCACCCCGAGTTCCTTCGCCCGCTGCCCCATGGTCTCGACGATCGCGAGCCCACCGCCGACGGGCGCCATGCGCGTGGTGGACGTGGTGAGGAACAGCGTGGGCAGGTGGTCGAACGTCAGGCCGTGGCCGGTCAGCCAGCCCAGCGTGTCCCCGGCCTGGTCGGCGAAGGCCTCGATGTAGTCGAGGTCGATCGTGTGGTGGGCCTTCAGCAGCGGGGACTGCTTGGCCGGGGCGTACGCCTGCTCGCGCATGATCCCGGGATCGGGGTGGCCCATGAAGTCGCCGAGCAGCCGGTCGACGAGATCCTCGGACGGTTCGTCGAGCGAAGCCATGCGGAGGTACGCCTCGGTGTAGCGCGTGTTGCCACCCGCCTCGGCCTCGACGGCCCGTTCCAGGACGGCCACGCTCGCGCCCGATTCCCGCGCCGACACAGCCGCGCTCAGCCCCGCGACGCCGTGGCCGACGACGACCACGTCATAGGTGTGCTCGCTCATTTGATCTCCTCCAGCACCTCGGCGCTGCTGGCGACCCGGGCGAAGAGCGGCATGAGCTTCGTCATCGAGACCTCGTGCAGCGCCGGGTCGAACGAGGCGCACATGTCCTCGATCACGGTCGGGAGGAGGCCGGCGTCGGAGGCGTGGCGGGCTGCGGACTCGACGACCAGGTTGGTTGCGACGCCACCGAGATAGACCTCCCGGATGTTCTCGGCCGCGAGCATCGTCAGCAGCGGCGTACCCACGAAGGGATCGACGCAGCCCTTGTCGACGACGGGCTCGCCCTCGGCCGGGGCCAGCGGCTCGACGAACGCCGCCTCGGGCGAATCGGCCAGCATCAGGCGGTTGTTGGGATAGTTGTCGAACCGGGGCAGCCGGTTGGTCCGCAGCGCATAGGTCGGATCGAACGCGAGCCGGACATGAATGATCCGCCAGTCGGCGGCGCGGGCCGCGGCCAGCACCTTGGCGGCGTTGTCGATCACGCCGCGCTCGGCGGCCTGCGCGGCCAGCGGTGGCATCTTGACGTGCTCGCCCTCGCCGCAGAGAGCGACCTGGTAGTCGAGCATGAGAAGGGCCTTGTTGGTCATCGAAATACCTTTCCGAGTGGGGTCATGATCGTGGGAGGGACTCGTCACCAGGCGGACCAGCCGCCGTCGACATAGAGCACCTGGCCGGTCATATAGGAAGCGGCCGGACCAGCCAGGAAGACAACGGGACCGCCGATGTCGCGTGCGGGGTCGCCCAGGCGGCCGAGCATCGTGCGGGAGGAGAACCATTCGAGACGGTCGGGCATCTCGGCGAGCGGCGCGGTCATCGGAGTCGGATAGAACACCGCGGGAGCCAGGCAGTTGACCGTGATGCCGTGGGGCCCGAGCTCGGCCGCCAGCCCCCGGGCGATGTTCACCACACCGGCCTTCGAGCCGTAGTAGGCGGTTTCGGGCACGGGGCCGACGCGTTCGGCGTACACGGTCGACATCAGGATGATCCGGCCGCGGCCGCGGGGTCGCATGGCCTTGCCGGCGGCTCGGCCGACGAGCCAGTTGCCGGTGAGATTGACGCGCGTGATGCGCTCGAACTCCTCCACAGTGGTGAGGTCGAACTCCCGGCGAAGCATGGCCCCGGCGAAGTTGACGACGATGTCGATCCCGTCGTCGCCGGCCGCCGTGGCCACCGCCGCCTCCACCGAGGCTTCGTCGGTGACATCGATGGCGCAGGTCGTGGCGTCGAGGTGAGCGGCAACCGGGGCGAGCTCGCCCAGGCGCGAGGCCTGTTCCGCGAGGGTCAGGCGGGCGCCGTGCGCGGCGAGGGCCCGCGCTGCGTACTCCCCCAGCCCGCCCGCGCCGGCCCCGATCACCAGGGCCCGCTGGCCGCTCAGGTCGAACAGACCGGTCATGCGCTCGCTCCCTCGTCCGCGTTGTCGGATCCGGACGTGTGCCCTGCGGCGTACGCCCCCGCGCGCTGCCCGGCGATGCGGCCGAAGATGCCGGACTTCCCGATCGAGGTGCCGGTCATGTAGCCCGCCCCGTGGAAACCGCCGATGACCTCGCCGGCGGCGTACAGGCCCTGGATCGGCTCATAGAAGACATCGAGGACCTGCATGTCCGTGTCGACGGTGAGGCCGCAATAGGTCGCGAGCACGACGGTGCCGGAGGGATGGGCATAGAACGGCGGGGTATCGAGCGGGAAGAGTTCTCCGGCGCCCCCGGCCTGGTATTGCCGACCGAACTCGTCGGGCTCACCCGCTGTGACGCGGCGGTTGTAGTCGGCGACGGTCGCGGCCAGCGTCTCGCCGTCGATCCCGAGCTTCTCGGCCAGGCCCTCGAGCGTGTCGGACTGCTCGAGCATCCCCAGCGCCAGCCGTCCCCGGAAGTCGAAGATCGCCACCTCGTCGTCGGCGGCGTCGAGCACGCGTTGGTCGAAGATCTGGTGGGTGATGCCGTCGGTCTGGGCGAGCGAGTGATCGCCGACGACCTTGTAGGGCAGCGATTCGTCGCAGAACCGCCTTGCCTCGGCGTTGACCGCGATGCCGCCCTTGTAGATCGCGTGGATGCCCGTGCCGTGCTCGCCGACGTGGTCGCTCGGGTAGATGCCATAGGTGCCGCGGATCCAGGGCGTGTCGATCACGCCCGCGCCGAGGTCCCAGCCCATGAGCAGGCCATCGCCCTGGTTGCCAGCCCCACCCGCGGTGAAGGCCTTGGCCATGCCGGGCGCGAAGCGGTCGAGCAGGTCGCGGTTCATGGAGAAGCCGCCGGTGGCGATGACGACGGCCCCGGCGCGGACCACGGTGTCGCGGGCCGATTCGATGCGCACGCCGGTGACGCGGCCGTCCTCCCGGATCAGTCGCTCGGCCCGGACGCCGAGGAAGACCCGGCCGCCGAGCGGCTCGGCCGCCTCGATGAGCAGTTCGAGCATGCGGGAGGTATCTGTCGGATGCGAGCGCGGCACGGTCTGGCCCGACGCCGCATGCACGTGGCCATAGCGCACGCCGTGGCCCTTCAGCCAGCGATAGGTGTCGATGGAGTTCTCCACATAGAGGTCGACCAGCTCGGGATCGCAGTGGCCCTTGCCGGTGGCCAGGATGTCGTCGCGCAGGAGGTCGAGCGAGTCGGTGATGCCCTGTTCGGCCTGCTCGTCGGTCCCGGCGTACGCCGACAGGCCGGAGCTCAGAACGGTCGACCCACCGATGTCGCGGGTGGCCTCGAGCAGGATCGCGTCGTGCCCGTCCTCCACTGCCGCCAACAACGCGGCGCAGCCCGCGAGCCCGCCTCCGAGAATGACGACGCCTGCGGATTCGGGCAGGTCCTTGCGGCCATAGGTCTTCATCGGGTCTCCCTGCCGTCGACGTCAACGCGGTCGAAATGGGCCTCTGCGGCGGTGAATTCGGGCAGGTGGAACAGCGCCTGGCGTTCCTCCCACGTGGCGATGCGGTCGGCGTAGCCGATGGTTTCCCCGCGCTCGGCCAGGTGGGCGAGCGCGCTGCGGCCCGCGTGGTGCATGGCCCGCATGAGGAAGTTGGCGAAGAGTGCCAGGTTGAAGCCGAGGTCGGCATACTCGGTGAGCGACAGCTGGGGCGTACGGCCGCCCTCGACCACGTTGACGAGAAGGGGTACGCCGGTGAGTTCCTGCCCGACGAGACGGAGCTCATCCACGGTCCGTGGCGCCTCGACGAAGATCACGTCGGCACCGGCCCCGACATAGAGCTTCGCGCGGCGGATGGCCTCGTCGATGGAGCCGTAGGCGCTCCGCGCATCGGTGCGGGCGATGAGCACGAGGTCGCCGTCGGTACGTGCCTGCGCCGCCGCAGCGATCTTGGCCTGCATGTGTTCGGCCGGGATCAGAGTGTGGTCATCGAAGTGGCCGCAGCGCTTGGGCATCTCCTGGTCCTCGAGCTGGATGCCCGCGGCCCCCGCCCGCTCGAACAGCGTCACCGTGCGCATCGTGGCGATCGGCCCGCCATAGCCCGTGTCGGCATCGACGATGATCGGCAGGTCCACCGCGGCGGTGAGCCGACCGAGGTGATCGGCGACTTCGCTCTGGGAGATGAGCCCGATGTCGGGCAGGCCGAACTGGGCGTTGGCGAGGCCCGCGCCGGTGGCGTACGCGACCTCGAACCCGGCCTGCTCGATCAGTCGCGCGCCGAGAGCATCGGTGCACCCGGGCATGACGACGGGGTGGCCGGTGGCCAGGAGGGTACGCAGGGTCCGGCGCAGCTCGTGCGCGGACGGTCGCTGCCGATCGAAACCGGGAACCCTGGGGGCCTGATCCACGGTCGCTCTCCCTCGCGGTCCACCGGCGTGGCCGGCGCCCGGGGCTGTCCCGGGACGCCCACCTTGCTCGGGGGCCGTGGGTGGCGACCAGCAGATCGTTCCGTCGGCTGGACCGTCTCAGCGATAGAAGCGACCGAGGAACTCCTCGCGGAAAGCGTCGAAGTCACCGTTGTCGATCGACTCGCGGATGCGATCGACCAGCCGCACGGTGAAGCGTTCGTTGTGGATGGTCGCCAACGTGAAAGCCAGGAGTTCCTTGCCCTTGAAGAGGTGATGAAGATAGGCGCGGGTGTAGTGCGCGCACGTGTAGCAGTCGCACTCCTCGTCGATCGGCTCGAACGCGCGGCGATTGACCGCCGTGGTGACGTTGAAGCGCCCGTCGGGCCCGTAGATCGCTCCATTGCGCCCGACGCGCGAGGGCTGGACGCAGTCGAAGGTATCGGCGCCCGCGGCGACGGCGGCGAACAGGTCATCGGGCTCGGAAATGCCGAGCAGGTGGCGGGGGCGGTCCTCGGGGAGTTCTTCGCAGACCCAGCCGACGATCGTGCCGAGGTTCTCCTTCTCCAGCGCGCCGCCGATGCCGAAGCCGTCGAAGCCCCGCGGACCATCGGCCCCGGGCATCGTCATCGAGCCGAGGTCGCGCGCGGCCTTGCGACGGAGGTCCTCATACTGCGCACCCTGAAGCACCCCGAACAGCGCCTGATAGGGCTTGTCGGCCCGCTCGACCGTGAGCCGATCATGCTCGACCAAACACCGCTCGGCCCAGAGCCGCGTGCGCTCGAGGGACTCCTCCTGATAGGCGCGGGTGTTCATGAGTGTCGTGAGTTCGTCGAACGCGAAGATGATGTCGGCGCCGAGTTGGTGCTGCACCTGCATCGACACCTCGGGTGTGAAGCGGTGCATCGACCCGTTGAGATGGGACTTGAACGTCACGCCGTCGTCGTCGACGTGCGACAGCCGCTCGCGGTTGGGGGCGATCGCCTGGTCGTCGGCGACCCGATCGGCCGACATCGCGATGACTTTCTTGAACCCCGCGCCGAGCGACATCACCTGGAAGCCGCCCGAGTCGGTGAACGTCGGCCCGGGCCAGTTCATGAAGCGCCCCAGTCCCCCGGCTTCGTCGACGATGTCGGCACCGGGCTGGAGATAGAGGTGGTAGGCGTTCGCCAACAACGCCTGGGCGCCGAGCTCGGCCATCTGCTCCGGCAGCACCGCCTTGACCGTCGCCTTCGTGCCGACCGGGATGAACGCGGGCGTCCGAATCTCGCCGTGTGGGGTCGAGATGACCCCCGTGCGACCCTGCGTACCCGCAAGGCGCGTGCCCACCTGAAAACCGAACTCCTCCGTCACGACCGGTCAGCCTAGGCCATCCGCCGGTGGCGGAAGGTCGGTGACGGATCGTGCGGAGGAGTACGCGGAGTCGGCGGGCCGGGAGTTCGCGGTCAGGCGCCGGTGTTCTGGGTGGTCGGGGCGTCCTCGGGATCGGGCTCATGCGCGCCGGGGACGGCGACAGCGGGCCGGAAGCGATACTTGCCCATGAACGGCAGCGCGAGCATGACGACGATAAGGGCGATGCCGAAGATCCAGTAGGCGGTGTGATAGCTGCCGGTGGAGTCATAGGACGCGGCGTACACGGCCGGGCCGATGGCATAGCCGAGGGCAAGCAGCGCGAAGAGGATGCCGTAGAGCGATCCGAACGACTTCATGCCGAGATACCGCGAGGTCATATAGCTCACCAGGTCGGCCTCGCCGCCCATCGCGAAGCCCACGCACATGGCGCCGATGAGCGGCAGGATGCCCATCCCGGATCCGAGCATCAAGAAGCCGACGACCGGGAACAGGAAGA